>QHZN01000085.1 GCA_003225365.1 Acidobacteriota bacterium
CAGGGCAGGCGAAATTTGGGATTCATTCCAGCGCCCGCTTTCGACCAAAACGTTGAGCACCCAATTCGGGCTGGGAGTAAATGTATTGCCCCAAACTCCTTGGTACCCAGGGTTCTTGTCGCTCTTGAAGGCCGAGCTTTCGGCCCCATTCCCGTAAAAATCCGGGGTGTTGTTATTCTGACGGAGCCGAGAAGACCAGCGCACGTACATGCTGTGCTTCTCGTTGTGGATCCAGTCCACACGGGCATCAAACCGGTCACTGAGGGTGTTGCCGCTTGCCACCTTGCGGTAGTTGTTTTCTCCAGTTATGGGATCTCCCGAGAGGTTCGGCTGGGGGAACAGATTCAGGACGGCCTGACCGACCTTATTGATCTCGCCCGACGGAACAATGTTGCCGGCACAAGTGTTTGGAAACTTGACTCCGACACAACTTGCATCGACGGGCTGGCGGATAAATTGCCCTGGATTGTTGGGATCGGGTGCGGTCGTTGTGGGATCGTAAATGACTGCCAGGCCCCCGTCGGGATTGTAGGTTGCAGAAAAGTCGCCGTTGCGCTGAGCCGTCGTAGGGACGGTTTGGACTCCACTGTCAGTCGAAAATGGCTGGCGGAGGCCTTCGTAGGCCCCGAAAAAGTACAGGTGACGGCTGTTCCACATCGGTCCCCCAACGTTAAACCCGAATTGGTTTCTCTTGAATTCCGGCTTCTTCAATGAATCGCACTGTTGTTTGGTCAATGAGGGATCGCAGGTCGTAAAGGCATTGCCACTCCAGCTGCTGGCATCCAAGTTGTCATTCCGAAGAAAATCGTAAACCTCGCCGTGGAAACTCGAGCTGCCGCTCTTCGTCACCATATTGACCACACCGCCTTCGGTCTTGCCGAACTGAGCGTCGTAGGTGTTGTCAATTACTTGCATCTCGGTCACCGATTCCGTCGAGGGAGCGACGAGCAGGCCGCCCCAGTCCGCAGCGGTGTCGGGAGCGCCGTCGAGAAGGATGGCACTGCCCATCGAGCGGCTTCCTTTGAGCGTAAATCCGCTGAAAGTCTGGTCAAAGGGAGCATTCGGGGGCCCAAAAATCCCCACGGTTGCCGCCGCCTGGGTCAAGACCAAGGCGAGCGGATTGCGCACGTCCATTGGAAGTTCGGTCATCATGGTCGAGGTGAGCGTTGCAGACTGCGTGGCGGACTGTGTGTCCAGGGCGATGACAGGGGCTGTGACGGAAATGGTTGTTGAACTCTCGCCCACTTGTAAAGTCAGGTTGAGCTCGGCTGCTCGTTCCGCTAGGAGAGTAATGTTTTTCTCGTCGTAAGTCTTGAACCCCTTCGCCGACGCCTCGATTTCATAGGTGGCGGGCGCAAGCTGCACGAGGCTGTATCGGCCATCCGGGCCCGACGTGGTCGTGCGCGCCTCTTCAGTGCTCATGTTCCGCAGCATAATGCTGACATTGGGGATTGCCGCTCCTGACGAGTCAGTTACGACTCCCGTCAAGCTGGCGGTATAAGCCTGGGCGAAGGCAACGTCCCCATCAAGGGTGAGGGTGAAAGCCAGTATCGTGGAAATGATCAACCCAAAGTAGGGAAATCGAACTTTGGCAAGCGGGGAGCCAGGGGTATTTCCGCACTTCTTCATGTCTCTCCTCCTTAGGGGAGCACGCTCAAAATTAGGCATTCAAACCAGACCATACCCCGACGCAGCTCCGGAATTAAAGCATTAACTCATGACCCTGTCAATACCTCTGCGACATCATCCGCCAGCAGACGGAAACCAATGTCCGTAGGCTGCCTACGAACATGTGAGTGGTCTCTTGGCGGGCTTGTTAATCGATTTCTCCTCTTGTATCACAGACTTGGAAACAGCTATAATGCGTCGGCGCTCGATGGCAACCATTCGAGAAGTCGCAGCTCGAGCCCGGGTTTCAACCGCAACGGTCTCTCATGTCTTGAACCAAATCATCTTTGTCAGCCCTCGCCTCAAGGCGCGAGTCCTCAAAGCCGTCGACGAGATGAATTACCATCCCAACGCCATGGCTCGCAGCCTGCGGACCATGAAAAGCAAGACCGTTGGCATGATCATCCCCGACATTACCAACCCCTTCTTCCCCGCTGTGGTCCGAGGCGCCGAAGACGTTTTGAGCCGGGCGGGTTACACGCTCATTGTTGGGAACTCCGATTACCTGATCGAAAAGGAGGAGACCTATTATCGAACTCTTACCGCCAAACGCGTCGATGGCCTGTTGTTGGAAATCACTCCAGTGACGCCCCCTCCCTACCTGCTCCGCCATGATTTTGAAAGGACGCCGGTGGTTTATATTGACCGCTTTTATAGAAATTTTAGGGGCGACGCGGTCCTGGTGGACAACTATTCTGGAAGCCTGGATGCGGTCACCCACTTGATTGAGGCAGGGCATCGCCGAATTGGGATTATTACAGGCCCCTTGAATATGACGATGGCCCGACGCAGATTAAAGGGCTATGAGCAGGCCCTTCGCCGGCACGGATTGAAGAGGGACCCGAATCTTGTCCGGGAAGGGCGCGTCGACCTGGAGTCTGGGTACACGCAAAGCAAAACCCTTTTGACACTGAACGAAAGGCCCACGGCGTTGTATATTAGCAACGGCCTGATGACGATGGGTTGCACACGTGCTCTCGATGAGCTTGGCTTGCGCTGTCCCGAAAACGTGGCTCTAATTAGCTTTGACGACCTCCAAGCTTTTGAAGTCATGCACCCTACCATTAGTGCCGTGATTCAGCCCACCTACGAGATGGGCAGCACCGCAGCAAATCTCCTCCTGAAGCGAATCACCGGCGGGGCTGGAATCCCCACGCAACACAAAGTCCTGAAGACCAGGTTGGCGATCCGCGGCTCTTCACTTCAGACGCAGGCCGGTTAATCCAGGGAGATTCAAGAAAGTATCAAAACGCGCTCCATTGGCGGGGCGCTCCGAACGTTGGCCGTGTCAATTCGATTTCACCGCCGTCAGCTCACTTCTCTTGACCTGCACCCGTTTTCTGTATCAATCATGATGCGAGTTCGGGGGAATGTGGGCGGCCCCCTTTTTCTGGATCACTGGCAAAGTGAGGTTTCGGCTGTCCCTACCAAGAAGCCCAGTTGCATTGAATCCTCGGAGGTTAGTGGCCACAACTACCGAGGAAATGAAGCATCCGGCGAGCGACCGAATAGTTGCGATGTAACCGTTACATCTTCGCGGGCGCAAAGTTCTTGAGGACTACAGGAGTTGCTGTCTCTGGGACCGTGACTCGAGGCTCTGCCGTGAGTTCGACGTCGATACGCCTTCCTCAGGGAGAATTAGATTTCGCTACCGACTCCATACTTCCTGACTGTTTCCGGGTTGATTTCAATTCCCAGACCAGGGTTGGTGGGAATTGCCACGCGGCCTTTGACCACGCTGAAAGGTTTTGTAAGTAGCTCTCGGCGGAGCGGCGACTCTGTGACGGAGTATTCAAGAAACAGCGAATTGGGGATGGCCGCGATCAGATGGAGGCATGCCGCGACCAGAATTCCTGTGCGGAACGCGTGTGGGACACAGGGCCGGTTTGCCTCGTGCGCCATGTAGGCGATACGCTTCGCTTCAGTCAATCCCCCGGCGCGGGAAATGTCCGGCTGGATCACATCCAGCCTGCAGTACCAGATGAGACGGCGGAAGACCCAGCGCCCAACGTCCTGCTCTCCGGCCGCAATACGCAAGGAGGTCGAGTCGCACAGGCGGCGGTAATCTTCGAAATTATCAGGCGGCAGAGGTTCTTCCATCCAGTAGATGCCCAATTGTTCAAACTCACGGGCAGCCTGCAAGGCCATCTTCAATGTGTATCCGTGACCGATGTCGATCATCACCTCCACGTCCTTGCCTGCTGCTTCTTTGGCGGCCGCGGCCAGGGCCACGTCCCTTTTCACGTCTTTGCCGAGAGGGCCATAGCCCAACTTGATAGCCGTGAAGCCTTCTTCGACATATCGCCGAACCGTGTCCTGAACTTCGTGGAACGCCGCAGGCATCAGCATACTTGCATAGGCCCGAACATCTTCACAGAAGCTCCCCCCGAGCAGCTTGTGAACAGGTTTTCCTGTCGCTTTTCCCAGAATGTCCCAGAGCGCCATGTCGACGCCGCTCATGGCGTGGAGCACGGCCCCGTGCCTCCCGTAATAGAGAGTTTTCCGGTACATCGACTCCCAAATCTGCTCGAAGTCGAATGGGTCTTGACCGAGCAGGAGCTCCCGCAGCCCGTAGCAAGTGCCGTGCGACATCTGTGCATCAATCACTGCTTTCCCTACCTCTGGCGAGGTATCGACCTCACCGTAGCCGATGATGCCTTCGTCGGTTTCAACGCGAATCAACAAATCGTCCTGTGTGCCGTCGGCAATCGCGCGCCTCACAGGAAGACGCAAAATAATGGCTTGGACATCGGTGATTTTCATTGGCCGCATTTCCTCCCCTCGTACTTGTTGGGCCAGGCGACATGCCGCACGGGGCGCTCCATGTTTGCCAGAAACCGCTTGACATGTCAAAAGCGCTTGATACGCTGCGGGCCAGATTCACAGAAAGATCGAGTTTTCGTGGTCGAGCCGCAATCATCACTATGAAGGCTCAAATCGAGAGCGCGATCGGGATTAAAGGCGGCATGCAGTTGCTTCTGTCTGCTGTTCTGGGACTCGGCCTGCCAGCCCCCGCTTTTTTCCAAGCGCAACCCACTGACAGACTGGAGCCGCCCGACTGGTTTGCGGGCGACGCCCACGTGCATCGCGGCATTGGCTGTGGCCGATCGAATGAAAAGGAAATGCTCACACCGAAGCAACTTTTGGAGGGGATGCAAACCAACAATCTCGCTGTGATCTCCGTACTTGCGGATATTGGCAACGGTGAAATCAAGTACGCCGACCGGGACATTCCGATGGTTACAGGTGAAGACAACGCCGTCTCCAACGGCCAGCGGCTCGTGCATTGGGATGCCGAATGGCATTTCGATCCCGAAGGCGTCACCTTCTCGGACAAGATGATCGGAGGGCACCTGATTGTCCTAGGTCTCAAGTCGGGGAAGACATTTTTCTCACAGTTCACCTATCCGGTGTTTGCCTGGGCAAAGGAGCAAGGCGCAATCGCCGGGTTTGCCCACATGCAATACCTTCCTTACGCCTTCTATCCGCCGCCCGACGGCATTCCCCTGTCGCTGGACTGCTGCGCGCCGTTGGAATATCCCGTGGAAACAGCCTTGGGATCTACCTCGTTCTTGATGGAGGACGTGCACGGAAGTGATGCCGCTATTCAGGCCTATTATCGAATCCTGAATACCGGATTTCGGCCCGGGCTGGCGGCCTCCACGGACTACTCGTGCAACTATGGGGAGCCTTATGGGACTTTGCTGACCTACGTCAGGATTCCGGACGGCAACCTGACTTACCGCAAGTGGATCGAGGGAATCGCTAAGGGGCGGACGGTGGTCTCGCGAAACGCTCACAATGAATTCCTGGACCTGAGGGTGAACGGCGCCGCAACTGCGGGAGATGAGGTTCGTCTCTCGGCGGCGGGTCCGGTGCGAGTGCGAATCGAGTGGCGGTCGCTCAAAGGGGCGGTCGGCAGGGTTGAGCTTGTGCATGACGGCGCGGTGGTGGCATCACAAACCGGCACTGTGGCTCCGAGCGCCCCGGTGGTGTTTGAGACCACGCTGGACTTCCGCGAAAGCGGGTGGCTCGCCGCCCGGCGGATGGACTGGCAGAATGGCCACCAGACTCATACCGGCGCGGTTTTCGTCATCGTGAATTCCAAGCCCATCCGAGCCAGTGCCAGCGACGCGCAGTTCTTCGTGCGGTGGATCGAGAACTTGATTAAACAGACCTCGCCGGGAGGAAGTTGGAGCGAGTTTTTGTCCAAGGACCGCGAGCCCGCCCACCATCGCTACCGAGCGGCTAAGGCAATCTTTGAGAAGATTGCTGTCGAAGCTCAGCAACAAGCGATGGCGCACGCGGCCAGCGAAAAGGCCTCGGCGCACTGAAAGCTGACACTTGCCGGCTCCGATTGGGCCCATGCTAGTCCTTGATCTATTCCGTGCAACCCAAGCGGCAGAGCCGCGACACGCCTTCGAATTGAACTCGGCTCCATGAATCGTCGGGCCTAGGGTGGCTCACAGTTCGGCGCTCTGTTCGGGGGATGCTGCAAATGAATTGCAGACACTTAACGTACGCTACCGGCGTCTGGTTGCTACTCTCCGGGCCTTTGCTTTTTGCTCAAGGCAACACGTCTGTGGCCAAGGTTACGATCGACCCTGCCGAGCGGTTCCAATGGATTGACGGATTCGGAGTCAATTTCACCGGACCCTATTTTCGCGACGATCAAAAGGCAATGTTCGGCATGTTGATCGACGACCTCGGGGCGACTATCTTCCGAGTCGTTCCTTATCTCGTCTACAGCAACTGGGAAGAAGTCAACGACAATGACGACCCCAACGTCATGAACTGGGAGTATTACAACAACCGCTACTCCGGGCCGATTTTTGAGGCGACCTGGAGAGGGCTGCGATACCTGAACTCGCGCGGCATTCGTCCCGTAATCGCGCTCATGGGACCTGTGCCCGATTGGATGGTTGATGACAAGGCGCCACCGCCCACGCACGATGTGTGCAACAAAAGCGCCAAAGAGCCGTCCCCGTCGCATCTCAATCCGGCAATGTACCCTGAGTTCGCCGAGGAAGTCGTGTCGTTGGTCATGTATGCTCGCTACAAAGCCCACGTCGATTTTGAATACTTCAGTCCGTTTAACGAAACGGATTGTTATCCTGCCGAAGGCCCGCGCATCGATCCGAAAGAGGCGCCAAAGGTGCTTGGCGCTGTCGCGGCTCGCCTCAAGAAGGAAGGATTGGGCGACGTCAAGCTGATGGTGGCCGACCAGGCGATCATCACCAATGATTACGTTGAGCCGATTCTTGAGGACCGAGAACTAATGAAGCAGGTGGGCGTCTTCAGCTTTCACACCTACGGCGAGAATTCCGTAGGACCGCAGCTCCGACGGGTGAAGGCCAGCCAGTACCCCCAGACACCAGTATGGCTGACCGAATACGGAGACCTGAACGATCTGGACAAAACTGCCGAGAACGACTGGAATATCACTTCGTGCGCCCCGGCTCCGAAAGAGTTGCCGCGCGCACGGATTCCTCAGGACTCACCATCTCAGCGTTCCGCGACCCGACCACGCAATCTCTGACTATCGTCGGCGTCAAGGAAGGAGGCGCGAACAGGCTCCAAGTCAGCTTGCCCTCGGGCCCCGATTCACCCATCGCCTGGGATCTGTACGAAACGACACGCAACGCGGATTGTCTGAGAATGGACACCCTGACGGTTCAAGATGGCGTGGCGCAGATTGACCTGCCCGACGAGGCTGTGTTCACTCTCGTGGGTTTCCCGCCGAACGCTCGGTAGAGTAAGAACTCAAGAGTCAACTGCCTTGATTACTGAATTCACGTCAGGAGCCGGAGAGGAAGTGCCAAGGAGTGCCGCAAAGGTGACGCTGCGATATACCAAATTCATTCCTAACCCGTCCAAACCGCGTCCGTGAGGGTCTCAGCCGAGACGGTAACGCGCGCCTGGAGGTTGGCGAAGGTATGGCTGTTGCTGCGGGTTGCCGGGAAGACACCGGCGTTATTGGCCTACCGGGCGGCAGGACCAACCCAGAGTCCAACGCTCATTTCGCCAACAGTCCTCTGTTGCGCAACCAGTTTGCCAGCAGCGCGGGCCATTCGCCGAGGGTAGGGTCGGCCAAATCCAGGCCAACGCCATGGGGTCCCTTTTCGAAAATGTGCAGCTCCGCCGGGACACCCGCCTTGTGCAGCGCCAAATAGAATGCCGCGCTGTTTTCGGGCGGCACCCCCGTGTCGGCGCTGGTGCTGAACAGAAACGTCGGAGGAGTCTGTGGGGTGACGCGAAGCTCATTCGAAAGGTCTCGCCGCAATTCGGCATCGGGATTCTCGCCCAGCAGGGCCATCAAGGATCCGTGGTGCGTGTACGGAGCAGTGAAGGATATGACCGGGTACGCCAGGATCACGAAATCCGGCCTAGAGCTTACACGGTTGATAGGGTCAGCGGCCCCAGGATCACCGTCATCAAAATGAGTCGCGGCAGTTGATGCCAGGTGTCCGCCCGCTGAGAACCCCATGATGCCCACTCGATCGGGTCGCACTTCGAATTCTTTGGCCCGCGCCCTGACCAGCCGGATCGCGCGTTGCGCATCACCCAGCTCAATGGGATGATGATATCGTGGGCCGAGCCGGTATTTCAGCACGAACGCTGTGATCCCGAGCGCGTTAAACCAGTTTGCAACCTGCCGCCCCTCGTGGTTCGTCGCCAGAAAGGTATAGCCACCGCCGGGCGCGACGATCACGGCCGTGCCTGTCTCGCTGGCATCCACCGGAGCGTAGATGGTGATTGTTGGCTTGTCGCGATCCTCGTTGCCCAAAGCCCCGGGTGCGCCATTCTCCCAGAGCGGGATCGTTTGCGGCTCGCCGATAAGACCCGCAGGCACGGCAGGCCCTGCGTTCCGCTGCTCGGAATACCCGATTGCCGCGGACAGCAGAAGTATCAGACTAACGCACGCAGCCCTCATGCATTTGCACCCTCTTCTTGACGATAGCGGTGATATTAGCCGGGATGGGGCAGCAAATCGAGTGTTCGAATCGTGCTGCCTCGGAGCTTGAAGAGAGCCCCCGGGACGCGTCAGGACGCGCAAATCAGAGCATGAAGGCCCAGGCTGCCGTTACTTCTCGGAGTCAGCAGTGGCAGGCACGCTTTCTGCGGGTGGGATAATCTCCCCCCTGTGGTGCAGCAACTCGACCAAAGCAGAGTTGAGGCGATAACGCGTTTCGGTTCGATCATCCGCCCGGGTAATGTAACGGACAATCACCACCACGCCGTTGTCGGTGGGCTTGACGTTGACGCTGGGTTCCGCCGTAAACGATCTCACGCCATAGTGTCGCGAGACTCGTTGCCATTCCCGCTCCGCCAGGTGCTTATTGCTTTCCGTTTCCTTGTCCACGATGCTGCGGATTTTTTCCACCAGCGGGTAAGGGTCCTCCCCCACGGGAATTAGCACTTGCAGGTGGTCCCAGAGCCACTGCCCCGAGGTCGTGAAATTGAAGTAGTAGCCGTCGATCGCATATTGGTTCAGAAAGGCCACCTGACGGCCCGTGGGCTGCCCCGCTTCGGTCCAATTACCCGTCTCGAGCAAAACGGTTCGCAGCAGTGTGATCTCAATCACTTCGCCATGCACGCCGTTAATTTCCACCCAATCCCCCACGCGAATCCCCTGCCGGCCCATCAGGACGAACCATCCCAGGAACGAGACGATGAAGTCCTTCAAGACCACGGTGAGGCCTGCGCCTGCCAGTCCCAGCACGGTGGACAACTGGTTGGGTGGGCCGAACAACACGATCAGAATCACCATCACCGCCAGCACTTGCACGCTGATTCGGGTCACCGCCTGCAGCGTGGCGCGCTGCTTTGCTTCCAGGGCGAGCCGAGCGAAAAAGTGCTCGCCCGTTCGGTTGATGACGAACACGAGCATCAACATCATCACAATCCATAGGGCAGACTCGATGATGCCGTGCAGTGCATGGCGCGCGTCCATTTCCACCAGCCCGCCCCACCGGCTGTATACCGTGCCCAGTTCATTAAGTTCCTGAATGCTCTTGCCCAGGATCGCCAGCGCCTTCCGGTCGTCGGAAAGGCGCTTGAGCAAGGAGACTGAGGCGGCAGGTGTCCGCTCGGGGCTGGTCTCAATGCCCCCCGCAGCAGCCGGGCCAGGCCGGCTGGCAGAGCGCGAGCCTTTCGCGGTCAGGACCTTGTTTTGCGCCTGTTCGCCCTGGACTTGACGTTCCAGGGCATCATGGGCCGTCGCGCCCTCTGCGGCAGCCTGGTAAGCTTCCCTTTGAGCCTGGAGGATCTCCTTTTCCTTTTCCCGGATCGCATTCCATTCGGACCATTGAGCCAAGAGGCTGCCTCGTGAAGAACCTGGCTCGGTCGAGCTGAGAGGAGGGAATTTGAACGAATCGGCGGCGTGCGAGGCTGCCTCGTGATTCTCCACCAATTGCTGAATTCTGCTGTGCGGGTCGCCGCCGGCCCGAATCAAATCATCCTTCGCATCCCCCAGCGCTTCCTTGTAAAGATTCAGCTCGGCTTGGCTGACCTCCAATTGCTGTTGCAGCTCGTCGCGGCGTTCCGCTCTGGCTTTCTTAGCCGCTTCGGTGAGCTGGTCCACCTCCTGCTGCTGCGACTGAATCCCGGCTTCAATCCTTTGGATTCCTTCCTGAACGGCGCGCACTTCAGGTGTCTCGGGGCCAGACCATTGTGAAGTCGCATGAAGCGCTGAGGCGAACTCCAGGTCCAACTCGCGATCCGCTAAGCGAAAGGCCTCTTGAGCTAGATGCTGTTCTTCGGGCGTGGTGGCCAGTGCCGACAACCGGCTGGCCGTCTCGAAAGGTCTCTGGTTAACTAACTGGATAACACCTCGCTCCCCTTGCGGGCTATTGCGGAGTTGCGGGCTGTTGCGAGAGCCCCGAGTCAGAATCAGCCCCACCACTCCTCCCGCGGCGAGCACCAGCAACACAATGAGTTTCAATCCTCGGTATGCCTTCACTTCACTCCTCCCCGACCGCTAGTCTCGCACCGCCGTCAAAGCTCAGTTCGGTTGGACGCAAATCCGTGGCCTCGCGTGGCTTGCCGCCTTGGGCTATTGAGCCGAAATTTCCGTTTGCGCCAATCGGTTCCGCCTGTATCATGTCGCACCCGGAAACGACCGCCCAAGAGGCTGGCGAAAAACGCGCCGAAATGTCATGCTGCGCGAAGCAAAGCATCTCGCACTGCTTTAAAATCAAAAAAATAGATTCTTCGCGGAGTTAACCCTGAGCGCGGAATGAAAGGGATTCTTCCCCCGATTCACTGCATCGGGGTCAGAATGACAGTCAGCGAAGGGCTCAGAATGACGACGTAAGACAATTTTTCATCAGCCTCCTAAGGATAAGATCGCGACAATACGGAAGTCGTAGATCAACATCCAACATTAGGGCGTTATCCATCGTGACCATGGTATAGAAGTTTCCTCGCTGAAGCGAATTGGCAACAGTGACGCGCACAGGCCTTTTTTCGAGGCGAGTGGTTCTAGTGGGTCCCGTTGGCGCGGCTTCCCTGTTCACGAAATGCGGCACGGGGCAAATTACGCGATAAGGCTTCGAAGAGCCTCTGCTCAATCTTGCGGAAAGTCCTGACATCCCGGACGTAATCCGTGAAGGACGAAACCGCGCTGGCGGCAATCTGCTCGGCGGCGGCAGGATCGCGCCCCTTGAGCTCCCGAAGCATTTCATAATCTTCAATGCCGGCGCGCATCGCCTCGAACCGAATGGAGCTGTGGACGGTGAGATGGCCGCGGTCGGGGTAGACGATGAAGGCATCGCCTGAGGGCAGAAGCTCCGTGTTTTTGTCGATTACCGGCTGCGTGTCGAGGAGAGGCTCGGGCGTCCAAGAATTCCCGCCCCAGTGGAGGAAGCCCGTGAATCCGTAGCGGAAATCAAGCCACTGGAGAAGCCTTACTTTGATCAAGGGGAAATCCATCAGTCGGTTGAGATACCTTTTTTGAGGATAGAGACAGGTGTAGAACCAGACCGCCCGCCCGCTCTGAATGCGCCGGTCGATGAGCGGCATCTGGTCGTCGAAGCGGCCGAGCTGAGGAACCCACATGTCACACGTCGTCTGGAGCACCTCGGGCATGTGCGCCGCGTCGACGGCGTCGATGGTCGGAATGCCCGGCATCTGGCGGTGGACGAGCGCTGCGTATTTTCCGTAATAGGGAATCTCGTTTCCATGCGCCTCGTCAAGCACATGTTGGAAGTAGAAGGTCTCCCACCCTCGTTCCTTGAGATGGGCGTCGAGCGACGCGAGGAATCCCGAGAGAAACGCCTCGACTCGCGAATCATCCGGCGGCAGAGAGAGGTTTTGCGGCTTGCCGTCGACAATTTGGAAGGTCGGGACGAGCAGCGGCGCGTCATAACTACCGGCGCGGGCGAGCAGGTGGTTGCCCTCGATGTACCCGATCGCGCCAGCTTGTTTGAACGTTTCCACCCAGCGGTCGAAGTTGGTGAAGTCATAGGCGAGCTTGCCGCCCTCGACCCGCGGCTGAATGAGCGTGAGCAGCGGCGTCAGGATCACGTTCTGGCGATGCGCCGAGAGCACACTGGCTACGTTCGAGACAAGCATCCACCACTCCGGTGAAAAGGCCGCGATGCCGTAAAACTGGCGCGAGGTCTTGTCATCCAGACTGAACCAGTTGGTGACCTTGAGCGACCTGTCAGCCGGCACCGACGCGCTGACTACCTCCAGGCGGAAGGGCTTGCGCGCCACCACGCGCCCACCAGAACGCACCAGAACCAAGCCCTCATAGCTTCCGGCCACCGCGTCTGGGGGAATGTGAATCGTCACCCAGGCGGGGGTTGTGCGGCGGGGCTCTAGTGCAACGGGAAAGTCCTCGAGCGGATCGGGATACCACCCGGGCGCAACCCCCACGACCTCCTCGGGTGGACAGTCGGGCGTGTGCGAGCCTACCACCACGTAGGCGACATGATGGACCTCGACATTTGATATCCGGCGGCCGTTTCGGGTGGCGAGCGCCCTTACTTCCACACTGAGGTCGGGGAGTCGAGTGCTCGAACGAATGGCGAGCTGCACGGCTATGTGCTGGTTGCGTGCGCCCTTGAACTCCGCAGTTTGAAGACTGTGCGTCCCGCGAACATCACCCGGGAAGACCTTGATGAGCGAGTCCACAAACCAGACGTTCGGCGGGGAGGTAGTACCTCCACGCGCCGTGCCGCTTGGCGCCAGGCAGCCCGCGATGGCTGCTGCTACCAACCAACGGAACATGACTTCCCCCAAAAAGAATTTGCCCGCCGAGCCCTTATCGAACTCGCGCGCTCTGATTCACTTACAAACTCGGACGCACCAGGGGGCATTGTGCACCCTCCAGGCGGGGTTTTCCAGTGTGATTTCGGGCTTTGGAGGAGTGCGGGTGGAAGCGTGGAAAACTCAAAACCCGAGCTTCCACCTTTTTCCACGGCGCTTGGACCCCGACACGTCGGGGCACACATTCCCACCGCGCCTGCGGCGGGTTATATCCTCAAGGAAAACTAGAAGAGGTGAAGCTCAAACTGCATTTCCGCTGACGCAAGCCGGTCACTGCGACCGCTATGGTCTGGCCGGCGTCGCTTCGCTCCAATCGCGACCGGCGTCACATTGGAATCACTGACCGGAATGAGCAACCACCTTCATCGGAATGAGCAGCGGTTATGAAAACTGGCGGAGAGGCAGGGATTCGAACCCTGGGTGCAGCTTTTGACCGCACAACGGTTTAGCAAACCGCCGCCTTCAGCCACTCGGCCACCTCTCCGCTCAACGACGCTGATACCAGCGGGTGCCGCGCCCGGTAAACCCGGCCTGCGTTTAAAGTGTAATCAAAAAAGGGGGAAATGTCAGCCGGTTGTACTCCGCGGTCAGTTCTCCGTCGTGCCTTCCCGGAGCCCGCCCATTCTCCCCACCGCTCGAAGTCAACGGACAACTGACCCCAGACTTCGGAGGTCGGCTAATAGAACAAGTATTTCCGCCAGCGGCCGTCGGCTTTGCCGAGCATCCGCATGAGCTGGCGGCTGGTATGGAGGGTGAAGGGGCGCGGCGGCCGGCGAAGGCTCATCCCTGCCTCTTCGGGCGAGCGGTCACCCTTCTGGTTATTGCAGCGATGGCAGCAAGCCACCAGGTTGTCCCAATCGGTGTGGCCGCCCCGCGAGCGCGGAATCACGTGGTCGAGTGTCAACTCCGAGGACGACAGCACGTGCCCGCAGAACTGGCAGGTGTAACGGTCGCGCAACAGAATGTTCTTCCGCGACAGCGCCTTGGTCTGGTAGGGAATGTGCCGGAACTCGGTGAGCCGGATGACCGAAGGCACGCGGAGGGCCACACGTGAGGAATGCACGAATCTGCCGTTTTCCTCTTCCGCGGTCGCCACGCCCTTCATCACCAGCACTATAGCGCGCCGTACCGCAGTGACGTTGATCGGCTCGTAGGTGGCATTCAACACCAGCACCGGAGAATGAAGGTCGGATTGTCTCGACTCCATCATAGGTATCGCCAGCTCGGATGCCACCTCGAGAGCCTCACAGCCGTCCGGCGCCGGGCGTTCCCCAGAAAAGCACCAAGATTGCTATTATCTTCATTTGAGGGCCGGTTCGTCAACTAGCAGATCGGGGAATTGCGGCGTTGCGCGGGCAAGGGTCAAAGAGACAACGCTGCGCGAGCCCGCGCCTTTGAGGGCAGCGGCGCAGGCAGAAAGTGTGGCGCCGGTCGTCATGACGTCGTCTATCAAAACCACGGCGAGTCCCGTTACCTGGACGGATGGAGAGACGGCGAAGGCTCCGCGAACGTTGCCCCAACGCTCGGCGCGCGAAAGGCCGGTTTGGGGCCGGGTGTCACGGATCTTCTTGAGGCATTGCGCCTCAAGCCGCAGCGCACCTTTTCCCCCACCGAGTGCCACAATCAATCCGCGGGCCAGGGCTTCGGCCTGATTGTATCCGCGCTCGCGCTGCCGGCCCCGATGCAGTGGGACCGGCACCACCAGAAACCGGCCCGCTCCAAAAATTTCCTGGTTCGATCGCCACGTCTCGGCGAGCAGCCCGCCGAGCCGCATTCCCCAGCGCTCGCGCCGCCGGAACTTCATATGCACAATGGCCTGACGCAACCTTTCACGGTATAGCCCGAAGCTGCGCGCCAGATCGAATTGGAATTCGCTTAGGCGACAATCGGCGCAGAGCGGCTCCGCGGCATCCAGCGCGCGGCCGCTCGCGAAGGGCACGCCGCAACGGGCGCAGGCGGGTCCGCTCCAGGGTTGAAGCTCGGACCAGCATGCGGAGCAGACGTCAAGCGCGCCCGCCTCTTCCAGCGGCTGATGGCAAAGCGCGCAGGGGCCGGGAAACACCAGTGCAAACAGGCTGTCGCCGATTTGTTGAAAGACAGACCGGGGCCGAGAGATGAGCGTGGAAAGGGAGAAGGCGAACCTCGCTTTCCTTCCAACCCTGGCTAGAGGAGACCCTGTTCCTGCTTTTCCTGGCACTCGATGCAGTGCCGGGCCCAGGGGACGGCTTCAAGGCGTTTAAGCTGAACTTCCTGATGGCAGGCCACGCACTCGCCGTAGGTGCCGTTTTCGAGCCGCGCCAGAGCCTCTTCGATCAGTTGCAGCAAGCGGCGGTTATCGTCGCTCTGGTGGAAGAGGAATTCCTTGATGTAGGAATTGGCCGCTTTGTCGGCGACGTCCTGCGTGCCCTCCTCGTCGGCCTCGCGCCCGTCCTGCTCGGATTTACTGACCTGTTTCAGCAGTTCGTCCTGCTTGGCCTGAAGCTTTTTTCGGTAAGACTCCACTTTCTTTTTGTCCATGGCCCGCCTTATTGCGCTGCGTGGAAGTCTACAGACTTAAAATTTTATGAGCCCTCCCCCGAAACTGTCAAGTGAAACTCGCTCCCGCCCTGACGGGCCGGGTATGGGCCCCCTTGTCAGGCCAGGGAGCGATTCCGCAATGCGTGGCAGGCGGGGCAAACAATCTTGCGCCAGCGCCGCCCTACGAGGCTCGACGCGCCGGGCCCCCACAGGACCGGCGCAGGTTCCACTCGACGCCACCTCCGCAACCGCTTCCAAGGTCATGCAGACAGTCATGCCTCCGAGAGAACTGTTCGACTTACTGCGCTAGGGGTGTGTGAGTTTCAGGGCTCGGCCTAAGACGCAGTCCCACTGCGGCGTCGCCGCTCGAGGGCGTGGTGAAGGCGATCCCGCACATCGTCGGGGAGGGGATAAAGCTTGCCATCGCAGTATAGCTCGATGGTGGTGCGCGTGGTGTCGAAGACCACTTGACAATTATGGCAGTTCTTCAGGTGGCCCATGAGTTCCTGCTTCAAGGCGTCGTCAATATCCCCGTCAAAGTAGCTCGAGATCTCCTGAAAGCATTGTTTGCATTTCATCAGTTCGCACCCCGTTTAAACGTCTTGCTCAAATTTTCGCGCAGTTGCAGCCGGGCCCGGAACAGGCGCGCCTTGACCGCGCTGATAGTTAGGTGGAGCAGCTCGGCGGTCTCCTGGGTCGAAAGCCCTTCCACATCGCGCAGGAAGAAGACCGTGCGAAACGCCGGCGGCAGCGAGCCCGCGGCGTTTTCCAGAATCGTGCGCAATTCGCTTTGCGCCAGAAGCTGCTCGGGATTAGGCCGCCAGTCGGTGAATTCTCGCGGCGTAACATCGCCGTCCTCGTCCACGTGGTCCTTCATAGGGACCGACTTGTCGCTGCGGCGCTTGCGGAGCTTCATCAAGGCCTCGTTCAAAGCGATGCGGACGATCCAGGTGTAGAACCGCGAATCCGCGCGGAAGTCCCCCAGGTGTTCGAAGGCCTTGAGGAAAGTGTCCTGCAAGACGTCTTCGGCGTCCTCGGGGTTTCCGGTCAAGTTCAAACCCAGGCGATAGATTTTCTTTTCGTAGCGGTTGACGAGCTCCTCAAAGGCGGCATAGCTTCCCGCCTTGGCCTCCAGGACCAGGGCGGACTCGTCTTTGGCGATCGTAGTTTGTGGGGAATCAGCCATAAATGAAACTTGCGTCCGTGAGCTCCCTGCCGACCTCGCGCGCCAAGCCCTGGGGCTGACTTCGATTCACACTCGACAGAACTCGAACCTTCAAGTGTGTTGACAAACCGCTCCCCCTGGCCCCCGCTGGGGACAAGGTTTCGATGCACGCCCGAGAGCCCTAGTTACACACAAAATCTGCCCTAACGCAAGGCGGGCTCGCCAACTGCGGCATGAGAGTCCTTGGGCGTGCAGCCCTCGGGTTAACGCAGATTGTAATTTGAGGGTTGGTGGCACCCTCACCGAGCCGGTCGGGCATGTCCCTGATCGGCCAGTGCTGGTCCATGGGCTGTCCCAAGCAGCCAGTCGAACAGCGGAAAGAACACATTGTAGCGGCCGACCGGCATGTCGTGGTGGGCCAAGTGGTATCCCCTTGCCGGCTCTAAGAAACTCGGCAGGCGCCCGCCCAGGTGAATTCGCCAGTGGACCTCCTCGACCGCCACAAAATATGCGACAAACGCCAAAAGCATCCCGGGAGCAATTCCCAATCCGGAGAGCCAGTCCAGTGCCGACACTGGGAGTCCGTTTACGACAAAAAGCAGCACGATCCATAGCGGCGATTCGCCGAAGTTGACGTGTTCGGCTTCCTCCGGCGTGCCCGTGGCGCGGTGATGGACCAAGTGGCGGCGCGCAAAATAGCTGCCCGCCAGATGAAGAATGAAGCGGTGGTAGACATATTCAAAACCATTCGCCCACACCAGCCCTGCCAGGAAGCCAAGAGCCAGCTTTTGTGGCGTGGGAGGAGAAATCATTCCCAGGGCGAGAGCCCAGAGGCATCCGGATAGCAGGGCGGCCCATGCGTTCAGTTGCTTGGATTTTCGGCTGCGGGCGACCGATTCGGGAGTGCACAGCGGAACTTCTTTGGGAGTCATGCGTACCACTTCCCTTCTCCCTACCACATTGGATGCTTACCAGCTGCCCGGCCGACCCAGTACTAAAGTACTGCCTGCCTTTGCCCTTTCGAGAATTAGCTCCAGGTTGGTTGCGCGGGCGCGCCCGGCTGAGGCACAATGGCAGGTCAATTTCATGCCGTCATCTCAGTATGTTGATCCGACCTCGACAGCCGTTCGATTTCCACCGCACGCTGAAGTTCATTCTCAGCCCGCCGGCCCAAGCGAGCGGGCGGAAATTCGAGCCTTTGCTTGACCATTTCGAGGAAGACGAATATCGGCGCGTCGTAGAATTCGACGGCGAGCAGGTTCTTTATGGTGTCCGTGAAGAGGGCCGCGCCCTCAAAGTGCGCATCCTCGCAGGCCCTTCGAACTCGGGAACCCAAACGGCCGTTCGACAGCTTGTCGAGCGCCAGTTTTCGGCGAGTCTGGACTTGGCAGCCTTCTACCGTCGTGTAGCAAGCGACCCGGTTTTATCTCGCCTCACCCGCCATTTTCGCGGGCTTCGCATCCCTCAGTCGCCGAATATTTTTGCCGCCGTGGTATCGGCGATTCTCGATCAGCAGGTCAACCTGGCCTTCGCCTTCAAAGTAAAGAAAGCCCTGGTGGAGTGTTACGGCGGCCACGTCGAGCTCCAGGGCCGCCGCTACTTTGCCTTCCCGTCCCCGGGGGCGCTTGCGATCTTGTCGCCACGCGATTTGCGGAAGATTCAGATTTCTGGCCCCAAGGCGCGCTATATCATCGCCATCGCACGCGACGCTTTGGACGGCCGCTTGGACCTCGAGGGGCTGCGCGGCGAGGAGCCCGCCGCGGCCCACGCCCGCTTGCTCGAGCAAAAAGGCATCGGCCCCTGGACCGCTTTCTTCGTCGGCCTGCTCGCCATGTCGCACCTCGACGCGCTTCCTTCGGGGGACGTGGGACTGCAGAGCGCCATCCACGCCTTCTATGGCCTCGGCCGCCGGCCTTCTCCGGCGCGCGTCGAGCGGCTGGCGCAAAATTGGAGCGGCTGGCGGAGTTACGCGACCTTCTACCTCTGGCTGACTTATTGGGAGACGCCCCAGTGGAGGAAGGAATTCATCCTTCAGTTACGAGGAGGCCAATATGCCAGGAAAAGATCCCTCGCTAAGAGCTGAATTCATTGCCCAGGCCCGCCATTTGCTCCTCCGCCATCACTTGCCCCGAATCGAACGGTGCGTGAACATGCTTTCCGAAACGGAAGTTTGGTGGCGCCCCAACCCGCAGTCCAACAGTGTGGGCAACCTGTTGCTCCACCTCGAAGGGAACGTACGACAATGGATCATCTCGGGCCTCGGAGGCGCTGCCGACAGCCGCCACCGCGACTTGGAATTTTCCGAGCAGGGTCCCCTGCCGCAGGCTGAAATTCTGGCCCGTTTGCGCAAGACGGTTCGGGGGGCGGCGGGCGTGCTGTCGCGGCTCTCGACCGCCAAGTTGCTTCGGCAATACCAAATCCAGAAATTTCGCGTGACGGGCCTCGAAGCCGTATTCCACGTGACGGAACACTTCGCCTTCCACGCCGGGCAGATCATCTATGCCACCAAGTCCCTGCGCCGCGAAGACTTGGGATTCACTCGCTTGCCGGGGGAAAAGCGGACGCCGAAAAACCGGCTGCCGGCGTTCTGAAGGCCGCGCGAGACCGATGCGTTTTCAACTGAGCTCGTGGACTTGTTTGGCGAGCAGGACCAGCGTGCCCGGCGGCACGGTCACGCCGTTAATAGTTGTGCCAGTGGACTCAAAGAAGAGCAGGCCTTTGACCAGGAGCGAAGGCAGGGACGTGAGCCCGTTCAGGCCGGTCACGTTCAAGTAGTTGGTTGCTCCGCTGGTGATGACCAAGATAGGCGTGTTCTGGAAAATGGAGCCGCAGGGCTTCAGCCAGAAGGCCCCGGTCCTGTCATCCGAGCCGACGGCCACGAGGGACGTGAAATTCCCTTCGTGGGTTTGCAATTTCAAATAAATCTTCAGCGGAATGCCGTCTTTCGTGTCCGCTTTTACCGAAGTCGGCGTTATACCCGACCCCACCGTATAAGCCCCGTGAACAATCACCTCCTGTCCAACGGCGAGTGACGCGGGGCCGAAAGCCAGGGCGGGATTTGCACAATTCGCCGAGCAGGACGAGGACTGGTAGACCGTCGTGGGGTCCACAGTCACCACCAGGTTCTGGTCGAGGGGGAGAAACAAAGAAGAGACGTCCGGCTCTTCCTCGCGGTTGAGCAAAGTGAATTGGAGGACGTTGCCGCTGGTGTCTTTGGTGAGCGAGGTGATGATGCCGAGGAAGGCCACGATGTTCTTCGAGAGGTTCTCCTGACCTTCCACCTTCACGACGTTCGTGATGAGGTTCCCTTTGGTATCCACATAGCCGTCCATTTCGATGACGCTATCGGTGGTCAATTGATTGAGCGCCGGCGACCCGTTGACACACGGCAACCCACATGTGACCGTGGAGCTGGTGAGGTTGGCCGGAATCAGCGGTCCCGTCCCCGAAAGAAGTTGCAGACCGATGGTGCCAATGAAAGGCGACGACGGCGAGCTGTTGGGATTCACGTTGCGCACGAAGCCCACGATGTCATCCATCTCGCCGAAACTCCCGGAGGTGGATGCCGAAATGGGAACCAGCGAGACCACAGGCGTGACCTTGCCCGTCAATTGGCCCTTCGAGTCCAATTGAAACGAACGGCGCATATCAAAATCCATTAACAACGCGGTGATCTGATTCTTCACAATTGACAGGGGCGGATTAAAGGTAATCTGGATCGAACCGTTCGTCAGGGTCGTACCGAGAGTCGAGGTAGGCGGGGTTTTAGTGGGGTCAAAGACGTCCACTTGAGGAGAATGCAGCGCGATTCTGGCCCGGTCGTACTCGCCGGCTGGGACCGTGCCCAGGTTCAGAATTGTCGGAGTATCTCGGACGCTGTCAAGGTTGACCTTAATGTCCGCGCTGGCCGGGAAGACCGGAATTGGAAATGATGAATTGGGATGAAACAACGACATTGAGGAAACGACGATGCGGAAGGAAAGAACGTTGCAAATAGGCGCGTCGCCAATTTCCGTCAGCAACACTCCGGAGCCGGGAGGAGTAGGAATGGAAGTGGTGTACCCGCCGCACCGGGCCAGCGCGAGCACCAACCCACCCATCAGCCCCACAGCCGCCAATGCCCTCAGTCTTGGCAATCCCAACCCCCGTTCGTTCGGCGCGTCTCGGCGGCCCTGGCAGAACTTACCTTACGCGGAACTCGATCTCAAGGCCCCGTGCGAATCTGGCGCTCTTCAGACTAATCCTTTCAGATGATAATAACGTGGCTTGGGGTTTTCCGGCAGGCCGAGTTTTCAGCAAGGGCCGTAGAGGCCGCCTTTAGGCGGGCATTTCGTTGAATCTAACCGAACTAGACCATCGAGTGATCGAGCGATTGGGTGACTGTGCGAGTGAAAGATCGGGGAATGCGTTCATTGAGAGGCTCTTGGAAATGCTCGGAATTCACTCAGCCGCGCAATCGCTCAATCATCCAATCACACAGTTCTTCAATCGGCCGATGACCCGATGATTCAATTCCCAGTGGCGGAGGGAGAGGGATTCGAACCCCCGTCCCACTTTCGCGGGAAACGGTTTTCAAGACCGCCGGTTTCAACCACTCACCCATCCCTCCGCAGCTTGCCTGCGCAGGCAGAGGTAGTTTATCACGTTTGTGATGCCTGGAATCACATCCACAGCGCCGTGATTGGCGGGACAGGTTGGCCCTCGGCTTTGGGTGAGCGCGGAATGCTCACTAGCAAGACCGCCGGTCATAGACCGGCGCTACAGCCGACTTGCCGAGGTTTCACCCACTTACGGGACGCAACACTTGTTAGCGGATCTTCCCGCGCGCGGCGACGCGCCAGCAGCCCACTACCTCTCCGCCGCGCACCAGGAACGCTTCGTCGTGCATGTTGACGCAGGTGCAGACGTGGTTAGGGATGACCGTCAGGACTTCGCCCACATGAAACTTGTGGGTGGACTGGGTGATGTCAAGGTAGCCGTGCTCTTCGTTGAGCTTGATGAGCGGCGCGTCGGGCGCCTCGACCACCAAGCCGCAGCCCGAAGACGGCCCGGCGCGCAAGGGATCGGAAGAAAGCGTCTTCGAGCCGGCGTCAATGATGGCGTGACCGGGAACCGCGGTCGAGACCACGGTGGTTACGACGCGCGTGGCGCAATCCTCGAGGCGGCAGGCGCCCTGGTAATACGTATTGAGGTCGTTGTAAACGTAGGTCCCGGGCCGAATTTCCGTCAAACCCTTCACGCGGCCGGCGAATTCGGCTGAAGGGGTCGAGCCGCCGGAAACGATTTCGACCGGCAGGCGTGCTTCTTCGAACGCATCGAGCGCTTTCGCCACTTCCTGGGCGGCTTGGTCGGCTTCGAGTCGGCGTTGGTCGCTCGTGCCCCAGACTTGGCCGAAATAAGTCATGAGTCCGCGGAAAGCGAGGCCGGGAAGCTTTTGGATTTTCTTCGCGAGCCGAACCGCCTCCGGGCCGGGAGCAATTCCGCAGCGGTGGAATCCGGAGTCGAATTCGACCAGCACTCCGATGGTAGCGCTTTGGCTTGCGGCGGCGCTTGAGAGTTCCACCGCCGTCGCTTCCGCATCGAGCGAGACCAGAATTTCGAGCCTGCGGGCGAGCGCCGCAAGTCTCTTGAGCTTTTCCGCGCCATAAATCGGATAGGCGACCAGAATCTTGTCGAGTCCGGCGAGCGTCATCACTTCCGCCTCGCCAACCTTCGCCACCGTTAGCCCGACGGCGCCGCGCTCCATCTGCAAGCGCGCCAGCTCTGGTGTTTTGTGGGTCTTCGTGTGCGGACGCAATCCTACACCCTGCGTGCGGCAGAGCGCCGCCATGGCCTCGAGATTCCTTTCCAGCGTGTCGAGGTCAACCGTCAGCGCGGGGGTCGAGAGTTCTTGAATTTGCACGTGAACCACTCCTTGGATTTAAGAACTGCGGCCTTTGCTGAGGCTCGCGATGCAATCAATTTCAATCTTAATCTTCGGCAGGTTGGCGCCGATGGTAGTGCGGGCGGGCGGATCTTCCGGGAAATATTTCCGAAAAACCTCGTTCATGGCATCGAAGTCGGCAAGGTCGGCCAGATACACTCCAATGCGCACCACCTCGCGGAGCGAGCTGCCCGCGGCGAGTAAGATCGCTTGGAGGTTATCGAGCGTTCGCCGGGTCTCGGCCTTAATGTCGCCGAGTTCGAGAGTATTGGTCAGCGGATCCACGGCGACTTGCCCGGCCACGAATACGAAGCCGTCGCACACAATGGCTTGAGAGTAGACCCCGCGCGGCCGGGGTCCGTGGGGTGTATAAATCACTTTGCGCATGGTCGCTCCAGATCCTAAGTGTCGGGTTCCACCCTTCGGCAGAGCTCAGGGTGCCCTGAGCGGAGTCGAACGGGCAGGTGTTTGGTTTCAGGTTCAAGATATCTCTTTATGAGCCGATAGTGCGCGAACCAAGGGAAAGGATAAAGGTCAAAAGTTTAAGGTTGAAGGTTAAACGCCTCCTGTCACCCGATCTCGATTGTAGTGTGCTGTCCGGCGTAATTCTTCTCAGCAACCACCCCCTGGCCCCCACCTTGCATAAGGAGGGGAACCAGCTTAACTCCCCTCCTCTCTGAGGAGAGGGAATGGGGTGGTGACAATCCGATGTCAACAAATAAACGCGACAGCATAGTAGATAAAAAGGCCTGCCCGTCCAAAAACCCCATCGAGGGGATGCTGCCTTCTGCCTTCTGCCCTCTGCCTTCTGCGATTAGGCCAACTGCCCGCCGTCCACGAAGAGCAGGACACCATTCACGTAGTCGGCATCGCTCGACGCGAGGAACGCCGCCGGTCCGGCAATGTCCTCCGGCTCGCCGATGCGGCCGGCGGGAATCAAGTGCTCATATTTGCGCATGAATTCAGGGTCGTTGAGCATGGGGCGCGACAAACGCGTCCGAATCAACCCGGGGCCGATGGCGTTTGACCGGATACCCCGCGGCCCGAGTTCGCGCGCAAGCGTCTTGGCCAGCAGGAACACGCCGGCTTTCGAAACGTTGTAGGGCGCCAGTTTCGCCTCCGCGTCCCAACTGTTCGTCGAGGCCATGAAGATCAGCTTGCCATGGCGCCGCTTGATCATGTGGGGCACAACGGCGCGAGCCACGCGATACGCGCCTTTCAGGTTGGTATCCATAGTCCAGTCCCACAAGCGCTCATCCGTTTCGGTAAACGGAGCCTCGCGCCCCACGCCTGCCACGTACATCAATACATCAATCTTTTTCTCAAGGCGGATAATTCCGGCGACCATCCGTTCCACCTGGCGGGGCTTGCGGACGTCGCAGACGACGGTGCGCACCTCGAGGCCTTGCCCCGCCATCTCCCGCCCAGTCTGCGCGAGCATCCTCCGGTCCATGTCCCCGATGACGACCCGCGCGCCTTCGTCCGCCAAGCGCACGGCGATGGCCTTTCCGATGCCTTGCGCGCCGCCCACCACCAACGCCACTTGGCCGCGAAAACGCCGAAGTTTTGTTCGTTTTCCAGCCACGTAGGCGGTCCCCTTGCCGGGCGAAAATCTAGCCCTTTCAAGACGCGCTTCAGTATAATGACCCGCCCGGTTCCAGTAAAGGATTTCCACCTATGCCCGGAGATGCGAGAGGCCGCGCCAGGCAGAATCGGAATGCAGAACTCTAAGGACTTCGATATCGCCAAGCCACATTCACCATTTCCGGCGCCTCTTCCCCGCGCGGTCGGCCGGTTGGGCTCGACGGCCATCGTCATCGGGACAATCATCGGCTCGGGCATTTTCCTGGTGCCGCACGACGTCGCCGAGCGCGTCGGCAGCGTGGGCGCGCTCGTTGCCATTTGGGTGGCCGGGGGCGCGCTTTCCCTGGCTGGCGCCCTTTCGATTGCCGAACTCGGCGCCGCTACGCCCGAAGCCGGGGGCGTATACGTTTATTTACGCCAGGCCTATGGGAAGCTCTTCGCTTTTCTCTATGGCTGGGCGGCGCTCACCGTGACCGAATCGGGCGCCATCGCGACCCTCGCCGTCGCTTTCGGAATCTACAGCGGGACATTCTATCCGCTCACCCACCTTCAACGCAGATTGATTTCGTCCCTGGTCATCGCGCTCCTCACGGCGGTGAACATCGTCGGCGTCAGAAAAGGCGCGGCGGTGCAGGCCGTTTTCATGGCCGCGAAGCTCCTCGGCATCAGTGTTATCCTCGGGTTCGCCTTTTTCTCGAGGGGAATCGTTCAGCCCCTGGCGACTCAGCCTCTGCCCACACCTCATACAACCTTCGCCTCCTTCGGCGTGGGCCTCATCGCAGCTTTGTGGGCCTATCAGGGCTGGCACATCCTTTCCTACGCTTCGGGCGAAGTAAAGGATCCGGGGCGCGTCTTGCCCTGGAGCTACTTGCTTGGGACGTCGGTGGTCGTCTTCATTTACCTCAGCGCCAACCTGGCCTATTTGCGTGTGCTGCCGATCCGCGTGCTAGCCGATGCCCGCTACCAGAGCGTGGCGGCCAAGACCATGGAAATTCTTGCCGGGCCCAAAGGGGCGGCGTTCGTTTCCGGGCTGATTCTATGTTCGATTTTCGGCGCACTCAACGGCAACATCTTGGGCGGAGCGCGCGTCTGCTTCGCCATGGCCCGCGACGACGTCTTTTTCGCTGCGGTTGGGCGCGTTCATCCGCGATTTGAAACCCCCGCTTTGGCGCTTGTGATCCAAGGGATATGGTCCATTGTGCTCGCGAACATCGGCTCGTTTCGTCAGCTCTACACTTACGTAATAACCAGCGGCTGGTTCTTTTATGGGATGGCGGCGCTGGGAGTCTTGATTCTCCGGCGGAGCATGCCCGCGCTCGAGCGCCCGTATCGAGTATGGGGTTACCCCGTGGTGCCTGTAGTCTTCGCGCTCGTTTGTTTCGTCGTCATCGGAAACTCGCTCATCCAAACGCCCTTGGCGTCCGTGGCCGGGCTCGGGTTCATTCTGGCCGGAATTCCACTTTATTACGGCTGGATGGCCTGGGGCCGGAGAAAAAGCGCGCCATGACGCTCGAGACATTTCGGAGCTGGCTTGAAGCTTACGGGCGGGCATGGGAGGCTCGCGACTCCGAAGCGGCAGCGAGCCTCTACACGGACGAGGCCACTTACCAAATCACGCCATTTCTGGAGCCCATGCGGGGCCGGGCCAGCTTACGCGACTACTGGGCCCACGTCGCGGCCACCGAAATGCAGATCCAATTCGAATTTGAAATCCTTGCTGTCTGAACTGGCCGGCCCCGACATGTGAATCTCGGACCCAGCCCCTCGAAATCCACCGCTGACCTCTTTTCGTTGTCCCCTTCCGCTGATATTATTTTTCTGTGCGGACCGTGGGGGACCGCTGCGGCACCTGAACAGGTGTGACTGCCGTCACATTCAGGAGTGACGGGGTATACCGTAAAATGCCAATGGCGGGGGATAGTCTCACGGTGGAATTTGGAATAATCGGAGGCGGCAAATGCAAAAGGCTTTTTCGGCTCCTCTCGAGGTTCAACGACATTGGAATTGGGCTTGGCAGGTTGCTCGAGCCTTCCGCAGGAAGAATTTGGTTCCCGCCGCGCTGGCGGGGTACCTCGTCCTGGCGAGCGTCCCGGAGGCGCGAGGTGTTGCCAGTTTTGCCCGCCAGACGGGGTTGCCGTGCAGTTCCTGCCACACAACCATCCCCGAGCTCACCCCGCTGGGCCGGCTCTTCAAGCTGAACGGTTACACGGCCACGGGGATCACGCAAATTACTTCGCAGGGCGGACCCTCGACCGCCGGCCTCAACATTAATACTTGGCTCCCGCTCTCCGCCTTCATCCAGCTCTCCAATACGGTCACCAACAAGCCTCAGCCCGGGACGCAAAACGGGAACTTTGAGTTTCCACAAGCGGTCAGCCTTTTCCTGGCCGGGGAGTATGCAACCCATGTCGGAGCATTTGTCCAGGTTACCTACGATGTACAAGCTGACCACTTCACGTGGGACAACACCGACATCCGGTACGCCAACCGGACGAAGCTCGCGGGCAAAGAGCTCATCTACGGTATAACGCTCAACAACAACCCAACCGTTGAAGACCTCTGGAGCAGCACTCCCGCCTGGGGATTCCCCTGGGTGGGGACGGACGTGGCGCCATCTCCGACTGCCGCGACGATCATTGACGGGACGCTCGGCCAAGATGTGGCCGGACTCGGCGGATATGCCATGTGGAATAACCACCTCTACGGCGCAGCCACGATTTACCGCTCGGAACACATCGGCGGAACTCAGCCCAACAACGGGGCGGACTTCGGGTTCAACATCCGAGGCGTGGCGCCTTACTGGCGCCTGGCTTGGCAGCAGTCTTCGGGGAATAACTACCTCATGGTCGGTACCTACGGGATGCACTTGGCGACTACGCCCATCAACATCATGGGTCCCCAAGACTATTACACCGACTTTGCCGCAGACTTTCAATACGAGCGAATCTTTCCACAGCTCAAAAACGATCTCCTGACGGTGCATGGGACTTACATCCACGAAGGCTCCGACCTCTTCGCAACCTTCACGGGGAGCGGAGCGAACTTCGTCCATCACAATTTGAACACGTTGCGCGCTGACGCCGTCTACCACTTCGGAAACAAATACGCGGCGACTATCGGAGCGTTCGGCACCACGGGCTCCACCGACAACACGCTTTTTCCCCAAGCTGATGTTACCGGCAGCGCCACGGGAGACCCGAGAACGCGCGGCTACATCGCCAACGCGTCTTACTGGCCCGTTCAGAACATCCAGTTGGGTCTGCAATATACCGGATACACGAAATTCAACGGGGGCGGCTCGAATTACGACGGAGCAGGCCGCCATGCGGGCGACAACAATTCGCTCTACATGGTGCTCTGGTTCATTTTCTGAGTGAGAGGCAGGCCGTCGGATGGAAATTTTTCATGCCCATGGCAGGCCGGAAAGGTTCCGAAAATGACTTCAAGAAAAATCCTTGCTCTGCCGGCTTTCTTTGTCTCCGCGTGCCTGGCTCTTTTCGGCTGGCAGAAAGCGGCCTCGAGGAGGCCGTCGCTTCCGTCAGCAGAGCCTGCTGCCGTAGGCGAGATATCCGGCCGAATCGTCTTCGAGGGCGCGCGTCCCTCGCTTGAAAGAACCGACATGTCAAGAGATCCGGTCTGCGCCGCGCAGCACAAAGACCCGGTTTATATGGAAGATGGGAAGGTAAACACCGGCGGCGCTCTTCCCAATGTTTTTGTCTATGTCAAATTAGGAGCTGAACACCTGAAGTTTTCAGTCCCTTCCAATCCCGTCAAGCTCGACCAAACTGGCTGCGTCTATAAACCCCACGTCCTCGGACTCATGGTCGGCCAGACGCTCGAAATCTCCTCCAGTGATCCGACGACGCACAACGTCCATCCTCTGCCGAAACTCAACCCTGAATGGAACCAGTCGCAGCCGCCGGGAGCCGCTCCGCTGAGGAGGCGGTTCAACCATCTCGAGATTATGATTTCGGTCGAGTGCAACCGGCACCCGTGGATGTGGGCCTACCTCGGTGTCACCAGCAATCCTCTCTTCGCAGTCACAGGCGGGGACGGCAAGTTTGAGATTCCGAAAGTTCCGCCCGGCGAATACACCTTGGCCGCGTGGACAGCCACTTTCGGGACTCAGGAGCGGAAGATGACCGTCCAGGCGAACCAAACCGCCACCGCGGATTTCGTTTTCAGAGCCCCTTGATTCCCGAAACGAAATGGAGTTGACTAGCTGTTTGGGCGGTTTTCTTTCTGTGCTTTTTGGGCACAGCCACCAGGTCAGACGTGAACTGCGCCCGCAAATCCTCAAGCCCTTTGGATCGCCCGAGCGGAGGTCCCAAGGTTCTGGAGTCGAGTTATGTTACGGCAGCAACACAATCTGGGATATGGGTTGGCCCTGGCCGCGACCAGCGTCTTGCTTTGGGGGCTTCTCAAAGGCCGAGGTCCCAACTACGACCCCGCTGCCCAAAGCGGTCCCCAGGAGCCGGGCGCGACTTCCGGCGTGTTCACTCCGGCTCATCCGAGCCTGGCCGATGCCTGGCGCGATTTTTTCAACCGGCGCCCCGCGCCCGAGCAGCCGATTGCGTACACGCACAAAGTCCACCTTGTAAAAGTCGGGATGCATTGTACCGATTGTCATGTGGGAGCGGATACGGGGCCTGACGCCCGCATTCCAGGCGTCAAGGTCTGTATGACCTGTCACCAGGTCATCGCCACGGACAAACCCGAAATTAAAAAATTGGCCGCGTACCTCCAACGAGGCGAAGAAATCCCCTGGCAGCGCGTATATGGTTTCACTGCACTGGCGCACCTCAAGTTCAATCACGCGCCGCACATCCGCGCGAGCGTGGACTGCAAGGTTTGCCACGGAGACATGACGCAGGTAACCGTCGCCGCGCGCTCTGTGGACATAACGATGGGCTTTTGCATTGATTGTCACAAGGCGAAAAACGCTTCGATCGATTGCACGGTTTGCCATTTTTAGCAGGCTGATGAAAAACACGCCGAAATGTCATGCTGAGCCCCATTCGCTTTGCTCACAGTTCGACTTCGCTCACTGTCCCTGAGCAGAGTCGAAGGGAGGGCAAGCTCTTCGCTTGTCATTCTGAGCGTAGCGAAGAATCCCTTTCATTCCGCGCTCAGGGTAGACTTCGCGAAGCATCTCGCAGTGGTTTGAAATCAATATGATAGATTCTTCGCGGAGTTTACCCTGAGCGGAACTGCTGAGATGCTTCGCTCCGCTCAGCATGACAAGAGAAGGGCTCAGAATGACAACGTAAGACAATTTTTCATCAGCCTGCTAGTTTGGAGTTCCGAGTTCGGTGTTCGGAGTTCAGATTTAAGGGTCCGGCGTCCTATCTTCTGATTTCTGATTTGCAGTTCCGGATTCCCATGGATCGTCGCGACTTTATCAAAATTTCGGCGATAGCTGGAACAACGGCGGCGCTCGACGGCTGCGGGCAGCCGGAGCATCAACTCATCCGGTTCGTCCCGGAAGAAGACCTCGTCCCCGGCGTCGCCGCCTGGAAACCAGGGGTGTGCGCGCACTGTTCGGCGGGGTGTGGCCTGCTGGTGCGCGTGATGCCGGGTGAAGCGGAAGTTGTCCGCGGAAACAAGGTCGGGCTGATTCAGATGGGGCTGGCGAAGAAGCTCGAGGGAAATCCCGGACATCCGGTCAACCGCGGGAAGCTTTGCCCGCGTGGCCAGGCCGGGGTTCAGTCGCTTTACCATCCCGACCGCATCCGGGGCCCGCTCAAGCGCAGCGGCGCGCGTGGCTCGGGAAGTTTCGAGGAGATTGGCTGGGACGAGGCGCTAGGCACGTTGGTGTCGCACCTGACGACACTGCGCAAAGGAGACGGGGCGTCTTCGCTGGCCTTTCTGATCGGGCCGATGCGCAGCCAGCGCCGCGCGCTCATCGAGCGCTTTCTCCGCGCTTTCGGCGCCCCTCCGCCGGTGACTTCTGAATTGTTTGACGACGCGGTCTTGCGCCGCGCCAACGCCTTGAGCTTCGGCCACACGCAGTTGCCTACGTTCGACCTCGGCCGGGTAAACTACCTGGTTTCCTTCGGGTCGGACTTCCTCGGCACCTGGAATTCGCCGGCCTCGCAGGCCATCGGTTACGGCGAGATGCGCCAAGGGCACTCGGGGCGGCGCGCCAAGCTGGTTCAAATCGAACCTCGCATGTCGCTGACCGGCGCCAGCGCCGATGAGTGGATTCCCTGCCGCTTGGGATACGAAGGTGTACTGGCCCTAGGCATCGCGCGCGAGCTGCTGGCGAAATTCCCGGAGGCGAAGACGCTTGCGGCCGGGCGGCTCCTCGCCGGCTGGAGCGACGGCCTGCCCGACTACGCGCCCGCCAGCATCGAGAGACTGACCGGCGTGCCGGCCATGACCGTCGCGCGGCTCGCAAGCGAAATCGCCGAGAACGTACCCGCGCTTTCCCTGATCAGCGGCGCACCGCTCGCCGGGACCAATGGGCTGTTCAACGCGCTTTCAGTGAACGCCCTGAACGCGCTGGTGGGCGCGCTCACGCCGACGGGGGAGCCCGACGTACTTCAATTCACTCCCAACGCCCCCTTGGCACCCGACTTTGCGGCCGCCACGGCCGAGTCCCCGGGTTGCTTCTCCGCGGTCGAAGCCCTCGTCCGAGAGATTCTCCTCGACCAGCCGCACGCGCCCCAAGTCCTGCTTCTCTACGGAACCAATCCTGTCTTTGCTATGCCCCCTCAATCGCAGGTCCGGGCGGCGCTCGAAAAGGTGCCCTTTATCGCCAGCTTCGACGGCATTCTGGACGATTCGAGCGCGCTGGCTGACTTGATTCTCCCCGACCACTCGCCGCTTGAGTCCTGGGTTGACCAAATTCCGGAGTCGGGCACGACGGTCGAGACCGTGAGTCTGGCCCCGCCGGCGGTTTATCCGCTCCACGATACACGCGCCATGCCCGGCGTCCTTCTCGAAGTCGCTCATCGGCTGGGGGGGGAGGTCGCTGACGCTCTGCCGTGGAAGACTTTCGACGAAATGCTCAAGGCCGCTTACGCGCCATTGATGAAAGCCGGCGGTTCCATCGCCGCAACTTCCGAAGACGATTTTTGGGAAAAGATGCAGTCGCAGGGAGGTTGGTGGGGTCAAGCCGACCCTGAAGCCGCGCAGCCTGCTGTCGGACCGCGCCGGCGCGCCAAACGCGGCAAGGCCGTTTCCACGCCCGCGCCGCACGCACCCTTAGCCTTCCAGCCGCCGGAATTCGACGGCTCGGAAACCGACTTCCCCTTCCACTTGCTGCCATTCGCCACGCAGGCTTTCGGCGACGGAACGCTCGCTCACTTGCCCTGGATGCAGGAGCTGCCCGATCCACTGACGACCGCCATGTGGGGTTCGTGGGTGGAAATCAATCCACGCACGGCGGAAGCGCGCGGGATTCGGCAGGGTGACTTGATCGAACTCACCTCGCCCCAGGGATCCTTGCGAGCGCCCGCGCTCCTCACACCCGGGATAGCACCGGACGTGATCGCCATGCCCGTCGGGCAGGGGCATGAGAATTACGGCCGCTACGCAAGCCATCGCGGGGCAAATCCGATTTCGATATTGTCGCCGAAGAAAGAGGCGGAGACCGGCGCCCTAGCCTGGGCGGCCACGCGGGTCCGTATCGCGCGCGTGGGCGAAGGAAAGCTAGTGCTGTTTGCCGGAGGGATGAGCCGCTTCCCGGAAGAGAAGGGGCTGAGGTGAGGCTAGGGGTTCGGAGTTCGGGATTCGGGGGTTCGGAGTTCGGGGTCCGGAGTTGGGAGTTCTGATTTCTAGTTTCTGATTTGCTTTTTATGGACCACAAATGGAGCATGGTCGTTGATCTCGACCGCTGCACGGGCTGCGAAGCGTGCGTGGTCGCCTGCCGCGCGGAGAACAACGTTCCCACGGCCGGCGAAGATGAGGCTGCGCGTGGCCGTGTGATCCATTGGATCCGCGTGGAGCGCTACTGGGAAGGCGAATTCCCGAACCCTCGAGTTCGGTTCCGGCCCGTACTTTGCCAGCAATGCGACGCCGCGCCTTGCGAGCCGGTCTGCCCTACCTACGCGAGTTACCACACGCCGGAAGGCTTGAACGCCCAAATTTACAACCGCTGCATCGGCACACGCTATTGCGGCAACGCCTGTCCCTACACGGTTCGTTACTTCAATTTCTTCAACCCTGTGTGGGACAAACCGCTTCACCTGCAACTGAATCCTGACGTCTCGATTCGACAGGTCGGAATCATGGAGAAGTGCACGTTCTGTGTGCAGCGCATCAAGGCGGCGGAAATCCAAGCGAAGGCCGAGAAGCGGGACCTGATAGAGGGTGAATTCACCACGGCGTGCGCGCAGGCCTGTCCGCCGAAAGCCCTGGTGTTCGGCGACCTCAACGATCCGCAAAGCGAAGTCTCGCGTCTGAACCGTTCGAACCGAGCCACCAAGCTCCTCGAGGAAGTGGGCACGCGCCCGAGTGTGACCTATCTGGAGCGCGGAACCTGGCGCGGGGAAAAGACCTGAAAGGCGCCGTGCTCATTCCAAAAGGGAGGCCCGCTCGCTCATGGTGATGAACCGCGACGATATTGCGCGCCTCAACGAAGACCTTCTGCGGCCACTTTTCCGCACCTCCGGAAGATTCTACTGGGCCGCGCTAATCCTCGCTCTAATTGTCATCGTGGCCTTGGCTGCCTGGGGCTATCAGTTGTGGGCCGGTTTCGGAGTCGCAGGTCTCAACCGGCCTGTCTACTGGGCATTTTACATCACGAACTTCGTCTTCTGGATCGGTATCAGCCACGCCGGGACACTGATTTCCGCCATCCTACGCCTGGCCAACGCACGCTGGCGACGCCCGGTTACCCGCTGCGCTGAAGTCATCACGGTCTTTGCGCTGATGATCGGCGCGTCCTTCCCCGTCATTCATCTCGGCCGGCCCTGGCTTGCCTTTTGGCTGTTTCCTTACCCGAGCGAGCGCAGGATTTGGCCGAATTTTCGCTCGCCCCTGGTCTGGGATTTCTTCGCCATTACTACATATCTGACCGGCAGCACGACCTTCTTGCTGCTGCCCATCATTCCGGATTGGGCGTTGGTCCGGGACAAGGCGAAGGGTTGGCGGAGGAAGCTCTACTCGGTTCTGGCGCTCGGTTGGCGGGGCACGCCTCGGCAATGGTCACGCCTCGAAACAGCTATGCACATCATGGCGGTGGCCATCATCCCCGTCGCCGTCTCCGTTCACACCATCGTCTCGTGGGACTTCGCCATGGCGCCGGTGCCCATGTGGCATTCGACGGTGTTCGGCCCGTACTTTGTGGCCGGGGCCATCTTCAGCGGCATTGCGGCCCTGATCCTCGCCATGGCCATACTGAGAAAGGTATTGCATCTCGAGGATTATTTGACGCCGCTCCATTTCGACAACCTCGGCAAACTCTTGCTGATGATGAGCTTATTTTGGCTCTACTTCATCGTCGCGGAGCGTCTCACCGTCTGGTATGGCAATGAGACTTCCGAAATGGCCGTCTATTGGCCCACTCAGCGCGGCCCGTTCGCTCCCCTCTATTGGACGATGATTGGCTGCAATTTTCTGGTCCCTTTCATCATTCTGTCCATCAAGCAGCTTCGAACCGTCGCTGGAACGGTGGTCGCTTCTTCAACCATTGTCGTGGGCATGTGGATCGAGCGATTCCTGATTATAGTGCCGCCGCTCGAGCGCAAGTATCTTCCTTTCGCCTGGGGGACCTATCACCCGAGGCCGGTCGAGATCATCATTACGGCCGGAACGTTCGCCGCGATGGCGCTCCTCTATCTCTTATTTGTCAAATTTGTTCCCATTATTTCGATTTGGGAGTTGAAGGCGGGAGTGCGGCAGGAGTCCGTTGTCCCGATTCCGGCGTCTTTGCTTCGCGCTCCCGACTTGATCGAGTCACCTTCGCCAAGCGGCTTAACACGCGGGCCGGCGGGATTTTCCAGGGAGGTCTCCTAGATGCCAAAGAAACCGGTCATCTACGCCCTTTGTCCTGACCCGGAGGCTGCTCAACGGGCAGTGGAGGGATTGCGCCGCGCGGGCATTGAGGCGCGCAATATTGCGGTGGTATCGTCCGAGCCTTTCGAAGGCTACGAGTTTTCCCGCCGCGACCACCAGACTCCCATGCCGTGGCTGGCCGCGCTGGGGGGCGTGGTAGGGGGAACATCGGGGTATTTCCTCGCCGCAATGACACAGCGCTCCTACCCTCTGCCCACCGGCAACATGCCCATCGTGGCGCTTTGGCCGACGGGAGTCATCGTCTACGAAATGACCATGCTCGGCGCCATCCTCGTGACGCTCTTCACCATGTTTATCTCCGCGCGCCTTCCCAATTGGCGTGCCCAGCTTTACGACCCTGCGGTTTCGGATGGTATGATCCTGGTGGGTGCGACAAACCTTAGCCAAGCGTCCCGCATCGAAGCTAATAGGGTCCTCGGTGAGGCTGCCGGAGGGCAGGTCAAAGAAGTCGGCCTTTGACGGGGCTGGCTAAGCGATTTATTCCAAGGGAGGACTGATGACAACGTTTACGCGAAAGCTGGCCTTGCCTGGAGCTTTTTCAGTCGCCCTGCTGGTTTCGTGCGCGCTCGCAGGAGTCTCGACGGGCAAAGAGGGGAAGAGCAAGCCCGCGCCCGAGGTCGCCAAGGGCGAGGCCGTCTTCAAGCAGAATTGCGAATTATGCCATTATGCGGACCGCATTGATAAGAAACTTGGCCCTGGCCTCAAAGGGCTCTTCAGCCTCAAGGAACTTCCTTCCAGCCATAAGCCGATCACGGAAGAAAACGTCCGCGCCCAAATCGAGACTGGCAGTCCAAACGCCAAACCCATGCCTATGCCGCCGTTCAAAGACAAGCTCAAGCCGGCGGAAATGGATGCCCTCATCGCTTACTTGAAGACTCTTTAGCTTGGGGGAGAGCCAGCCCTCCAGCAGCTTGATGAAAAAACTCTTGACGAGGTCATTCTGAGGAGTCCCGATTCACTCCATCGGGACGACGAAGAATCTGCTTTGTTATTGATTTGTCGCAAAGCAGATCCTTCGCTTCGCCCCGCACCTTACAGTGCAGGGCTTCGCTCAGGATGACAGCGTCAAAAGCGTTTATCATCTGCTTGCTAGCAAACAACCGTCGCGAAAATCTGTGGCAGCTTTCGCCACTTATCTGGCGGGGCAAGTGCTCCGAGAACCCGGCTACCGAGGCTTCGTCTCCGCCCGAACCCGGTCAAGATACTTGCTCGTCGCGACTTCCACTCGAACAACCTCACCCGTCTTGATGAAATGTGGGACCAGGATTTCGAGGCCGTTCTCGAGCGTAGCAGATTTATACGTATTGTCCTGCTGCTGATGGACGGGCTCTGCCGTCATCCGAACCTGCAGCTCGACAAAACTCGGGAAAACAATGCTCACCGGCAGGCCCTCGTAAAACTCCACCGGGATCGTCATTTCGGCTTTCAGGTATTTCTCGGCTGCGCCGATGGCCTCCAGCGGCACCGAGACCTGTTCGAAGGTCTGGGGATTCATGAAGACCGCGGAATCGGCATCGCTATAAAGGAACTGCGTCTCCTGGCGTTCGAGCTCCACGTCCTCCAGGCGCTCGTCGGGACGGAAGCGAACTTCTTTGAACGAGCCCTTCAAGACATTTTGCAGCTTGGCATGGACGCTTCCGGGCATCTTCCCCTGCCCGACGTGAAACCTGGACTCCACGACTTTCATCAACTCCTCGCCCAGTCGGAGGACGGTCCCGGGGCGCAATTGAGAAGCTATCACCATGCTGCCTTCGCGCGATCGAAGCTTCGGCCTCGGTGAATAGGTCACCTGACCACTACGCCCGCGAGCAGGGATTATACTAAGCCAATGATTTAGGGGGAAGTCAAGACGAACGGTCGGGCGCGCTTCCTAATGAATGAGGCGCCGCCGTGGGAAGAACCGTGGGCCCGCCGGCGTGGGGACGTCTCGTCTGTAAGAGAGGAGTCCAATCTGCCCGACCTCAGTCGGACCAAGCCAAGTAGCCCGGAACGACAAGATTCGCGACGGGGACAATCATCAGGATACCCCACCAGTTCGGCTTCCCACGAGCTTCGGCGACACCCATCCAGACGATAATCCCGATTACGATATTCACCAAGGGGATCAGGAGAAGGATGATCCACCAAAGTGGCTTCTTCGCGATGTTCAGCATAAGGAGAGCGTTGAGGATCGGAAGCCAGGCCCACCAGGCGTTCTCGGTGCTGGTTTTCTTGGCAATAGTTTGAAGCGCCAGCGCAAGATAGACATAAAAAACGGCGCCGAATATAAGGAAAACAAAGAGCAATCCGCCCAGAATGGCGAGCCCCGCCGCGGTCCTTCTTTCATCCTCCTGACCGAAGCACAACCGTGGAGTCTCCAGCAGGCAAGCAATCGCCAAGAGCCCGCTCCCCATCATCAACTTCACGGTGCGCATCATAGCTCCTCCTGAAAACGCCAAAGTAACTTGAATCTTCTCAGGCAGTGCCGCCCCGCCGCTTCCGAGAAGTGCTTTCCCGTCCCGTTTTACCCTGGAGCTTGACTTGCGAATTCTGCCGACTCGGACTACCTGTCATCGCGCACTCTATTGCTACGGCCCTTCGATTGTCAAGCTCCTGACCCCGCTGGCGTTTAAGGTCATGCAGGTTTCGTGGCAATGGGCGCGCGTCTATCCGCGTCCTATTGAAACCGGCTGATAGCCCCGGCAGAGTTATAGAGTCGGATCAGCGTATTGATATCGCGCAGGCTTGGCTGCTTGGGGAGCGAGCGCCAGCCAAGCTGGTAAGGGACGGGGGTAGGAATTAGGCGATATTTTTCCCGGAGCTCGAAGTACATGATGTCCTTCTTGCCGTCGCTATGGCCCTTAATGCCGAGGGCATGGCCGAGCTCGTGCAAGCCAATGGCGCGCATTTCGTCCTTCGACCAGGGCTGGGAGAGGTCCACGGTGATGACGACGTATCTCTCCCCACTCATGGCGCCGCCGCGGCGCCGCACCTGGACCCAGTCGGCTTCCTCGCCGGCGTGTCCGGCTTCCTCGACCGATTCTTCCCAGCCGAAGCGGATGTCGGCCGCCTCGGGATGCGCCACCAACTGCATGGGAAAGACCGTGCTCCAAAAGTCGTAGGCTTCACGAGCGCCCTGCTGCCATTTAATCTGCGGGGCACTGCCTAGAAAAACCTTGAGAGCGAAGTGGTCCCACTGTTCTCCCTCCGAGGCGTTGGCGATTTTGGAATAGTAATCGCCGTCCGCGGCGACGTAGCGAGCCGCCTCCAAGGAAGCGGGGAGTGAGGGCCGCGCCGCCCAAGCCTGAAGGCGCGCTTTGATACGGATCACGTCCCATTTCAGGTCCGGAGCGTCGCCAGCCACCTCCAGGAATTTCTTCCAATACTCGAGCGCCTTCGAGCGGTCCACCATTTCGAAAGCAAGCGCCCGGTTGTAGTAGGCCTCGACGTATTTCGGGTCCTGCTCGATGGCGTGTTCGTAGCCCTGCGCGGCTTGGGCGAAGCGCCCCTGGTCGTAGTCGCCGTTTGCCTCGCGATAAAAGCGCACAGCGGCGTCGTGGTCCGCAGCCGTGGCCGGCACGACCAAAAGGAGCGCGCTTGCGGTTGCGCTGGCTAAACGAAGCGCCTTAGAAGATGAGGCGTTCCTCAAGAACTGGCTCCTCCGTAGCGCAGGCGTCTGCGATTTCTGGAGCCCCGAAGATCGGGCTCGCCTGCACTTCGCTAGAGCGGCCGAGACGGCCGCGCTACATGGTTCATCAACCAGCCGGAATACGCGCCGGCGCGGCGACTTCTTCGGTGGTAACCAATCGCGCCCCTGCCGAAACCATTTCTTCGACCGCCTTCTTTCCACCCTCGTCGCTGATGGCCCGAATCGCGTCCACCACCACGTCCACCGGTTTGCCGCGCCTCCGAAGACTCAGAACTGAGACTCGAACACAGTAATCCGTCGCCACGCCGAACGCCACAAACCGGCGCGTGCCCACGGCTTCGAGGATTGCCTCGAAATTGAGGTTGGTCGTCATGTCGTAGGCTTGCTTTTCGACAATGGTCTGCCCCGCGAGACCAGAAGTCGGAACGAAAGCTCCGGCTCGGTTCGGAATAACGCGCGCGTTGGGCCATTGTGTTTCCACAATGCGCCGCTGACCAGGCGTTCCAACCACGCAGTGCGGCGGCCACTCGGCGAACGAAGGGTCATCCGGCGCATGGGCGTCCGCCGAGGAAAGCACCGGAATACCCTGCTCGCGCGCATAGTCCATCAACTTCTTGAGATTTGGAATAATCGTCTCCGCGCCAGGCACGTAAAGACTCCCGGTGGGCAGCATGAAATCCAATTGGGTGTCCACGTCGAGGAAGACCTGAGGCTCGTTCATTTCTTTCCTATTGGCTCTTGGTGCGGCCGCTGTTATCCCGGCAGGTTGTTCGATCTCGGGATGCCGGGCTGAAGCCCGCCACTACGTCTCATGGCACGGCGACCTTCGCGCGTAGCGCAGGCGTCTCGCCTGCACTTCGCTGGAGCGGCCGGGACGGCCGCGCTACGTTCCGCGGCACGGCCATCTACGCCATGCTCACAAGCAGGCCGCCCGCGTTATTGCCGGGCCGATTCGCTTGCCGCGGATGCACCCACATACCGCTCGCGCGCCTCCTCAAGCATCCGATCGAGGACCGCGCTCTTGAGCACGGGGTAATGCGGCGCGCCTTCGAGCGCAAAGTAATCCTCTGGAAGGCAGCCAAGGTTGGCGAGCGCACGGGCGCGGAGCTTTTCGACCGGCCGGGGCTTTTCCAGGCGCCGCCCGTCCCGCATGACCGCCCGGAGCAGCGCCTCGGCCTCCGAATACGATTCGTCAAACCGAGCGACAAGGTCGTGGTGGTACTTCTGCCGTCGCCCTGCAGCGGCGTTCTCGGAAAAGCGGAAGACCTGCTTGCGGCCGGGCCAATAAGCCTTTTGCTCGCTAAATTTGGTCTTGGCTTCGGCTTGGCCACCGCGTTCGATTTCAACCAGCTTGTAAACGACGCCGAGCGCGGGAACGTCGCGCGAAGTGGCAAGGTCCGTGCCGACGCCCCAAACGTCAATGGGCGCGCCCTTGCGGACGAGCTCGGCGATGCGGAATTCGTTCAGGTCGCCACTGGCGACGATTTGGGTCTCGGTGAGGCCGTGGCGATCGAGGATTTGCCGCACTTGGCGGCTCTTCTCGAGAAGGTCGCCGCTGTCGAGCCGCACCCCGGCGATCTTGCGCCCAAGCGATGCCGCCGTCTCTGCTCCCGCGAGCGGGTCGTAGGTGTCAATCAGGAGGATCGCGGAATCGGGAAACGTCTCGAGAAGCGCTTCAAAGCTCTCACGTTCCGTCGGAAACGCCTGAGTCCATGAGTGGGCGGCGGTTCCCGCGATGGGAATCCCGTACAGTTGCCCGGCTAAAACGTTTGAGGTAGCGACGCACCCGCCCAGGTAGGCCGCGCGAGCCGCGCGCAAGCCAGCTTCCGGCCCCTGAGCGCGCCGCGTCCCGAATTCGAGCACACTCCTTCCACCCGCCGCCCGCACGACGCGCGCCGCTTTCGTGGCCACAAGCGTTTCGAAGTTGACGAGGGAGAGTAGATAAGTTTCGACAACCTGGGCTTCGCCAATCGGCGCCGAGACTTGAAGGATAGGCTCTTCTTCGAAAATCACCGCCCCTTCGTCCACCGCCGCCACCTCGCCCGTGAAACGAAAACCCCGGAGGTAGTCAAAAAAGGCGTCGGAAACCGCACGGAAAGCCGAATGTCCTCGCAGAAAGCGAATGTCTTCTTCCGTGAAGTGAAGGTTCTCAAGATAGTCGAGAGCCGATTCGATTCCTGCCGCGACCAGGAAAGCGCGCTGGCGTGGGAGATGGCGGACAAAAAGCTCGAACGTCGCGCGGCAGTCCATATGCCGTTCGAAATAACCCGCGGCCATGGTCAATTCGTAGAGGTCAACGAGCAAGGCGGAATTTCGAACTCGGAGATCGACGCTCATATAGAAACCTTACGAGGGGTCCGAAATCAGTATGGGAGCGAGGGCAACCGGAGTCAAGCAGGCACAGGCCGCAGAAAAGATTTGGTAGCCACGGTCAATTGGTCGGTTGACGAATTGACCGTGGGTTTGTGGTAGCGACGGTCGATCTGCAATTTGATTGACGGTGGGTTTGTGCCGAAGAAAGGGCCCTACCCCTGGGGTCACATCGTCGCCGGTCCCGGTGTCCTGATCGAACGCCTCGTTACCTTCCCGCCGTCAGGCTCCGTTCCGTGAGCATACTGTCCACAGCCAGGCTAACCTCCGGGGGTTTTTTGGTGGCGAAATACCAGTCGATCGTCCGGCGCAGGCCTTCGCGAAACATGATCGTCGGCTCCCAGCCGAGCAGGCGCTTGGCCAAACTGTTGTCGGCAACGCGGTTCATGGGGCCGGTTGGCATTTCCGGATGAAGCTCGATCTTTGCATGGTGGCCCGTGTAGCGAAGGACTTCGTCCACAGCGTCTATCACGCGAGTCCGTTCCGTCGTTCCAAGATTGATCGCTGTGGCATCGTCAATTTTTTCGGCAGCGAGCAGCATGCCAGAGACGATATCGGAAACGTGGGTCCAATTGCGAATCTGGTGGCCATCGCCCCAAACCACGAAGGGGTCCTGCTTCAAGTAAGCGCGCGCGATCATCGCGATGACAGCATGGTTTTCGTGCCCGCGCTCGCCGTAGACGGTGAAAAGGCGACAGGAAACCGACTTCATGCCCCAGTCATGATAGTAAGCACGGAGCGTCATTTCCGCCATCAGCTTTGCCCAGCCGTACATCTTGTCAGCATCGTACGGCGGACCCACTTGATCTTCCGTCAGGTAAACGGTTTTCGAGGGGTCGGTTTGCAAATGGTTTGGGTAAACACAGCCAGAGGAGGCGTAAACCACCTTACCAACCTTTGCTTCCCGGCAGGCGAGGAAGACCACGCCGTCGAGCGTCAGATTCGTGGCGCAGGCGGCCTGGTGCAAATCTATGTACCCCCTCCCGCCATGGTCGGCCGCCAAGTGAAAGACCACCTCGCAATCACGCACCGCCTGTTTCGCAAAGTCCTGGCGAAGTAAATCGCCTTCCAGGAATTTCACCGATCCTTCGCGCACGTGGCGTTCGATGTTTTCGAGTTCCCCGCTGCTCAGATTGTCCGCCACGCGCACTTTGGCCCCGCGCTCAACGAGCGCATCGACCAAGGCCGACCCGATGAAGGACGCCCCGCCGGTCACCAGAACTCGCCGGTCTTTCCAGACCATGACATCACTCATTGTTCGTCTTCACGACAAAACGGTCTTGCTTCCGAGCGATTGGGATCACGCCTCTGTTCAGTATATCATCGGCAGGGCAAATCCGTGGACTGTCGTGGGTGTGGAAAGCGGCCGCTCCTCTCTCATTTCGTCCTCTTCAAAAACCCGCGGGGATTATTGCTCAGGATGTACCGTTCCCGGTCAACGTCCACCTCAAACTGACGATTTTCCTTCAAGAATTCTTCAATCGCGGCGAGGGGACCATCATGGAACTGTCCGACATCCTCAAAGGGGGTCAAGAGGTCCTCAACGCTGTCCTCAACGATAAAATAGCTCCCCACCCCAACCAAGGGCGCGTAGTTCGCCAGATCTTTAAGGACCTGCTCCTTCAAGTGATCGGCATCGTGAATGACAAGCCCTCGTCGGCCACGGCAAAGGTCGGCGACCCGGGAAATGACGCCCGATGAAGAGCTCTCTCCCGTGACCTCGATGATCCGCGGATGGCGCACTTTGTATTCGCTTCGATCGATGTCCACTGAGATTACAAACCCGTCACCGATCAACTCCAGAAGATGGGCGAGAAAAAGCGTGCTCCCACCTTGGTAGCTTCCAATTTCAATGACCACCTCTGGCCTCACTTCGAAAAGGATTTCCTGATAGATCCACGCGTCCAGTGGGTTCTTGTCGGCACGGACTCCCATCCACCGACATTGGCCCTTTTTCATAAGCTTTTCGTGAAATCCGATCCAATCGAAGAGAGTCATGCGAAGCCGCGTTCGATACTCTTTGTGAAGGGGAACTAATCCTCGAAAGGTAAGCGAGAGAAACTCCAACGGGTGTGACGCCAGCATTGAGGCTCCCTTGGCCAACCTGTTTTTAGTCAAAAACTGCAAAGGACCAGTCTCCAGCAATAAGCATTCGCAGCCAGCACAGAGGCACTCGCGTAAGTGAGAAACTTGATCCAGCCTATCGCGGTATCGTGCGCGCCGATACTCAAAGTATTGGGCGTTCGAGAACCGATGACCAAGCTCCCCAAATATAAATCAGTAAACCGCGCTGGTGAAATACCTTTGATGAGCTGGGAGGGTAGGGGGATCGCTAGCACCAAAACCCAAAAGGCGAAGACAACTGGCCACAGGGGCAAAGGGAGCCGGACATTACCTTCGCGGGTTTGCTTCAACAAAAGCAGCAGCACGCAAAGGAAAAGTATGACCTCAGCGATGGAATGAGTCAGGGGCTCAACGCCACCGATGGCCAGCGTTGATCTGATGACTGCAAGGACCAGAATCAACTCCAGGATTCTGTCCATTTAATTGGATGGGAGAGCTTTCGTGTTGTCGTCGTACGCCTGGGAAAAACCTATCCCCATTCCCTTCAGAACCTGGTATACCTGCTTCCGGTCATTCTCTTGAGCAGCATTCATCAGACGGGTTACATTCTCGAAAACATTTTCGGCGTCCAAAGCGCAAGGAGCGAGCACCGATAGTTGCTCGAACCGCGTTGGGCGCGCATTTTCATCGGGTCCAACCAACTCCTCGGCAAGTTTTTCCCCAGGACGCAATCCGGTTATTCGAATCTCGATGTCTTTCCCAAGCTCATTCCCAGATAGCTGGACCATTTCGTGGGCCAACTCCAAGATCTTACGGGGGTTGCCCATATCCAGTACGAAGATCTCGCCATGACGTCCCAAGGCTCCCGCACATGAGACTAGCCGGACGGCCTCGGGGATAGTCATAAAAAAGCGAACGACCTCGGGGTGGGTTACGGTGATCGGTCCGCCTTCGGCGATCTGCTTCCGAAACAAGGGGATGACACTCCCACGACTGTCCATCACATTGCCGAAGCGCACGCAAGCCGCCGGCAACGAACCCCCGTTGGCGATCGCTTGAACCAGCATCTCACCCACCCGCTTGGTAGCGCCCATAACGCTGAGCGGGTTAACCGCTTTGTCCGTTGAGATGAACACGAAGCGCTCCACGTTATGCTCAAGGCAGGCATCCAACAACGTCTTGGTCCCGAACACGTTGTTCGCGACAGCTTCGCAAGGGTGCTTCTCCATAAGGGGGACATGCTTGTGTGCGGCGGCATGGAATACCACTTGCGGCTTGAATCCCCTGAAGACTTCCATAAGCCTGTTCCGGTGCCTTACATCCGCGATCTGGGAGTCGATGCGGGCATCCGGAAATCGGAAGCTCAACTCCTGGTCCAGTTCGTAGATTGAGTTCTCATCTTTATCCAGAATCGCAATCGAAGCGGGATTGAAAAGCAGGAGTTGGCGAGCCAGTTCGCTGCCGATCGAGCCCCCGGCGCCTGTCACCAGAATTCGCTTGCCCGCGTAGACCTCCCGAACTTGTTCGTCAAACGCCGTCACTTCGAAGCTGTCCCGGCCGAGAAGGTCCTCGATGCGAATCTCCCGGAAGTGACTGATGCTTACGCGCCCCTCAACAATTTCACGCAAGCTCGGGAGGATCTTGGCAGCCACGGGAATTTCTTCGCACTGTGCAGCGATTTGAGAGAGGAGCTTGCGGCCCGCTGTCGCGATGCTAATCACCACCTCGTCGATCTGAGAGCGCCGTACAATTTGCGCTAGGGCATTACCTCCGCCCAGCACTTTGGCGCCCGAGATGACCGTCCCGACTTTCTTGGAATCGTCGTCCACGAAGCCAACCACTTCGACGTCTGAATGGCTATTGAGCTCCTTCAAGAGCAGGATGCCAGCCCTTCCCGCGCCGTAAAGGATAACCCGCTTGCGTCCTTTGTCCGGCGACAGAGGGGACTTCCGTCCTCGCTCGTAAAGGATTCTGCGGAGCGCACGGGCACCCAGCGTCCCCATCAGCGACAGCATAAACTCCAAAGCGATGACGCTCAGTGGGAGGCGCACCCACCGCGCGTGAACGACCGAACCCGGGTAGAAAAGCCGCAAGGCGACGAGGACAGCAGTAACAACGGAGAGGGCGCGCCCTACGGAGATGGCATCCGAGAGCGAAACATATTTCCAGATGTGACGATAGATTCCGAACTCGGAATTCACCCAAAGTCGCCCCAGGAGCAAATATGGCAGCCATAACAAAAACTGTTTGGCTGCCGTCCAACCTGGGGGACCCTCAAATCGGATCATGTAGGCTGCGGCAAACGAGACAACAAATATGCCTGCGTCTACAATGAGCTGATTCGTTCGAGTGTAAGGATCAAACCTGCGCATCAAGCGTGAGAATCCAACCTCCTGCCTTCACATCATATTGAAAAGCCTTCTGACCGTCAGGAGGACAAGTTCGACGTCGCCTGCAAAACTTACAGCGTCCCGGTAGGTAAGGTCAAGGTCTAGCTTGCTTTGCATAAGGGTCTAGATATAAAAGTCTTCCAGGTTGGCCTGCGCGGCAAGTAGCTTCTGTTCGTTTATGAATGCCAGGGATACTGGCCCGGTTATCCCCGGCTTCAGGTCAAGAATCCTCTTCTGCTCGCTGGCGCACAGCGCAACATACTCCCGGGCTTCTGGCCGCGTCTCGACAAAGCTCATCTCACCCCCCAGGACGTTGATTAATTGAGGGATTTCATCGAGCTTCGTCTTCCTCAGCCACCTGCCAACGCGGGTAATCCGAGAATCCCGTGACTCGGTAAGTTTTGGTCCCTTCCCATCTGCCCTGTCCACCATCGTCCTCAACTTGATGATCTCAAAAGGCCTTCCATGTTGCCCCACGCGCTTCTGACAGTAGAAAATAGGCCCAGAGGTGTCAAGTCGGATTGCCACCGCGCAAATCACCAAAACCGGGAAAGTCAGTACGAGGCCCACTAAGGCAAACATGCACTGCAAAATCCTCTTGATGTGGCGCCCGTGGGCTTCATCAGCCCGCGCTCGAGGCTCGATACGCCCGGAAAAGTCACCAGCCGCTTGGAAACCCTCTTCACGTTGGCCATTGAGACCTATATCGCCGAGCATTCGATATAACAGGTTGCAGAAAGATTCGCCCTCGCACGTCATTCCGAGGGGCGACGGTTTTTGTCGGCCCGAGGAATCTGCTTTGGGAACGGTACAAGAGCAGATTCCTCGCGGAGTTTACACTGAGCGAAGCCGAAGGGCTCGGAACGACTCCGAGCAGGTAGCGGGTAGCCACGCTCAATCTGGTTTTAATTGACCGTGGGTTTGTATCGCACCAAAAGCCCACGGACAGAAACGCACTGTCCGTGGCTACCCGCTCTACCTCGGGTGGCATTCTTCAAGCGATCTACGACCACCGGAATAAAATCCGCGTATTGCTCATTCCACGCCACTGACGTGCCTGAGAAAGTGTAAGCCCACGGGGGGAATCCGTTCCAGACCGGGGCGGGCGGTGGGTGGTTTCCCCAGGTGGCGGGACATGCGAAGCTCAAGATGATGGAATCAAGCCTTTCTTGACCGCGTAGAGGACCAATTCGGCGGTGCGGTGGATTCCGAGGGTCTCCATGACGCGGGCGCGATGGACGGCCACGGTGTTGAAGCTGATATCGAGCATCACCGCGATTTCTTTGTTGGACTTGCCCTGCGCGATCAGTTGCAGAACTTCCTTTTCCCTGAGCGTCAGCCTGTCGTAGGCGTCGCCGGCCACCTCGCCGGGCCCGTGGCCTTTCAGGTTTTCGATGAGGACGTTCGAGATGCCCGGGCTCATGTAGGTGTCGCCGTCGGCCAGCGCCCGCACCGCGCGCGTCAAGTCCACTTCAATCGCGTTCTTCAGCACGTAGCCGCGCGCCCCGAGCTTGAAAGCTTTCCGCATGTAGGCGTCGTTCGAATACATGCTGAGAATCAGGATCTTGGTCTCGGGAAGCACTTTCAAAATCTCCTCCGTGGCTTCCAGGCCGCCCAGCTCCGGCATGGCCAGATCCATCACCACCACATCGGGCTTGAGTTTCTTCGAGAGCTCGATGGCCGCGAGCCCCGTCGAGGCTTCGCCGACCACCTCGATGCCGCTCGAATCCTCGAGGATGCGGCGGAACCCCTGCCGGACCAGGGTGTGGTCTTCGGCGAGGACGACGCGGATTTTTCGATCGGGAGATGTCGGCATTTATATCGCCTTCTCGGCCGTGGGCCGCGCGGCCGGAGGTGGCATCGGCACTCGCAACGAAACGACCGTCCCCGCGCCCGGGGCGGAACGAATGTCTAAAGAACCCTTCAAGTGGTCGGCGCGCTCCTGCATTCCCATCAGGCCCATGCCCTCGCCAACCGCACGATTCATTTTTCCATCGACATCGAAGCCCGCCCCGCGGTCGCGAACTTCGAGCGTCAGCAGGCCGTCCGCCCCGCGCAGACTCACCCAGGCCTCGCGGGCCTGGGCGTGGCGGGCCACATTGGAAAGCGCCTCCTGAACGATCCGGTAAAGATGAATGGCGTCTTCGGGAGGAAAGAAGCCGTCTTCCGGGTCGCGCTCGAAGTGGACTTCGATGCCGGTCTGGCGCGAGAACTGTCCCACAAACCACTCGAGCGTTTGCTCCAGTCCGAAATCGTCCATGATGGCGGGGCGAAAAATCTGCGAGCTGTCGCGGACCGTTTCGAGCGTCTCAGCGACGATTCGCTTGACTCTCTCCACCTCTTCAACGAACGGAGAATTTCTCTCCAGACCCTTTTCCCGCGCGTGCGTCAGCATGACTCCGATGGCCGTCAGAATCTGGCCAAACTCGTCGTGCAGGTCGCGCGCCACCTGCCGCAGCGTCTTCTCCTGGACCTCGATGAGCTTCCAAGAAAGCTTCCTCAACTGTCCGGACTGAACCTGGAGTCTTTCCGCCAAATGATGCAGCCGCTCGAAAGTCTTGCGGTTCGCCTGGAACGTGTACAGGCCGGTGGCAAACGCCAGCCCAAGCAGGACGGCGACCACCAGCCACAGCTGCTTTTTCACGGTGCCGTACACTTCCGCAATCGTCTCCGTCGCCTCGGCCTGCGACTGGTCGTTCAACACCAGCAGTCGCGCCACGGTTTCGGTGATGACGGAGCGCTCGGGCTCGAGTTCGGATTGGATCAGCGCGCGCGCCCTAGCGTCTTCCCCGCGCTCGGCCAGACTGAACACGCGGTCGGCGGACCGTCTGAAATCTTCCAGGGCTGAGTGCAGCTCCACGCGCTTGCCCTTCGAGGCCGGCGTGCTGACGGCGAATTCGCCCTCGAGCGCCGCAGCACGGTCCATGTCCTCGCCGAGCCGCAGAAATTCGGAGCGCCAGCCCGCGAGGCCGTAGCGGGACTTGCCGATTTGCATGTCGCGAATGGAGATCGCCAGCAAGTAGGCGTCGTTCTGAAGCTGCAACAGTTCCAGCGAGGCTTTGCGGTTCCTCTGCACCACGTTCGCCTGAAAATCTTCCAGCCAACGGACCTCGCGAATCGTATAGGCGGCGAACAAAACGAAAAAAGCGAAAAGGATCGAGAGGCCCACCCAAAGGCGCGTCGAGGGCGACGGGATGGCGCTCAGCCCCTCGACTGCGCTCGGGATCTTCGACGGATCGTGTTCGGCAACGGGCCTCTCCATAAGCCGTTCAGGGCCTCTGGTACGGAATCGTTTCGACGACGCCCTTTTCTTCATCCACGACGTAAGTGCGGCCTGCGGCCAGCTCGCCGAGCTCTTGGATGGTTCCGCTCGGCCATTCGAACCGTGCCCGCTCGATCTCCGTGCCCGCTCCCAGGCCAAAGGTGACCGTTCGCTCGGACTGCGAAAGGTAGCTCGACCCGCTTTTCACCATCTGCCAGCGCATGCCCGCCGGTGTCCATACGCGGACGACCGTCCCGATGCCGCCGGCGTTCGATTTCCTCCCGACGGTGCGGAAGCGAAGGCTGTGATTCACGCCTCCGTCGTTCCGGTACATAGAGACAGGGCCGTTATTGGCCGTCATGAGCACGTCGAGGTCGCCGTCGTTGTCGAAATCGGCGTAGGCGCAGCCACGCGCGACCTTGGGCGTCGCGAAGGCGGGGCCGACCAGCTTCGACACATCGCGGAACTGCCCGCCGCCTTCGTTGTAGAACAGGTGCGGCGACTCGGCATAGCTCACGCGCGATTCGACGCTCGTTATGGTCGAGTCAATGTGGCCGTTGGCGACGAGCAGGTCGAGCCGGCCGTCCAGGTCCACGTCGAAAAAGAAGCATCCAAATCCCAGCGTCAATCGCGAGGACTTCCCTACCGCCGAACGCGGAGCCTCGTCAATAAAGAACCCGTGCCCTTCATTCCGGTATAGGCCCACCATCTCATTCGAAAAGTTCGTCACCACCAGGCTGGGCAGGCCGGAATTGTTGTAATCGGCGGCGTCGGCGCCCATGCCGGCGCGGGCGGCGCCGTCTTCGCTGAACGCCACGCCCGCGCTAACCGCCGTCTCCGAAAACGTGCCGTTGCGGTTGTTGTGATAGAGCTTGTTGGGCTGCGTGTCGTTGGCGATGAAGACGTCCGGCCAACCGTCCATGTCGTAGTCAATCACCGTCACGCCAAGCGATTTCGACGTCGGATCGTGCAGCCCTGCCTTTCCCGTCACGTCTTCGAAGGTGCCGTCGCCGCGGTTGCGGAAGAGCCAGCACGTCGTTCCGGGATAGGCTTGCGGCGTGCAATAGGACTTCGTGCGCCCGTCGAGGCTGCAAAAGATGTCCTGCTGGGGCGACCAGCGGACGTAATTCGCCACCAACAAGTCGAGATGTCCGTCACGGTCGTAGTCGAACCAGGCGGCGGAAGTGCTCAAGCTCTCGTAGCCCCCCAGGCCCGCTCGCCCGGTCGCATCGTTAAATGTCCCGTCACCGTTGTTGTGAAAGAGACGGTTCTGGCCGAAGCCGGTAATGTAGAGGTCCTCGAAGCCGTCGTTGTCATAATCCGCGGCGGCGACGCCGATGCCGTACATCTCGACGTCGAGCCGCGCCTGGCGGGTTACGTCGGTAAAGGTCCCGTTGCGGTTGTTGCGATAAAGCTGCATGGTCGTCCGGCGCCGCTCATGGCCGGGCCAGTCCATGCCGTTGACTAGGAGAATGTCCGGCCAGCCGTCGCTGTCGTAATCGAAGAAGGTGCAACCGGAGCCGAGAGTCTCCGGCAAGTACTTCTGGCCGAACGCGCCGTTATTGTGCTCGAAAAGGATTCCGCTTTCACGCGTCACGTCGGTGAACTGGATCGGGAACCCGGCCGGGCCGGCGGCCGTCGCGCCAGGGATGCCCTCCGGCGCCCGATGTTTGCGGGATTCATAATAAATTCCGCCCAGGGTCCCCAAAACCCCTGAGCCCATCAACAGCGCGACAACGTCCCTGCGCTTCATTCCCGGTTTAGGTTCCTAACCCTCGCGACGCCCTGTATAACCATACCGTACCGGCGCGGCCCAATCAATCTTACCGGCGAAAACCCAGTCTACACATTGACGACACGCCTTCCGTATTCAGCCCTGCGAAGGCGGGAATGGATGCGATGGATTCCCGCATTCGCGGGAATGACGAATGGAGGTGAGAGCCGCCCCGTTAGGCGGCGGAGCGGCAACGAGCGAAGAGCTGGTCGAGCAATTCGAGGGCAAGGTCTGTTTCTTCGCGGGTGATGGTGAAGGAGGGCGCCAGGGTGAAGACGTTCTTATAATATCCGCCCACGTCGAGCACCAAGCCGTACTTGCGCCCGCGGGCATGGAGGTTTCCCGCCAGGCCCTCGGCAAAAATGCGGTCAGTCAACTCGCGGTCGGGAGTAATGCCGTCCTCCTGGGTGACCTCCACGCGTAGCGCGAGTCCCAGGCCGTCCACGTGGCCGATCGAGCCGCGATGCCGGTCTTGGAGGCGGCGAAGCCCGGCCAGGAAATAGCCGCCCTTTTCCTTGACCAGGCTTTCGTAATCTTCTTCTTCCAACATTTTGAGCGTCTCGAGCGCGACCGCCGTGCCGAGGGTGTTGGAAGAAAACGTGGAGTGGGTCGAGCCCGGCGGGAAAAGCTCCGGCCGAATCAGCTCTTCGCGCGCCCAGATGCCGGAGAGCGGGTTCAGCCCATTCGTTAGCGCCTTGCCGAAGACGATGATGTCGGGAGTGATGCCGAAGTGCTCGATGGCCCAGAATTTTCCAGTGCGATAGAACCCCATCTGAATTTCGTCGTCCACGATAAGGATCTTGTGTTCGTCGCAAGTGGCTTTAAGCCGGGCGAAGTACTCCTTCGGTGGGATGACGTATCCGCCCGTTCCCTGCACCGGCTCGATGTAGAACGCGCCGAACTCCGAAGATTTCGCCTTGGGGTCCCAAACCGAGTGGTACTCGTTATCGAAGAGCTTCTCGAACTGGTCCTCGCAGTAAAGGTTGCAGGTCTCCGGCTTCAGGTTGTAGATGCAGCGGAAACAGTAGGGATAAAAAACGAACTGGGCGCGGTCGCCGAAATGTCCATAGCGGCGGCGGTAGCGGTAGCTGGAAGTGATGGCGGAGGCGCCGAGCGTGCGGCCGTGATAGCCGCCCATGAAAGCGAACACCAGATTCTTTCCCGAGTAATTCCGCACGATCTTGAGCGAATCCTCGATGGCCTGCGAACCACCGACATTGAAATGGACGCGCCCTTTGACGCCGAAGCGCTCCTCACAGGCGCGGGCGATGCGCGCCGCCACTTCCACCTTCTCGGCGTGCAGATACTGGCAGGCGAGCTGCGGGAGGCGGTCGAGCTGGCGCTTCAAGGCTTCGATCAGCCGCGGGTTTTTGTAACCGAAGCTCGCGGCGGAGTACCACATCTGGAGGTCGAAGTAGGGTGTTCCCTGCTCGTCGTAGAGATAGCTGCCGTCGCAACTGGAAAAGACTTTGGGCGGATCGAGGTAGTGAACGGTGTCGCCAAAGGAGCAGTACTGGCGCTCGAGCGCGAGGAGATCGGAGATTTGGGTGGGCGTATCCGAAACGGGCACGGGAATTCGACGCCTCCTTAGGACGCGGCCAGAACGCGGCGACTCGTGAGCCTCCGCCTTGCGGGGCGCGGGGCGAACCGTTTTTCGAGGTCCTCTTGAACCTCGGTGAAATTCTCAAAGGGCCGGGCCTTGAGCCCGCGGTCGCGGCAGTACGCCAGCAAATGGCCTTTGGCGTACACCAGGTCCGCGCGTTCCGCGGCGAACCGGTCGGACAAGCCGTCGCCGATAAAAATCTTCCACCTGCGGCTCTCGAGCTTTTTCATCAGTGCCAGCTTGCAGGTCGCGCAGCCGTGGCGGCAGCCTGGGTTAGCAAACGGGAATTGGATCCGCAAAAACCCGGCGTCCCACTCGAGAGTGCTCGCAAACACGCGCCGGCCGGAGGCCAGCGGTCCGCCGAGGCCCGCCTTCCGCAGCACGCGCCGGATGACGCTGTGGAAGCCATCGCTCAGAATAAAAAACGGGATCCCTCGCTTCTCGACAAAATCGTAGAAGCCGGCGAAGCTCGAATCCACGGGGATGGCGTCCACCAGCGCGTTCAATTCCCTCTCCGAGGCTTTAACCAGCGCCATCTGGCGCTCCAGGCACTCTCGCGAACCAATGGTGCCGCGGACCCACTCCTGCTCGACCTCGCGCCAGGACGGATGCGCGAGCTCGGAAAGAATCTGGTCGGTAACGTCAATTTCCGTGATGGTGCCGTCGAAGTCGCAAAAGATGACGGGTTTGGGATTTTGCGCCACCGCTTCGACCCCCCTTCACGCTCAAGAATCAGACCGCTCGTCCACCAACCGCCGCTGCTTCCGGCCCGTTTCGAGCTTTCCCGCGGGAAGGCAGCGGAGGGCCAGCCGGAACATCCCGCAAACGTGATTCGCCCAGACGTCCGGGAAGCGCGCCTGGAGATTTTCCCGTACGGCCTGCTCGACGGTAGCGGGACTGATGCCATTCGACAGCTCGACGCGAAATTCCAGGATGTCGTGCCTTCCTTCCTGGCGCACGGCCACTTGCCAGCGGTCGGAGATGCCCTCGACGCCTTCGAGAACTTTCTCAAAGATTTCCGGATACATGTTCCCCGCGCCCATGACCACCATCTCGTCACGGCGGCCGCGGATTTTCGCGATGCGCTGGATGGTGGCGCCGCACGGGCAGCTCCCCTCGAGGAAGCGCGTCAGGTCGCGCGCGCGGTAGCGAATCAGCGGCATTGTGCGTCTCGCCAGCGTCGTCACCACGAGCTCGCCATAACCCTCCGCGTCGGGATTGAGGATTTCGACCCAGAAGTTGAACTCGTCGATATGATAGCCGTCGCGGCGCAGACACTCCATGCCCAGCCCGCCGCCCATTTCCGTCGAGCCGTAACCCAGGACCACCGGAGCGTTCCACACCTCTTGAACGTATCGTCGATACGCGTCCGTCATGCGGTCGCCCGCGGCGATCATTAATTTCACCGAGGGGGCCCCTTCGACTTGCGCGATTTCGCTCAGGGTCACCAGCCACGTGGGGTCGGCAATGATGATGTTGTAGCCGTACTCGCGCAGCCGCGAATAAACTTCCTTGGGATGGGGCTTGCCGACCGCCGAGCAAAAAACTCCCAACTGTTTGCAGGCGAGAAAGGTCAGCCAACTGCTGATCCAGTAGGCCGCATCGAACGTGCACACCACGCGGTCGCCCGGACGAACTCCGATTTCGTAGAGGGCGGCGGCTTCGTAGCGGGCGGCGAAGTCCAGTTCGTCGTAACTGAAGTAGGTCCGCTTCGGCCGTCCAGTCGTGCCCGTGGTCTCGAAAACGGCTTGCGGCTCCCGGCAGAGAAATTCCTCGGAGGGCAAGGTCAGCAGGTCCTCCGCAGTGGTGAAGATCTCGCCCAAGTCTTCCGGCCTGCGGACTCGAGAGGGGTCGATTCCGTTTCCGCTGAGCTTGCGGGCGAAAAACTTCTGATGACGAGCGGCGTATTGCACAACTTCGCGAAACCCGTCGGCTTGAATGCTTGTGACGAGGCGCCTGGGGAGGGATATCCCCCAGTGAGCGAGCGCCGGCGCCGACCGCCCTATCAAGGCTCGTTCGACAAGTTTGCGCGCTTTCCCTAGCATTTCAAAGCCACCCGGCGCCCCGCTGATGGAACCCTTGCCTTGCGGGGGCCGGTTTCCGATCGCCTCACATCAGATAGGCGGAATCGCCGGAGCGGGTATGGGGCGCGGGCAGAAGCTCGATCGAAGCGCCCAGCTCGAGCATGGCCCGCCCGATCTGCGCGATGGCGTGGGTCGCATCGGGCCGGGAAAGTTCGCGCGCCCGCCGCTTCATCTCGGCAAGCTTTTCTCGATTCGAAAGAAGCTCGCTTGTAAGTTGCGCGATTCTCTCTAGCGGATCGGCAAGGACGGCCACGCCATGCCGTTCCAGGTAATGGGCGTGCCGTTCTTCCGGTCCCGGGATCGGGTGAGTCAGGATCATCGGGAGACTCGCGGCCATGCTCTCCGCAACGGTCACTCCGCCGGGCTTGGTGATCAGCAGGTCCGACGCCGCCATCAATTCCGGGACGTTGTCGGTCCATCCGAAGGCGTGGATATCCAGCGCCACCTTGCCGTGCATACGGTCGAGCTTGGACTTGACCGGATGGTCGTGCCCTGCGACGGCCAGGATCTGAAGCGGCAGGCCGCAACCTTCCAGGCTCAACACAATTCGGTCGAGCGGGACCGGCCCCATCCCTCCGCCCATCACCAACACAACGGGCCGGTTGCGGTCCAGTCCAAGGGCTTGGCGCAAATCGTCCCGGTCGAAGGGCAGCCCGAACGCAGGATCCACGGGAATGCCGCAAATCCGGATGCGGTTCGGATCCACTCCCCATTCGATCAACTGGCTTTGGGCTTCCTCGCTTCCTACGCAGAAAATATCCATCTCCTCCTGCACCCAAGGCGGCTCGGTGTGGAAGTCGGTCTGCACGGCTTGAATCGGCGCGTTCACCCAGCCACCCCGTTTGGCGACCGCCGCAATCTCCGCCGCGCCGATCTCGGTGGCCATGATGAGGTGCGGGGAAAAACTCCGAAGCTCTCGGAACAGCGGCTCGCAGCCGCGGCGGAAGAGCCACTCGGGCGCCGTGGCACGATGGTGTTTCTGCTGCCGCCGCTCGAAAAGTTTCCTCCACATGCTCGGCGCGTGGCGCAGCATCAGCCAATACGACTGGATGTAAAGCCAGTGAAACCACGCGCGGCCGAATTCCGCAACGTCCAAGGTTCGCACTTCCAGATTGTCGCCGCCCTCTTCAAGCGCCCGCTGGATGGATTCCGCGGCCTTGATGTGGCCGGTGCCGACGCGCAGGGTCAAAATGGCAATTCTTTTCCTGATCATCACTTTGAACTTGCCCCAACCCCGAATCACATGGGGTCGGATTTCAGCCGGCGGACCAGGAGGACGGCGTTCAGGCCGCCGAAGGCGAAGGAATTGGAAATCGCTGCGCGCAGTGGCCTCTCCTGGGCCTGGTTCGGAACATAGTCCAAGTCGCACTGCGGGTCCGGCCGGGTATAATTGGCCGTAGGTGGAACGACGCCCCGCTCCAAAGCCATCACTGTGGCCACGAGCTCGATCGCGCCGGTGGCGCCCATGGCGTGCCCGTGCATGGACTTTGTCGAGCTGATCGCCACGCGCCGGGCATGCTCGCCGAAAACCCGCTTGATTACTTCCGTCTCGGTGACGTCGTTCAATGGTGTCCCGGTGCCGTGAGCGTTGATGTAATCCACTTCGTCGGGGCGCACCTCGCCTTCCTCAAGCGTCAGGCGGATGGCGCGCGCGGGACCATCTACGCTCGGCTGGGTGATGTGCGTCGCGTCCGAAGTCATTCCGAGGCCGCAAATTTCGGCGAAGATGTTCGCACCCCGACGTCGGGCGCGCTCGTACTCCTCCAGCAGCAAAATTCCCGCGCCTTCGCCCATCACGAAGCCCTCGCGGTCGGCGGAGAAGGGCCGGCAAGCTGAGGCGGGGTTTCCGTTGCCATTGGCGAGGACACGGACGGACTCCCAGCTCCGCATCATGCTCATGGTGATGGGCGTGTCGCTTCCGCCCGCCAGAACCATGTCCGCCTGGCCGTACTTGATCAGATGAAAAGCCGCGCCGATGGCATGAGCGGAGGACGAGCAAGCCGTGGAGGTGGAAAACGAAGGGCCCTGCGCGCCGTATTCCATGCTAATCTGCGACGTTGGAGCGTTGTGCATCACCTTAGGGATGGTGAATGGGTGGAGGCGAGTCGCTCCGCGCGCGTACACGTTGAAGCAGCCGCTTTCGAAGGTCTGCACCCCGCCCATTCCCGATCCGATCACCACGCCGAAGCGCGGCCGCTCTTCCTCCCGGACCTCCAGGCCGCTTGATTCCATGGCCTCGCGCGCCGCAAGCAAAGCAAACTGCGTGAAGCGGTCGAGCAGATCTAGCCGCTTAGGTTGAAAATGATCGGTGGGGTTGTAATCGGGGACTTCTGCGGCGATCTGAACCGAAAGGGGTGAAGGATCGAATTGCGAAATGCGCCGCACCCCCGAGCGCGCGTTGATCAGGTTGGTGAAAAAACTCTCGCGCTCCTTGCCCGTCGAGGCAAAGACACCCAACCCGGTGATTACTACTTTCCGCCCATTCTGGCCCATAAGGTTAAGAGATCAATGGCTTGCCGCGGGCGTGCTACCCTTGGCGATTGCAACGAGATCGGAGATGTCCTTCCCTTCCAGGACTCGCGTCAACCCGTCCACGACTTGCGTCACGCTCTTCATGTTTTGCGCGACCGCGTCTGGAATGTCAATCTTGAACTCTTCTTCCAGTGCGAAAAGGATGTTTACTCCCTCGAGAGAATCGATCCCCAACTCGCTGAAAGTTGAGTTCAAAGTGACCGTCCCCGGGGGAAGGTGCTGTTCCCGAGTGATGACTTCGACGACTTTCGCTGCAACATCCATCTTGGCTCCTCGCGGTACGATTTAAGCCCACCCCTTCCATTAGGGTCAGGGTGTGATCTCGATCGGCTTCTTTCCCACCAGCTCGCTGACCGACTGCAGCAATTCCGAAAGACGAAAGGGCTTATCCAGGAGGGTGCGGACTCCGAGCCTCTCCGCCGATTTCCTCTCCGCCGCGCTCATGAACGACGACATCAAGATAAATTCGTGGCGGTTGTTTTTCTCCCGCAGGTTTCGGATCAGGTCGAGCCCGTTTTCTATAGGCATCCTCAGATCGGCAATGACGACGCGAAAGTCCCCGTCCTTTTCAAGAATCTCCCGAGCGGCTGCCCCGTCCGCAACGGAGGCGACTGAATAGCCGTTCGACTCGAGGACTTCCGAGATTAGCCCGCGGCTTTCACTGTCATCGTCTACGACAAGTACTTTTGGCGACGTCATGACTCGACTAGACTCCGCCAAACTGTGTGGCACATGAGATGCCAGCTAAACCGTGGCTAATATAACCAATTCCTTATCAGCGTGTTACAAATAATTTAAAAGCTCTGAAAACTCGCCGTGTCCGACTTCCTGTCCTTTAGTGTGGCTTTTTGCCACATAAACGATTACTCAGCCCAAGCCTAGCTGGCATGCTGGGCCCGTAAGTGCACATTTTGCCTTTGGTGAAAATTAAGCCAAACAGACAGAACAAGATGCACAGACGCCTGGTTATAAGGCCAAATCTATGCGGGGCAGATTAGGACACTGGTCGCGAAGGGGGTCAAATGATGCGCAGGAAATTTAGACCCGACTCGATCGCCAGCGCGGGGCTGTTCGTAAAAGCGCTGACTTCGTACGGGCAGCCGATCTTGCAGCCCTTGCAAAAGTCCCACAGCGTTTCCTCCTGCGCGATGATTTTCTTCGCGGGCTCCGATTCGAAGATCTCTTCGAGCGGCGCCTGGGACTGAAAGAGCGTCATAAACGCGCAGGGCAAATGGATGGAGCCGTCGGGTTTCATCGAGACGAGTTTCGAGGGGTGCCGGCAAGGGAACTTGGGCCCGAAACCGCCGTTGCGGTAAAACTCGTAATAGTGTGTGTAGAAGCGGACGTTTTTCGGATATGCAGTTCGGAGATTCCGGAGGCCCAACTCGACTCGATCAATCTGGGCGCCGTGGAGCTCAAAATCCGGCAGCAATTCCCCGGCGCGCATCACGTTGTGGACCGCTTCCGGGTGAAGGACCAGGTTGCGCTGGCGGCAAAACTCCGCGAGCTCGGGGAGGTCGTCCAGGTTTTCTAGATTGACGGCGGCGTTGATTTGAGTGGTAAAAGGCCGGCGCCTCTTCAAAACGAATTCCAGGTTTTCGAGAATTGTGGGCAGGCCGTCGAGCCCGCGGCGCTTGGCGAAGCGCTGGCGGTTGAGCGAGTCAATGGAAACTTCCAGCATGTCCAGCCGCGCGACCCCGTCAGCGTATTTCTTGATGAGCAGGCCGTTGGTGGGCATGGAGGTCCAAAGGCCAAGGTCGGCTGCGCGTGCGATGTAGTCGCTGGTGTTGGGGTTGAGCAGCGGCTCGCCGCCCGAAAAGCTGAGCGCAAAAATCCCCATCTCCGCCATCTCACGAATGCGCTTAAAGATCCTCTCGCGCTCCGCGCGCGTCTTGAGGTCGTTGAATTTCCCTTCCTCGCCGAAAATACAGTACTCGCAGTATTCATTGCACATCAGCGTGGTCTCAAACATGACCATGTAAGGCAGTTTGAAGCCCGAGGCTACATGTTTCGCGAGCGATTTGGCGATGTAGGAATATTTCATCTCAATAAGCTGGTAGTGGACGGTCCCCGCTGGAAGCCCTCCTGATAAGCGCCCTCCTCAAGAATACCTCAAAAACCAAATCCTTGCTCGCCTCAGCCGCCCTGCGCGACAGTAGGTGCTTGAAGGGATGAACTGCAACTTCTCGTGGGTGGCGCATACATCGTGCTGTTCACGATGTGTGCCACCACCCGATATTCAAGATCGAAGCGGCGCCGCGCTCAGGCCCGGGATCTGAGCTGCGCACACATGGCCCAATGAAGCTGTGAAAAAATCAACAGCCTCTCGCAAAGGCGCTAAGGCACAAAGAAAAGCAAGCTCGAACTCCTTCAATTTCTTTGCGGGCCTTTGCGGCTTTGCCCTTCGACTTCGCTCAGGGCCGTGAGCCTGTCGAACGGCGCCTTTGCGAGAGATCTTCTGGTTGGGCGCCCATTTTTTCACAGCTTCAATATGCCATGTATGCGCCACCCGCGAAGCAAAAGCTGGGGGTAAATATTAATCTTCTGGATTCCCCCCTTCGCGGGAATGACAGTACTAACTCGCCGGGGAAACGCTACCAGAGCTTGAACCGCGCGGCCATGCGATAAAGGGTTTTGCGGTTGATGCCAAGAATTTCGGCCGAGCGCGCCTTGTTATCGCCCGTCATTTTCAGTACATGCGCGAGGTAGCGTTTTTCGAGCTCGTCGAGCGAAGGCAAATCGGCATAGAGGTTTTCGAAGCGCTCACCTGCGCAAGCCTGGGCTCGGATTATATCCGGCAAGTCCTCGAGCGTAATCACGCCGGTTCGGTTGAGCGCCACGGCCGCTTCGAGCATGTTCTCGAGCTCGCGCACATTCCCCGGCCAGGGATAGCCGATCAATGCAGAGAGGGCCCGCGGCTTGAGGGAGTAGCTCCCGCCGCGCTCTTTCCCGAATTTGCGGAGCGCGTGCTCGACTAGCAGCGGAATATCTTCCGTCCGCTCGCGCAGCGGGGGCAGTACGATCTCGATGACGCGCAGGCGGTAGTAAAGGTCCTCGCGGAAGGCGCCCTTCCCGACCAGTTCCCCCAGGTTCCGGTTGCCCGCGGCGACGATGCGGACGTCGATCTTGATGTTTTCGTTCGAGCCGACCCGGCGCACTTCCTGCTCTTCGATGGTGCGGAGAAGTTTCACTTGCAGCGCCGGGCTCATCTCCGACACCTCGTCCAGGAAGACCGTGCCCCCGTCGGCTTCCTCGAAAAGGCCGCGTTTGTCGGCGACCGCGCCCGTGAACGAGCCGCGCGCGTGGCCAAAGAGTTCCGATTCAAGCAGTGATTCCGTGAACGCCCCACAGTTCACCGCCAAGAAGCGCCGGGCGGCGCGCGGGCCGTTCTGATGGATGGCGCGCGCCACCAGCTCCTTGCCCGTCCCGCTCTCGCCATAGATCAGCACGTTCGAGCGCGAGTCGGAGACCATGGCGATTTTCTTATAGACTTCCAGCATCGCGGGGCTGCGGCCAACCAGGCTGGAAAGCTGCTCCTCGGTATCGAGCCGGCGGCGCAGGCTGCGGTTCTCCCGCACCAGGTCCCTCGAGGCGAGCGCTCGCTCGACCTGCAAGAGGACTTCGTCAATCTTGAAGGGTTTCGAAAGGTAGTCGAACGCGCCGGCCTTGACGGCTTCGATCGCCGTCTCCATGGAGCCGAAGGCCGTAATGAGAATGATTTCCGATTCCGGCTGAATGGCCTTGTAAGCGCGCAGGACGTCCATCCCGCTCAGGTTCGGCCCGAGCTTGATATCACTGATGATCAGGTCGAAGCTTTCCCGCTTGCCAATCTCGAGCGCTTCCTCGCCGCTGCCCGACGTCACTACGCGGTAGCCTTGCTCGCCCAGGACCTCTCGCAGCAAGTCCTGCGTCACCGGGTCGTCGTCCACCACCAGGATCCCCGCCGCGGCGCGCTCCGCGCGAAGTTCGCCTGCTGTCTGTACTGGAAGAACAACTTTCATGAAGACTCCACTCCTCCCCGCCTTTCAATCTCTTCCTTCAGCGAATTAAAGAACAGGCCGAAGTAAACCGAGATCCCCCGCTCGACATTCAGAATTGCCCACCTCAGCAGGTTGAGTAAGCATGACACGAACGCCAGTCCCGCAAGCGCAAGCATCAGCTCCGCCTCGCCGCTGTACGTCCGGCTACCTCCGCCGCCTCCTGCAAGCTTCTCAAGGAACTCACCAGCAAACAGAATGCAAATGATCCCGCCAACAAAGGCTACCAACAGAAAATCAATCCCCTTCCAGCGAGGTTGAGTGATTCCCAACTCCTCATCTAGGTCTGCCAGAGTCCGCGGCGCATATTGACTTTTCATACCCGTTTGTCCCTTCCACGTTAGCCTTAACCCGTCCGGTCTGTCCGGGTAGCTTACAAATGAACCGCATATTCCCCCGTCGGATGCGATACCTGCGGTGGGTCTAAGCGGTGGGGCTACGATACGACACTCCCTGCCGGAACTGAGGCGACGGGGGGCGGTGTCTCGGGTTTTTCGCGACAGTCCAAAGGCAAGATGATGGTGAAGACCGTCCCGTGCTTGACACGGCTCTGGGCGCGAATCACGCCGCCATGCTGGCGCACAATCTGATCGCAAATGGCCAAGCCCAGTCCGGCGCCCGTCCCTATGCGTTTGGTGGTGAACATGGGCTCGAAGATGTGGGCCAAGGTTTCGGGCGGAATGCCTTCGCCCGTGTCCTCGATCTCGATTGCCACCTCGCGCGCCGCTCCGTTCGCCGGATGCCGCAAGCGGAGGCGCAGCTCGCCCCCGTGCGGCATTGCGTCCATGCTGTTATTGATGAGGTTCAGGACGACTTGCTGGAGGTAGCCGCCGTCCGCGATGATTTCAGGAATTTCGCGGGGAATTTCGGTCTTCACCTTGATGCCGCGATGCTCGAGCGACGGCGAAGACAGCAGGATCGATTCTTCGACGACGTGCGGCAGATTGACCGGGGCCATGCGCAATTCAAACTTGCGGGTCCAGGAGAGCAATTGCTTGACGGAGCGGACAATGTTGTCAATCTGGCTCTCAATGATCTTCAGCCGGCGATTTGCGACTTCGTCGCCGGTCCGGCGCCGCGACAGCAATTGTACGTGGCCGGAGATGGAATTCAACGGCGTGCCGATTTCGTGCGCCAGGCTCGCTGCCAACTGCCCGGCCACGGCCAGGCGCTCCGAGCGTGCCAGGTTCTTCTGGGTGTCAAAAAGCTCCTCGTTAATGCGCCGCAGCTCCTCATTCCGGCGCTCGAGCTCCGCCGTCGCTCCCTCGACCTGGCGCGCCAATTCCGCGTTGAAGTTTTCGATGCGCACGAGCATGCGGTTCAAGTGCGCGGCCAACTGCCCGGTCTCGTCGCGGTTTGCCACCCGGGCGCGGACGCTCAGCTCTCCGCCTTCCGCGGCCTCCATCACACGCACCATTTCCTTCATCGGCGCGCGGACGCTTCTGAGGAAGAAAATGTGAACGACCAGCGCCACCACCGCTAGGCTGGCGAGCATCACCATCAAATTCTGAAGGACCAAGTAACGCGTCACCAGGCTCGAATGGGATTTCGAGACCTTGAGGGTCAAGCAGCCTATGGGGCTTCCCTGCTTCAGAATTGTCATGCCCATGATCCAAAACTCGCCGTCCGGCGTTTCGATGGTGATGGCATCTTCACCAGGAAGATGTTCGAATTCAAAATAGCTTTCGATGTTGGGGGTGTGGTCGAGTTCGAGATGGGGCGCCGCGGGATCGGTGGTGGCGAGCATGCGGTGCTCGGAAGAATGAAGAAACACGTCCGCTTGCTTGACGCTCGGCAGGTCGTTTTCGATTTGCCGCAGCCCGCGCATCAGTGCCTGCGGGTCTTCAATCGCCCGCTCGTTGACCAGCGCGTGGGCGGTCAGCCTCGCTTGCGCCAGCGCTCTGCGGTAAACTTCTTCTTCCACCAGTTGCCGCGTCAGGAGCATGGCAATGAAGGTCGAAACGGTGACCACGGAAACGACTGTGATGGCGATAATGAATATGATCTTGGTTTGGAGCCCGTAGCGTTTGAGGAACATAAGCCCTCAGCGGAGGCCCCGATTATAGAGGCTACTGTGGCATAATGCAACACTCGCATTCAGCTCGTATCTGATTGAAGTTAAAGCAGTTAAATCTTACGAATGGAAGCGCAAGGAGCTCATGATGGAAAATCGCGAGATCGCAGCGGTTTTTGAGGAAATCTCAAACTTGATGAAAATCATTCAGGACGACCCCAAGTGGGCGTTCAAAGCCGCTGCTTACGACCGCGCCCGGCGCTCGATCGAGGGCCTTTCGGAGCGCCTGGAAGACCTCGCCCGCAACCCTAACCGCAAATTGACGGACATTCCCGGGATCGGCGAAGACTTGGCAGGAAAGATCAAAGAACTGGTCGAGACGGGCAAGTCCCAGTATCACCAGGAGCAACTCAAGAAGGTGCCGGGGAGCTTGCTCGACCTCCTCCAGCTTCAAACCGTCGGCCCTCAAAAAGTTCGACTCTTCTACAAAGAACTCGGGATTCAAACCGTGGACGAGCTGGAAGCTGCCGCCAAAGCTCGAAAGCTCCAGACTCTTCCGAAGATGGACGTCAAGTCCGAGGAGAATATCCTGAAAGCGATTGAGACGTTCCGGCGGGCGTCAGGGCGGTTCCGGTTGGACACGGCCAATGCCGTCGCGGAAGAGCTTTCCGAGTACCTTCGCGGACACAAGGCCGTGGAAGAAGTCACGCCCGCAGGTTCGTTGCGCCGAGGCCGCGAAACCGTAGGCGACTTGGACCTTCTCGTCATCGGGCGGGAGCCGGCCGCCACCGCTGATTATTTTGCGCGGTATTCCGGCATCGCCCAAGTGCTCGCCAAGGGCGAAGACAAGGTCAGCGTCAAACTCAAGAACGAGATGCAGGTGGACGTGCGGATGCTCGAGCGCAAGTCCTACGGTGCCGCGCTGATGTATTTCACCGGCTCGAAAGAGCACAACGTGGCTCTGCGCGACCGGGCCAAGCGCCGCGGTTGGAAACTGAGCGAGTACGGACTGTTTCACGGGGAACGAGTCATCGCGGCGAAAACCGAAGAAGAGGTTTATAAGAAACTCGGCCTGGATTGCGTTCCGCCCGAGCTGCGCGAAAACCTGGGGGAGATTGAAGCCGCCGAAGAGCACTGCCTGCCGAAGCTGGTGGAGCTCGGGGACATTCGAGGCGATCTGCAAATGCACACCAACGCCTCCGACGGACACACCGGCGTGGAAGAGATGGCGGCGGCGGCGAAGGCGCTCGGCTATGAGTACATCCTCATCACCGACCATTCCAAGGCGGTCACGATCGCCAACGGCCTCGACGAAAAGCGCGCGCTCGACAATATCCGCCGCATCCACGCCGCGCGCAAGAAAGTGGAGGGCATTGAGATTTGGGCGGGAACGGAAGTGGATATCCTCGGTGACGGCCGGCTCGATTACCCCGACGCTTTGCTCAAGAAATTCGATATCGTCCTCGCCAGCATCCACTCGCGGATGACCCAACCCTTCGAGGAGATGACGGCGCGAATCCTGAAGGCGCTCGCCAACCCCTATGTCCGCATCCTCGGCCATCCGACGGGCCGGCAGATTCTGAAGCGCGACCCCTTCAGCTTTGACCTTGAGAATGTCTTCGCCGCGGCCGAGCGCCACGGCGTCATACTCGAACTCAACGGCAACCCGGAACGGCTGGACCTTTGCGACCGCCACGTCCGCCTGGCTCGCGACAAAGGCATGCGGCTCGTCATCTCAACCGACGCGCATCGCCCCGACCATTTCGGCCTCATGCGTTACGGCGTGCTCACGGCGCGCCGCGGCTGGATGGAGAAGTCCGGCATCATCAATACCTACCCGCGCGCCAAGCTTTTGGAATCGCTTCGCCCGCTGCCAAATTAAATGGGAAAGGCGAGCGGGGGGCCACGAAATTTGGATGAACCATCAACACGGTGTCGCTGCCGGCCCGAGGCTGCGCAAGGCCGCCCATGCCAGCGCGCCACATCCGCGTCTTGCAACTTTCAACCATCCAACTCATCATTCATAATTCCGATTGGTTTGCTCTCAGGAGGAAAATGTCCAACCACACGGAACCACCCGAGGGAATTATCTTTGACATGGACGGCGTCTTGGTGGACAGCAATCCGTTCCACCTCGAAAAGTGGGTGGCGCTGCTAACCGAGCACGGGGTGGAGTTTGACCCCGGCAAGCTTCCTGAACAGATACTCGGGCAACGGAACGACACGGCCTTGAGATTTTTTTTCGGCGACAAACTTAGCGAAGCAGACCGCCGGCGCCTGATCGAGGCACTGGAGGAAAAATTCCGGCGAGCCTTTCGGCCTCACGCGCGGCCCCTGCCAGGCCTGGAGCCGCTCATCGCCGAGTGCCATCGCGCGGGTATTCCCATGGCGGTGGCTTCGTCGGCGATGGCCAAAAACGTGGAGTTTGTGGTGGAGGCCCTGGGCTTCCGCCGCTACTTCAAGGTTCTTGTCAATGGCGACGAAGTCTCCCGGCCGAAGCCCGACCCTGAGATCTATTTGAAAGCGGCGCGTCAGCTAGGCGCCGAGCCTCGATCCTCGGTGGCCTTTGAAGACTCTTACGTCGGCATCGAGTCTGCAAAACGCGCGGGAATGAAATGCATTGGGATCGGCTCGATGGCGCATAGGCATGTCAAGTCGGAACGGCACTAGGGGGCGGTGAATCCCAGGACCGTCAAAGTGAGGTCGTCGGCCTGGGGAGCCGAGCCCACGTAGTCCTGAACGGCCGCGACCACCCGCGAGCAGAGCTCCCGCGAAGAAAGCCCCACCAGCCCTTCGAGGAGTGTCTGGAGGCGTTCTTCTCCGAACAGCTCCGAGTCGGCGTTTTGGGCTTCCGTCACGCCGTCGGAAAATACCAGGACGTGCGCGCCCGGGTCCAAATGGCTGGATTGTACGCCGAAAGGAACTCGCGGGAAAAATCCCAGCGGAAAATTGGAGGAATCCAACTGCTCCACGGAGCCGTCAGTCCGCAGGACGAGCGGCGAAGCATGACCCGCATTCACCCAGTGGAAATTTCCCGAGCGGTCGAGGACGCCGTAAAAGATGGTGGCAAACATCTCGGGTGGAGTGCGCTCGCAGAGAAATTCGTTAACGCGGCGAAACAGTTCCTCGAGGGGCGGGTCGCCAGAAGCGACGGCGGTGAATGCGCCTTGGAGCATGGCTGCGAGCATCGCCGCCGGCCAGCCTTTGCCGGAGACGTCAGCCACAGTCAGCCCCAAGCGATCGTTTGGCAGGCGGATGACGTCGTAGTAGTCGCCCCCCACCGTGTGGCAGGGCATGGTGATGGCTTGTAGCTCGAAAAAATCTCCTTGCGGCAATTGCCGCGGCAGCAGCCCCTGCTGGATGTTCCGCGCCAGATCAAGCTGATGCTGGATGCGCTCCTGTTCGCGGGTCAACCGGAACATCCGGGCGTTCTCGATGACCGTCGCGCCTTCCACCGCGAAGGTCTGAAGCACCTGGCGGTCGAGCCCGGTCAAGGAGGTGGCGCGCGAGCGACTGTCGAGGTAGAGCAAGCCGAGCATCTCGGGCGCCGTGCGGATCATCGTTTCGCCGGTCATTTCCATTACCGCGTGCTTCTGGAGCGGCACGGCGACAATGCCGCGCATCCCCGACTGGATAATGGCGGTCTCGTGAGCGGCGCGGCCGGTCTTTTCCTCTTCAATGGTCACTTCCTCGCGCCCGGTTTGCATCACGCGCAGGACGACCGCCTGGGAATAGTCGGTCAGGCGGGTGCTTAGGAAGACGCCTCCTCGCCCGCGCGCCAGCCGCAATTTCAATTCCTTCGCGTCGTCGAGGAGAAACAGCAGGCCGCGCTCCGCGTCGGTCAACTGGATGGCCGAATCCACTAGCATCGTTAGCACTTCCTCGAGCGCCGGGGCTCGATTCAGCATCTGCGCCATCTGGAGGAGCAGGCCCAAGTGCTGTAGCTGCGGCACGCTGCTTCCGCTGGCTTTGCCGAATTGTTCGAGTAATTTCGGGAGGACGACCTGCCCCGCGACAAACGTCAGTTGGTAGGAATCGGTCACGCCCAAGCTGATTTGGTCGCCGCTCTTGAGGGGGCTGGTGGTGATGCGCTCGCTGTTGACGAAGGTACCGTGGCGGCTGCCGGCATCCTCGATGACGTAGCCGCCTTCGTCCTGGACGACTTGGGCGTGTCGCCGGGATATGCGGCTGTCGAGCAACACCAAGTCGTTGTCGCTCTGCCGGCCGAGCGTAAAGGGAGTTCGAGTGATCTCCACTTCACGGTCGTTGCCGGCAGCATCCCGGACAACTAAACGCGGTACGGAGCCAGGCATTCGGAGTTCCCGGTCGCAGGGTCTGCCGCCCGCAGTATATCAAACTCGTCTTCCCAGAGGTATCACCGACTGACGCGTGGATGCCTCGAGGACCGCGCCGAATCCGATTGCAAAAACTTGCCGCATGCTCCATCATGCCTGTTTTCCTTGGCATCGTGAATGCCCGCTGACCCTAAGGAGGACCACTGTGGCCAAGAAGGGCATGAAAATCGCCGAATCCAAAGGAAGACTGGGTGTCCTGATGCCCGGCATGGGCGCCGTGGCGACGACTTTCATCGCGGGGGTTGAGGCGATTCGCCGACAACTGGCGCTACCTATCGGCTCTCTCACCCAGATGGGCACCATCCGTTTGGGAAAGCGGACGGAAGCCCGCAGGCCCCGTGTCCGTGACTTCGTGCCGCTGGCGGGACTTGAGAATCTGGAATTCGGCGGCTGGGACCTTTTCCACGACGACGCCTACGAAGCAGCAGTCAAGGCCGGAGTGCTCGAAGCAAGGCACCTCGACCCCATTCAGGATTTCCTTAAGGGGATCAAACCCATGCCTGCTGTCTTCGAGCAGCGCTTCGTCAAGAACTTAAAGGGGGAGAACATCAAGAGGGGCGCCTACGCGGCGCTAAAGAGTCGGGTGCCCTACGCCAACGGCGCTCCGAATCTCACGGTGGATACCCCCGCGCTTCTCGAACTCGCGGGCAAGCTCCGAGTCCCGGTGTGCGGCAAGGACTTCAAGACTGGACAAACTTTGCTGAAGACGATCATCGCGCCGGGGCTGAAGGCCCGCCAACTGGGGTTGCACGGCTGGTTTTCCACCAACATCCTCGGCAACCGCGATGGAGAAGTGCTCGACGACCCGGAGTCGTTCCGGACCAAAGAGGAGAGCAAACTTTCCGTGCTCGAATACATTCTCCAACCGGAACTCTATCCGGAACTGTATAAAAACTTTTACCACAAGGTCCGCATCAACTATTATCCCCCCCGTGGCGACAACAAGGAGGGATGGGACAACCTCGACATCTTCGGCTGGCTCGGCTATCCGATGCAAATCAAGATTGACTTCCTGTGCCGGGATTCCATTCTCGCCGCGCCCATCGTCCTCGACCTCGTCCTGTTTCTCGACCTCGCGCAGCGCGCGCCGGAGATGGCGCGCCGCGGCATCCAGGAGTGGCTTTCGTTCTATTTCAAGAGTCCCATGCACGCCCCGGGGCTCTATCCCGAACACGACCTCTTCATCCAGCTGATGAAGCTCAAGAACACACTGCGCCACCTGCGCGGCGAAGAGATGATCACGCACCTCGGGCTCGAGTATTACGACTGAGCTATACGACGCGACGGCAGTGGAGGCACAGGGCCTTCGGCTCCTGGGTCAATCGCAAGGAACAGGCTCAGGCTTTGTGGATCGTTTCCCGGCGAGGCCAACCGCAAGGATTTGGTTTGACAAAAAGTCTGTAGGGTCGGGATAATTATCCGCCTCGAATTCGAGATGTCTTGGATGGCTTCAATCCGACCCGTCGCTCTGCTGCTGCTCCTTCTGACCCTGGCATATCCGTTGCGGGCGGCGGAGCGCACACGCGCCGAGGCGGAAGCGCTGACGAAAAAAGTTCTGGGCGAAGCCATCATCATTGACACCCACGCCGACACGCCGCAGATGATGCTCGACGAGGGCTACGACCTCACCGACCCGTCCAGTCCCTACATGATCAGCATCCCCAAGATGCGGGCGGGTCACGAGGGCGCGCAGTTTTTTTCCATTTGGGTCTCCGTGGACTGGCCCGCCGAAGACCTGATTCACCGCGCGCTTGGCTTGGTTGAGGTCGTGGACGAGCAGGTGGCCAAGCATTCCGACTCGCTCGAGCTCGCCGCGAGCGCCGACGACGTCATCCGCATCCATCGGGCGGGAAAAATCGCCGCCCTCATGGGCGTCGAAGGCGGGCACATCATCCAAAACGAC
>QHZN01000343.1 GCA_003225365.1 Acidobacteriota bacterium
GGCGGTTTACCACTGGTTTCTACGCCACGCGCTGACGGGTGCCCGCGTGCTCGCTCGAAAGCCGACCGGCGAAGAAGTGGCGCTCGAAACCCCGGAGCTTTCGGCACTCGAGGGAAAGAGCAGCCGCCTTTCGCCCGAGGAATTGGGCGTGCTCGCCAAGCGTCTTGCCGCCGCAAAAACCCCGGAGGAAGCCTGGCGTCTGCGCGAGCGGCTGACCCGAGGGTTCTATGGCATTTGAGCCGTAGGGGCGAACCCACTCGTCCGGTTACTCCTCCCATGCCCAAAGTTCGCCGCGAGAATCTTCCCCCTGCTCTCCTTCAACATTTGCTCGACCGCATCCAGGAGCGGAAGATCACAGCCCGGCAACTCATGGAGCTTGCACGTTGGCTCGACGGGGAGCCTGAGGTGCCTCAAGGCGAATGGTACAAACGTTTTTCGGGCATGACCGTCTGCGGCGACGGCGAACTCATCAAGACGTTCCTCTTACCGGGGAAGAATCCGAAGGGAATGAGAATTGATTAAGGTTCGAAGCACACAGACGTTGCTTCGACTTTGCGTGGGCATCCGAAGGGTCTCGGATGACTCGCGAGGCGGAAGAATGGCACGCGCGCTTCTGGAGAGTCCGGCCAAGGCTTGCCCGCCACAAGCGTGGACGTGAAGCTTACCTCGACCTCCTGCCGGATCTTTCGGTTGAATTGGAATGGCTGAAACTGAAGGCCCAAAGCGCTGCCCTCAGTCTGGACGAATATAAAGAATCGCAGCCCGATGAGGGTTGAGCTGCTGGCTGTTAAGCGCCGCCCGCCCCGACCTTTTCGAGCTCCGCGCCCGTAGCCGACCACATATCTTCGTGGAGCGAGTTGCCGTGGGCGTCCATGGTGACGACGGCGGGGAAGAGGCCTTTCGCCCTCCACTGGAAGCCGCAACCTTTAAGTGCTGGTCGTGGGCGCGGGGCGGAGGGCATCTTCGAGTGTAACAGCACCCTCGCGCACCGCCATGCAAACCCGCAGCAGGTGGAGCTCGTACATCATGTCATCCTGAGGAAACTCGCTTCGAACGAGTCGGCGCAATTCGTCAAGTTTATCGCTAGGGATGCGAGCCTCGCGGGCGGCGGTCTCGTAATCGAAGTGCCGCATTCCAACCTCCCTCAAACCTCGGGCGGGGCAACAATCTCAACCGCGGGTAAACCCACGGAAATATTATACTCATTAATCCGAGCACGGCGACGGCGGTTGACCAGATGTTTGAAGTTCCAGGAAAGCAGGACGTCCTGCCGGGTCAGAACCGCGGCCGCCACATGCAAGGCATCATTGTACATCACCGGCGTGAAAACCTCGGCTCGGACGTAGCGGCTTGCCAGAGCCTTCATCTCCGGTGTGATCGCGTGGATGGTCAGGCCTTCGACCAAAGCCATTAGCTCGGCCCTTCGTTCCCTTTCGGATGTCTGTTCCAGTTCTTGGACAGCAAGAGCTGATGTGGACAGCTCAAATTCGGCCCGCCGCGCCCAGAATTGTTCGGTCTGTGATTTCCGGTCAGTAACGCCTTCATCGTAATAGGCACTGAACACTGAGGTGTCGAGATACAGTCTTAGCTTCATGCGGGGAGGTGGCTCCGAGGGAATCAAGTCGGGTGGGCAGCCTTCCAGTGATCGGTGCCCTCTGATGGTGCCGAGCCCGTAGTAGGTCGTTCAAACGAAAAATCCTGCCTACCCCTCGCCCGCCCCGACCTTTTCGAGCTCCGCGCCCGTAGCCGACCACATATGTTCGTGGAGCGAGTTGCCGTGGGCGTCCATGGTGACGATGGCGACGAAGTCGCGCGCCTCGAATTGCCACATGGCTTCGGGGACGCCCAGCTCTTCCAATAGGTGGACGCCGTTGACGCGCACGAGGCAGCGGGCGTAGAACTGCGCGGCTCCGCCGATGGCGTGCAGGTACACGGCGCCGAATTTCTGGAGCGCCTCCAGAGTCTTCTTGCCCATGCCGCCTTTGCCCATCACAGCACGCAGGCCGAAGCGCTCGATGATGGTGGCTTCGTAGGGCTCTTCGCGAATGCTGGTGGTGGGCCCGGCGGCGGTGACACGCCAATGCTCTCCCTCTTTCAACATCACGGGGCCGCAGTGGTAGAGGATTTGCCCGTGCAAATCGCACGGCGCATCGTGGTGAAGCAAATAGTGGTGCACGGCGTCGCGGCCGGTGATCAGCGGGCCGTTGATGAGCACCACGTCGCCGACTTCGAGCGCGCGAACTTTTTCTTCCGCAAGCGGCGGCTCGAGTATGATCTCTCTTCCCGTAAGCTTGAACCCTTCGCCTTCTTTAATCAGGCGCTCGACGGGCCGGTTCGGGTCGCGGTAAAGCCATTTGCGGATGGCCCCGCTCGCGGGGTCGAGCAGCACGCCCAAGCGGCGGAACGCCCAGCAGTCGTAGGCGACCGAGACGAAGAAGCTTGCAGGCAGGCGGTTCGCCGCGGTGATCTTGCAGCCGATGAGCGAGGCTTTGCCGCCGAAACCCATCGTGCCGACGCCCAGGCGATTGGCTTCTTCCATCACTTCCTTTTCGAGCTTGGCGAGCGTGTAGTTGGGGTTGGTGTCGTCAAGCGGGCGGAAGAGTTGCTCCTTGGCAAGGACGTAGCCGTGGGCGCGGTCGCTGCCGATGCAAACGCCGAGGGCGCCCGGCGCGCAGCCCATCCCTTGCGCCTGCCAGACGGCGTGGAGAACGCACTTCTTGACGCCCTCCAGGTCTCGGTCGGCTTGGCCCAAATGCTCGAGCATCGCGGGCAGCGAATACTGGATGTTCTTGTTCTCGCAGCCGCCGCCTTTGCACAGCAAGCGGACTTCGATTTCCGGCTCCTCCCACTGCTCGAATTCGATGACCGGGGTTCCCGAACCGAGGTTGTTGCCACTGTTCTTCCCGGTTAGCGAGTCTACCGAATTCGGCCGCAGCTTCCCGCGCTTTGTCGCCTCCGCGACGGCCTCGGTAATCTGCTTCTTCATCTCGATCTGGTTTACCCCCACCGGCGTC
>QHZN01000158.1 GCA_003225365.1 Acidobacteriota bacterium
CAACTAGACTGATCGCCAAAAGCGCCGACATGCGTTTCCTTTCTGCCAGCATTGCTTTCGCGGCGCGAGCGAGTCTTCGAAACACGTTGTCCGCTGAGCCTGAAACTGTTCTAACGTCGGCGACGAAACGGTAACCTTGCCCGGAAACGGTCGCAATGTAACGATTCTCCCCGGCAGATTCACCCAGTATTTTCCTCAAAGAATAGATACTTTGAGTGAGGTTGTTTTCCTCGACGTGAGTATGCCCCCATACAGCTGCCAGTAGTTCATCCTTCGTGACGACGGCCCCCGATTTCTGGACCAAAACCAGGAGGACCTCTAGTGCCTTGACGCTGACCTCAATTCTTTCATTAGCGCGCGTGAGGACGCGCCTCTGCGCGTCGAGGGAGAACGGCCCGAATATGTAGACGCCCGGAATTGCTTGCCCCATCAACGGTTAAGAAAACTTCAGAAGATTTGACCGGCTCTCTAAGTACTTTTGAGAGCCCTCAAGTTTAACCTCCCTTTCCGTAAGGGGGAAGGCTTCGGCGCGGACGGACCCCAAAATTCTAGAGGCTTCGATTCGCTGAAGCAACCTCGGCTGGGCCGTAGAGGGAGATACCAATGAGCCGGGAATATCGCATCAGCAAGCATGCCCGAAGGCGGATGAGCGCTCGTCGATTAAGGAATCAGTCCGTGGACGCGGCCTTTAGGTTTGGCCGAAGGATACACACCAGGAAGGCTGTTTTCTACGTGATTGGCCGGAAGGAAGTCGAAAAGTGGAATTTTAGGGGGATAGACCTCTCCGGGTTCGAGGGCATCCACGCAGTGTGCAGCGCAGACGGACGCATCTTGACAGTTTACAGAAATCGTAGTCTAAGGGGACTCCGCCCCCACAGGCGGGGGCGAAGGGTACACTACGCCGTGAAGTTCCGCTAGCGAATGCCCCAAAAGCATTGCAGCCCGGCCGAATTTCCACATGGAGCCTCCGGCGCAGCCGCCGCTCGAAGATGCTGCTTATGCTAGAGTGGCGCCCATGGCCTCGGTCGTCATTTCGTCGCGTGGCGTGGAGCGGATTCTTTCCGGCCATCCTTGGATTTACAGGAGCGACGTTCGGGACGCCGCGGGCGCCGAACCGGGCGCCATCGTGGAGCTGAGGGACGCGCGCAAGCGCTTCTGGGGCCAGGCGCTTTATAGCAACAAGTCGCAAATCGCCTTGCGGCTGCTGACAAGGGAGTCGCGGCCCTTCGACCGCGCGTTTCTCAGCGAGCGCATCCGGGCAGCCGCCGCTTACCGGGAAAAGGTGGCCGCCGGCGCGCAGGCGCACCGCCTGGTCGCCGCAGAAGGCGACCTTTTGCCCTCGCTGGTCGTTGACCGGTACGGTGATTGTTTCGTGATTCAAACCCTCAGCCAGGGAATGGAGCGACTCAAGCCCGCGGTCGTCGAAATCCTCCAGGAAATCTTCTCCCCGCGTTCGATCGTGGAACGCAACGACGTCCCGGTGCGCGCGCTCGAGGGCCTGCCCGAACAAAAGGGAACGCTCGCGGGCGAGACGATTCAGGAGGTAGTGGTGGAAGAGAACGGCTTGAAGTTCGCCTATGACCTTCTGAACGGGCAAAAGACCGGCGGCTTCCTCGACCAGCGGGAAAACCGCGCGGCGGCACGTGATTATGCCCGCGGGCGGCTGCTCGACGCCTTCGCCTACACGGGCGGGTTTGCGTTGACGCTGGCGCGCGCTTCGGAATCCGTGGTGGCGGTTGAAAGCTCGGCGGAAGCGCTCGGGCTGGCGCGCCGCAATCAGGAACTGAACGGCATCACCAACGTCGAGTGGAAGGATGCCAACTGCTTCGATTTTCTCAAAGCCGCCGACCGCGCCGGCGAGCGCTTCGACACCATCGTCCTCGACCCGCCGCCCTTCGCGCGCCAGAAATCGAATGTGGAGGCGGCGCTGAGCGGCTACCACGAGCTGAACCTGCGCGCCCTAAAGACGCTCAAGCCCGGCGGGTATCTCGTGACCTGCTCGTGCTCGTACCACGTGAGCGAGGCCGATTTCCTGGGCGCCATCGCGTCCGCCGCGCTCGACGCGCATCGCACCGTGGCGGTGGTCGAGCGCCGGACCCAATCGCGCGACCATCCGATCCTGCTTACGGTCCCGGAGACTCACTACCTCAAATGCCTGATCTTGCGCGCGCTCTGAGTCGGGCTCACCGGTCTTCGAGCAGACGGGCGCCACGGTAAAACGGCCAGAGGGCCGCGATCTGAATACAGTGATAGATGTCGTTGTGGTTAAAGTCTTGCCCGAAGTGGAGGGAGCTCTGCTGAACGGCCATGCCCAGGAGCGAAACCGCGAGCCCCGTGAGCAGCCACCGCGCGCTTTCGTCACGGCGCGCGATGCGGGAAGCCGCCGTCCCAGCAACCATCAACGCGCTCGCAAACCCGATGAAGTAAACCGTGACGTTCCACAGCGCGCGCCGCACTGGATCAGCCAAGTAGAACGCCCCACCATGAAACGTACCGCCGACCAATGCGGCCGCCGCGAGAATCAGAAAGCCCCACGCCCACAACCTCACGCACCTCCTCGCGCCCGGCCCGGCGGCGCGGAAAAGTCCGCGCGCAAAAAATAATGCGACTGTCGCGAGCAGGTAATCCGTGACCATCGTCATGGGCTCACTGATGCGCATGGGGATACGTCGCACGAGGCCGATGAGTTTAACCCCAAAGGGGCGCGCTCCAAAGTCCCTCAGGAGACGGACCGACACAGCGCAAACCTAAGTTATTGAAATAAGGCGAAATCGATTCCTTGACAGCCTTACAGTCGAGAGGGAGAATCTACGACGCTGTTCGGGGCGAAAGAGACGTACAGGAACTATTGGAGACCCGCCCGGGTCCCTGGTGGAGAGTTCCAAGGTTGTCTTTCAGCCCCCAGCAGGGGAGAACCCGCTAGATGATTCTCCCGCAGGAAATCAAATTCCACTTCAGGAGGGGTATACAATGCCAAAGAATGATGAAGGCATGACTCAGTCTGTGCAAGCAACTCGACGACACGTACTCCAGGAGACGAACTGGGATGCGGTCAACGAGGCCGGCGCTTACGTTGAGCGGGGGAGCGGTGACCTTTACCGGTTCCCCAAGGAGGCGCTGATCCCGGGAGCCTCTCCCTGCATCGTGAAGGAGTCCCGAGGCGCGTCGGTGCTGGTCAAGGTCAGCGAGGATCCGTTCATCACCAGCTTCAAAGCGCGGTTGCTCGCTGCGCAACATAACATCGAACCCAACTTCTGATCGCTTCAACCCTCCAACCCACCGGACGGGAGGCCACCGGGGACCTCTCGCCCGGCAAATGACTCCTTAACTCCTCTCGACGCTTTTTTCTCCTGAATTCTTCGCGCGAAATACTCAGGTACCTCTGGTCGTAGGTACAGCATGTACCTGTACCTTTTTGGGCTTGCGGTACAGTTGCGTCACCTCACAGCGTCTGTCAGCATAAGCGGCCTCAGTACAAATGATGGAGGAGGTCTATACAATGCCAAAGAATGAAGAAGGCATGACTCAGTCTGTGCAAGCAACTCGCCGGCATACACTCCAGGAGACGAACTGGGAGGCGATCAGCGAGGCTGGCGCTTACGTCGAGCGGGGGAGCGGCGACCTCTACCGGTTCCCCAAGGAGTCGCTGATCCCGGGAGCCTCTCCCTGCATCGTGAAGGAGTCCCGAGGCGCGTCGGTGCTGGTCAAGGTCAGCGAGGATCCGTTCATCACCACCTTCAAAGCGCGGTTGCTCGCTGCGCAACATAACGTCGAGCCCAACTTCTGATCTCTTCAACCCTCCAACCTACCGGACGGTCCCGCCACCGCGGGATCGCCCGGCAACGATTTCCAGACATGTTCGTCCGACCCCGCCCCCAACGCTGAGGGAGGGGCACGGTGTCCTTCGAATCGGTTGCGTGGTTGTATTCGATGGAGAAAAAGTCTGGCTTGCCACTCGTCACTTGACACTTATCACTGCTTTATTCGCACCGCAGCGCCGTCATGGGGTCCACCTTCGTAGCGCGCCGCGCGGGGAGGTAACTTGCGGCGAGCGCAGCAGCGGTCAGGATCAGTGAGACAGCGGCAAACGTCAGCGGGTCGGTGGGCTTCACGCCATAAAGTATGCTCGAAAGAAAGCGCGTCAGCGCCAGCGCGACAACAATGCCTATTCCAACCCCAACCAGAGTCAGCCTGAACCCTTGCCCGACGACGAGCCTCATTACTTCCCTTCGCTCCGCCCCGAGCGCCATGCGAACGCCGATCTCATGCGTGCGCTGGGCGACTGAGTAAGCGACAACCGCGTACAAGCCAGCAGTTGCTAGTGACAGCGCCAACAGACCTAGTGCGCCTAAGAGGATTCCAGTCAGATGCGCCGTGAAAAGCGGGACGCTCATGTACTGTTCAAGCGTTTCCGCATCGGTGACGGGAACACTGGAATCGATCTCATGAATGGCCCTCTGTACTGGGGCAAGCAGGGCCTTCGGATCACCGGCGGACTGCACGACGAGTGTTGCCCGAGTGCTGTAAAACTGCGACAGCGGCCGGTACATAAAAGGCTGCGCAGGCTCTCTCAGACCTCTGTACTTGCCCGTCTTGACTACACCGACGATTTCGAAACTCGGGTTGTTTCCACCCGCAAAGGATATTCTCTGGCCGATGGGGTTGCGGCCGGGCCAATAGCGACGCGCCATCTCCTGGTTGATGACGATCACGCTTGGCGCTGTTTCCCCGTCTTGCGAATTGAACTCCCGTCCTTGAAGGAGGGGAATGCCCATGGTTTGAAAATACCGGGGCCCGACGGCCGCAAGGCCGGCGGTGGGGACAGGTTGACCCTGGCGAGGTTCGTGACCGTCAATAACGATACCCACTCCCAGATTCGTGAACCCCAAAGGGAGGTAGCTTGCAAGACTCGCGGAGCGAACACCTGGCAAAGTGTTGATACGATCGAGCATCTGACTATAAAGAGACCGACCTCGGCTTTCAGAGTAGCCGAGAGGACGAAGGTCCAGGGAGACAGCGAGCCGGTGACTGATTTCGAATCCGGGATCGATGGATTCAGCATTCTGCAAGCTTCGCAAACACAGGCCGGCGCCGATCAGCAGTAACATGCACAGCGCCACTTCTCCTACCACCAGCACGTTGCGCAGGCGGCTTTTGGCGGTGGTCGTGGATTCATCCCTCAGTCGCGACGCAACGTTCACTTTCGAGCTGCGCAGTGCCGGACCCAATCCAAAGATGACGCCCGTAAGGAGCGAAACGAGAAACGTGAAACCCAATACGCGCCAGTCCACGGGCGCTTCAATGGCGATGAAAGAAAGCGTAGGAGGTTTGAGGTTCATCAGAAGCGGCGCAGTCCAACTAGCCAACAAGACCCCCACACAACCGGCCGCGAAACTAAGGAGAATGGCTTCCGTCAGCACTTGTCGGATCAACCGACCACGACTCGCCCCAATCGCAGCGCGAATGGCCATCTCCCTCGATCTGTTCGACGCCTGCGCCAAGAGCAAGTTGGCGGCGTTGGCGCACGCAATTAGCAGGATCAAGCCAACCAGGGTCATGAGCAGCATCATGAGCGGGCCAATGAATCGCCGGAAGTCCGGGTCATAAACGCCAGTGAGTGGCGTCACCGCCGCCCCCCATCCTTTGTTGCCTTCGGGGTGAGCTTGCGCCAGTTGGCGCGCCAGCACATTCAGTTCGGCGAGCGCTTGGGAAGAAGCCACACCCGGTTTTAGCCGTCCTACGGCGTAAATCCAATAACTCGTCCGTCTGGAGAGAAGGTCATCACCTGGGTGGATCTCATGCTGCATCATGATGGGAGCCCAGAGGTCAGGCTCAAGAATTGTTTCAATCCCTTTAAAGTTGCCTGGAGTGACGCCGACCACCCTAAACCCATGGCCGTTTAGAGTCAGGAGTTTTCCTACTACGGCAGGGTCGGAACCAAGGCGTTGTTGCCAGAACGAGTGGCTCAGGACCACCACCGGGTCCCTCCCGGAAGTCTGGTCCTCTTCAGGCAAAAACCACCGCCCCAAAAGAGGTCGAACGCCTAGCACGGAAAAGAAATTCCCGGAGACAAGTTGCCCCTCGATTAGTTGGCTCTGGCCCGAAGTGCTCCAGCTCACGTTCTGCGGATCACTGCTGAAGGCTAACAGTCCCGCAAAAACCGTGTTGTGCTCGCGGTAGTAAACGTAGTCAGGATAGTTTTGCTGCACGTAACGCGGTTCACCGTGCGGCAGTTGGTTCCATATGGCGAATAGCCTGCTGGGTTTTTCGATGGCAGAGGGAGGTTTGAGCAGCAGGGCGCTGACAAAAGTAAAGATGGTCGCATTCGTCCCGATGCCGAGCGCCAGCGTCAAGACGGCGACGGCGGTGAAGCCCGGATTACGGCGAAGTTGCCGCAGTCCGTAACGAACGTCCTGTATCAGAGTTTCAATCATAGGCAGGCCTCGGCGGTCGCGATAATTCTCTTTCGCTTGCTCCAGGCCGCCGAGCTTGATGAGCGCCTGGCGACGCGCCTCGGCGGGGCTCATCCCCGCGCGGAGGTTGTCTTCGATATGCATCTGGAGATGGCTTTCAAGTTCTTCAGCGAGCTCCCGTTCCCTCCGCCGCTTGGTGAACAGGCCAGTGAGCCGGACCAACCACGCGCGCAATCGTCTCATGATTCCCCTCCCCCGATTGCAAGTCATGCTGAGCGAAGTCCGTCCGCTGGCGGACGAAGCGAAGCATCCCTTGCGCCGTCAAAAGATTTAGGAAGGGATTCTTCGTCCCGACCCGGCGGGGCTCAGAATGACAAGCTCACTACCCCTCTCCCCTACCAGCCACTGGAGCCAAGAACCGCGCCAGAATCGCCGTCGCCTGCTCCCAATCGCGCGCTTCGCGTTCCAATTGCTTCCGGCCGGCGCGCGTGAGCTTGTAGAACTTTGCTTTGCGGTGGTTCTCGGAAACACCCCACTCGGAACGGACGTAGCCTTCCTGTTCGAGTTTGAGCAGCGCCGGATAGATTGTGCCGTAGTTCACGGCGAGCCGCTGGCCGCTGGTCTGCTCGATGCGGCGCGCGATGCCATAGCCGTGGAGCGGCCCCATCGTCTCCAAGGTCTTGAGCACCATCAAGGCCAGCGTGCCCTGCCAGACCTCGGTCTTGGCCGCCATAAGCCTCCTATGGGGTTCCCATAGCGAGGCTCCCACACTTCCTATGGGATGTCAATAGGGGTGTAGCGCAACGCCCGCATTCTGGCGTTGCGGCCTTTCGAGTTCTTTTCGCAAAGAATGGAACAGCCGCAGGGCTGAAAAGCGAGCCCTGCGCTACGAAAACTTTCCTGGCCCGTGGTTCGGGCTTCGATTAATCTGGCTGAAGATGCTTCATCGTCTCGAGTTTCGATTCACTATTGCTGCCTTGCTGGCGCTCGCGGGAGCGAGCCTGTCTGGGCAGGCGGGCCCGGCTGTGGCTCAAGCGAACGGCCTCAGGCTCGTCCTCTCGCTTGACAGCTCGTCTCTCACGTTCCCCTTCCCCGCTCGCGCGGCCGTGCATCTCGTGAACAGTGGAACGAAACCCGTGTGGCTCTATCACCGGGCGCGCGCCACCGACGTAGGGGCGGGTCTCAGACCCGCCCTTACCGAAAATCCACCGGCGGAAGGTCCAATGCTCGCAGTTCATTTCGCCGCCGCGAAAGGCGATTCCGAGCGGGGCGAAGGCGCAGTCCTCGAGCCGACCGGGCTGCCGCACCCACACCTGGTGCGCTTGGGGCCGGGCGAGGAGTATGCGGAAAAAGAGGTTATCCAAGTTTCGCCGGCGACTGAAAGTAAAGACGGAAAGGGCGCACCGATCTGGGGCCGATACCGCCTCTCGGTCACTTACCGCGCGAAATATTCAAACGCCGATGAAATCGCGCGCGTTACCGGCGTTCAATTCTGGCAAGGCGAAGTCGCGAGCGAAGCCGTCGAGGTGGAGCTTCGGCCGCCGGCGGGGACAGGCTCCATCACCGGGTCGGTCGTCGGGCCCGACAATCAACGGGTGACCAATGCTCTGACTTCTTTGACCGATGAAGAGGAGCGGCTGATCGGGCAAGAAAGAGTGGACTTCGACGGCCGGTTCGCGTTCTCGAATCTTCCCCTCGGTTCATACTGGGTGGTGGTCGAGCGCGAGCCTCGGAAGGAACAAACGGCGGTCTTCCGCCGCCTCACCTTGACCGCGGAGTCGCCGGCCGCTTCCTTTGACTTTGTCCTTTCGCCGCTCGAGATTAACGAGCCAAAACAAATGCTGCACGAGCCAGTGGTTATTCGAGTCACAAACCCTGCGGGCCATCCGCTCGCGGACACAAGCCTGGAAGCCACCTGGTCAAGCGGCGAGGTGATGGACAGCGTCAAAGGGAAGACCGACCGCGAAGGCTTGGCGACCTTGGAACTCATTCCCGGCCCGAACTTCATTACGCTCCGGCGAAAGGGCTGTCCGGCCGGGGACCAGCGGGTGGTGGTGGAGGGGAGCGGCGTGGTGGAGGGGTTCAATCTGGTGGAGGAATGCAGCAAGCCGTAGGGATGCGCACCTCCGCTTTCGCCGTGCCGAGGGCGCCCCAGGCGAGCCGCCTGGCGGCGCGACTCTGCTGGTGTTTTGCCGATCAGCGGAGGGAATCCATCACTTCGTTGAGCGCGCTCTGGGGGGGGCGCACGCGCGATTCCGGGAGCGTCGCCAGCGGCTCATCCACAACGTTGAGCAAGTCAAGGAAGTTCGGCCGCTCGGTGTCAATATAGAAAAGGCCCGTAACAATTTCACCCTTGTCGTGCGACTCGGTCAGCAAGCGCAGCGCCTCGACCTTGCTGTGAGGGTCGTAATCCGTGCGAAGTTTCTTGAGCACCAGGCGAGAGCCGTCCGGGAGCGCGATTTCCGTAGACGTGCCCGGCTCGTATTCCACCGTGATGTCCTCAAAATAGGGGACGAAGCTCACGTCGCTCAACGGCTCGTCGTGGTCTTTGACGTAGCTGTAGCTCTTGGTCGAGCCCTCGTGGTCGTTGAAAGTCACGCAGGGGGAAATCACGTCGAGCATCGCCGTGCCGCGATGGACCAGCGCGCCCTCGAGCAGCGCCAGCAACTGCTTCTTGTCGCCCGAGAACGACCGCGCCACGTAAGTGGCGCCGAGCTGGATGGCGAGCGCGCAAGTATCAATGGGCGGAAGGTCGTTGACTACGCCGGTTTTGAGTTTGGAGCCAAGGTCGGCGGTCGCAGAAAACTGCCCCTTGGTCAGGCCGTAGCAGCCGTTGTCCTCAATGATGTAAACGCACGGCAGGTTTCGCCGCATCAAGTGGACAAACTGCCCGATGCCGATGGAGGCCGAGTCCCCGTCGCCGGAAACCCCGAGCGCCATGATCGCGCGATTCGCCAGCACCGTTCCCGTCGCCACCGAAGGCATCCGGCCGTGAACGGCGTTGAAGCCGTGCGAGCTGCGAAGGAAGTAGGCGGGGCTCTTCGAAGAGCAGCCGATGCCGGAAAGCTTGGCCACGCGGTAGGGCTCGACGCCCAGCTCGTAACAAGCCTCGATGATGCGCTCACTGATGGCGTTGTGGCCGCAGCCCGCGCAGAGCGTGGACCGGTTGCCTTTGTAGTCGGCCGGTTCGAGACCGACGCGATTGACTTTTTTCGGAGCGGCGGGCGGCATCGCAGTCGTGGCCATATCAGTTCCGGACCTCCTGGCGAAGGATTGAATCGGTCACACTGCGCGCGTCCACGGGCAGGCCGTTATAATGAAGGACGCTTCGGAGCTTCCCCACATCGGCCGCGTCCACTTCCATCCGCAGCATGCGATGCATCTGTGCGTCGCGGTTCTGCTCCACAACGTAAACACGGCGGTGACGGCGGATGAACGTGAAGACTTCCGCGGAGAACGGAAAGGCGCGCACGCGGCAATATCCGGCGGCGAGGTGGTGCTCCCGCTGCAACTGGTCGAGCGACTCGACAATGGCCCAGTGCGTCGTCCCGTAAGCGAGGATGCCGATCTCGGCTTCCCTGGCTTCGCGGATTTCGGGCTTCGGAAGCCGGGCGCGGGCGGTTTCAAATTTTCGCGCCAGCCGGTCCATGTTCGCAACGTAATCCTCCGGCCGCTCGCTGTAGATGGCGTGCTCGTCGTGGCCGCTGCCGCGGGTGAAGTAGGAAGCTTTGGGGTGCTTCGTTCCGGGCAGCGTCCGGTAGGCGATGCCGTCGCCGTCCACGTCTTTGTAACGGTCGAATCCCGGCAGACGGTTGAGATCTTCGACGCTCAAGACCTTCCCCCGCGAGATCGGCTTGGACGGGTATTCGAAAGGCTCCGCCATCCAGTTGTTCATACCGAGGTCGAGGTCGGACATCACAAAGACCGGCGTTTGGAACTCCTCGGCCAAGTCGAAGGCTTCGACGCCCATCGAGAAACATTCCTCGGTCGAGGAGGGAATCAACATGAGATGCTTCGTGTCGCCGTGCGAGAGGTAGGCATTTTTCAGGATGTCGCCTTGCGCGGTGCGGGTAGGGAGGCCCGTGGAGGGCCCGACGCGCTCGATGTCGAAGATCACTATGGGGACTTCGGAGTAATAGGCGAGGCCAACGAATTCCGCCATCAGGGAAATGCCTGGACCGGAAGTGGCGGTCATGGCGCGGGCGCCCGCCCAGCCGGCTCCGATAGCCATGCCGACCGCCGCCAGCTCATCTTCCGCCTGGACGATGGCGAAGGTGGCCTTCTTGGTCGCCGGGTCAATCCGATAGCGGCGCATGTAGCCGATCAGCGATTCGGCCAGTGACGAGGAGGGAGTAATCGGATACCAGGTACAGATCGTCACGCCGCCGAACATGGCGCCCAGCGCACAGGCGGAATTGCCGTCAATCAGAAACTTTCCCTGGTTTTTGTCCATCCGCTCGACCCAAAAACGGTCAGCTTTGGTCAAGCTCTTTTCCGCATAGTCGTAGCCGGCGCGCGCCGCGTTCCAGTTGAGCTCCGCCGCCTTGGCTTTTTTCTTGAACTGCTTCTCGAGGCCGATCCGGATCTCTTCCACCTCGATGCCGAGGAGCTTCGCGACCACCCCGTCATAAATCATGTTGCGGACGAGCTTGCGGAGCTTGGCGTCCGGACAGATGGCCGCGACGAGCGGGTCGAAGGGCACGGGATAGAACGCCAAATCGCCGCGCAGCTTGGCCAGGTTCAGTTTTTCGTCGTAAACCACGGCGGCGCCCGGCTCGAGCGATAGGACGTCTTCTTCCGCCGTCTCCGGGTTCATCGCCACCAGAAAATCAATCTCTTTCTTGCGAGCGACGTACCCGTAGCGGGAAGCGCGAATCGTGAACCAAGTGGGAAGGCCGGCGATGTTGGAAGGGAAAAGGTTCTTGGCCGACACGGGAATGCCCATCTGGAACAGGGCCCGGAGCAACACCGTGTTGGCCGTCTGGCTGCCCGAACCGTTGATCGTGGCTACCTGAATGCTGAGGTCGTTGACGATCCGGGAGCTTCGCGGCGCACTCTCCGCCTCCATCACCTCAAAGTGAGTCGTTGCCATAAAAACGCCACCCTTTTTGACCGAACCCTATCCCTCGCGCCGCTCTCGAAGCGGGTCGCAGGCATGTGCTGCGGAGTTTAGCCGTAGTCGACCTGGGGGCAAATCAAGACGAGGCCGATAACGACCGGCTAGCCAGAACCGCCTGGGGAACGAAGCGCACGCCGAGCGGGGTCCACCCCTGAGCGATTATACTACAAGGCCGTCCGCAGGTGCCCAGGTTTTCAGGCCCACCACTAGAGGTACAAGGTCCTGCTCACTTATTCACGCCAATTTCGGCATGCCATGTTCGAGGGCGCCGGCACGACAGACTCAAAATCAAGGGCGCCACCTGAGTTTGTGCTTCCGAAGCCCGAAACCTTTCTCGAATCTTTGGAACCACTCGCCCGGCTGTCAACGGCTTGTATGGGTGATGGTAAGATTACACCCGGAAGGGATGCCGGAGAAAGAGTCGCGCCCGGTCCCGAGAGCGAGGGATGAAATGGAAACCAAGAAAGCCTTCAAAGCGTTCAAGTACCGCGCCGAAGTCCGCTGGACTTCCGGGCGCCGGGGCGAGACCTCGGCGGCGGGATTGCCGACCCAGGCTATTTCGAGTCCGCCGGAATTCAAAGGCGAGCCGGGCTTATGGACTCCCGAGACACTTTTCGTGAGCTCCCTCAACGCCTGTACGATGCTCACCTTCCTCGCGTACGCCGAGCACCGTGGCCTCGCCTTCTCGAGCTACGAATGCTCCGCCGAGGGGACGCTCGCAAACGTCGAAGGGAAGTACCGTTTTACGGAAATAATTCTCGCCCCGAAGGTCGCCGTAAATTCCGAGCCGGAGGTCGAGCGCGCCCACGAGATCCTCAGCGATGCCCACCGCGATTGCTTCATATCAAACTCCATCACCACTGCGGTGAAGCTCCAGCCGGATATCCACGTCGAAGACCCTGAGCGCAGCCGAAGGGTGGCTTCCGGTCGGCTGTAACGGCGCACACCTTAGCCGCACTATCTCCGGAGTAAACGGACGGATTCCGAAATTCGGGATTAAACGCGCGCGGTTTCGGCCGATGCGTGAGGGATGGTGCGCGGAGCGGGTGCCGCGGGCATGGAGCGCGGCTGGACCTTCCAGAAGTTGAGCAGACTTTCCGACCAGCGGTCGAGGATTTCGCGAGCCAGGAGTGACCCGGTTTTTTCGGCGTGCATGAAGATGAGCTGGCGAAGGCGCTGCGAGTCTTCGGGCTCGATAATGCGTTCGATGCCGACGAGCTCCGGATTGTAGCGGCGCTCGAACTTCGCGCCCTGGTCGAGAACAAAAGCCAGGCCGTTGGTCATCCCCGCGCCGAAGTTCCGTCCGGTCTCGCCGAGAATCACGGCCAGGCCTCCGGTCATATACTCGCAGGCGTGGTCGCCGACGCCTTCGACCACCGCGATGGCGCCGCTGTTGCGGACCGCGAATCGTTCGCCGGCGCGCCCGGCGGCGAACAGCCGCCCTGCGGTCGCTCCGTAGAGCGCGGCGTTCCCGAGGATGACGTTTTCTCCCGAAGCGAAGCGGCTTCCGTCGGGTGGCCGGATGACGATATCCCCTCCCCCCATCCCCTTTCCGACGTAGTCGTTCGCTTCACCTTCCAGAACCAGCCGGATACCGTGGGTCAGAAACGCGCCGAAACTCTGCCCGGCGCTCCCCGTAAAGCGGAATTCCGCCGTGGCGCCTTCCAGGCCCCGGTTGCCGCGCCGCTCGGCCACCACTCCCGCGGCCCGCGCGCCGAGGCTGCGGTTGATATTGCGGACGGCATATTCGCGGACGACGGAAGCACCCTCCAAAAGCGGTACGCGAACGTCTTCCGCCATCTGGAGCGCCAGCGGATCCACTTTGCCGGAGTGCGCTGGGTTCGGCGGGTACATGGCCTTCGGCCGGCGCTCGGCGGGGCTTTCCGCGCTCACCAGGAGTGCGCCGAGGTCCAGCCGTCCTTGCCGCCCCGGCACGCGGTAGGAGACGGGTACGAGCAAGTCTGTCCGGCCGACCAGTTCATCGAGCGACGTAAGGCCCAGTTGCGCCAGAATCTCGCGCACCTCGCCGGCCACAAACCGGAAATACTGAATCAGGCGTTCGGGCTCGTTCGGGAAGCGCAAACGCAAGTCTTCGCGCTGCGTGGCGACACCTACCGGGCAGGTGTTCAAGTGGCATTGGCGGGCCATCACACAGGCCAGGGCGACGAGCGCCGCCGATCCGAAACCGTATTCATTGGCTCCGAGCATCGCCGCCACTGCCACGTCGCGGCCGGTCTTTAACCCTCCGTCGGTCCGCAGCAGCACGCGGCCGCGCAGCCCGTTGGCGACCAGCGCCTGATGCGCCTCCGCCAAGCCCATCTCCCACGGCGACGCCGTGTTCTTGATGGAACTGAGGGGCGAAGCGCCCGTTCCGCCGTCGTGCCCGCTGATAAGGACCACGTCGGCGTTGGCTTTGACGACCCCGCAGGCCACCGTGCCCACGCCCGCTTGTGAGACCAACTTCACGCCGATGCGCGCCCGCGGGTTGATCTCGCGCAGGTCGTAGATGAGCTGGGCAAGGTCTTCGATCGAATAGATGTCGTGGTGGGGGGGCGGCGAAATCAGCGCGATCCCCTCGACCGCCCGCCGCACTCGCGCGATAAGGCCGGTCACCTTGTGGCCGGGCAATTGTCCGCCTTCACCCGGCTTCGAGCCCTGCGCCATCTTGATTTCAAGCTCTTCGGCGCGAGCCAGGTATTCCGGCGTCACGCCAAACCGCGCCGAAGCCACTTGCTTGATTTTATGCGCGGCATTGTCGCCGTTCGAAAGTTCGACGTAAACCTCCGGGTCTTCCCCGCCCTCGCCCGTGTTCGATTTCGCGCCGATGCGGTTCATCGCCACGGCGAGCGTGCGCTGCGTCTCCGGGCTCAACGCGCCGAGCGACATCGCCTGCGTGGTAAAACGCCGGCAGATGGATTCGACGGGCTCGACGCGGCTGATGGGGATCCCGCCGCGCGGGACGGGACGGAAGCGGAGCAGGTCGCGAATCGCCAGCGGCTCGCGCTTTTCCACTTCCTGGCTGAAGCGGCGGTAGGCGTCGGCATCGCCATCTCTCGCGGCTTTTTGGAGGTGGCGGATGGCCTCCGGAGCGAAGGCGTGGCGCTCGAACCCTTTGCGGAAGCGGTAAAAGCCGGCGAAATCGGGCTTGGCAGCGTCGCTCTCGAACCCCAGGCGGTGGCGATCCAGCACGTCTTTTGCAAGGTCTTCGACCCTCCTCCCGCCCACGAGCGACCGCGTCTCGGGAAAAAATCTCCGGACCACCGAGGGGTCGAGTCCCACGATTTCGAAGAATTTTCCACCCTGATAGCTCGCGAGCGTCGAAATCCCCATCTTCGACATGATTTTCTTCAATCCCGCTTCGAGTCCGGTGCGGAAGTTGCCGAGCGCTTCGGCCACGCCTACGCCGCCGAGTTCCTCGCTGCGCGCGAGGTCGGCGACAATCTCCAAAGCCAGGTAGGGGTTCACGGCTCCGGCGCCGTAGCCTAGCAGGCAGGCGAGGTGGTGCGGCTCCCAGACCTCAGCGGTTTCGAGCACCAGGTCGGCTTCGCTGCCGACACCTTTCTTGATGAGCTCTTCGACCACCGCGCCGACGACCAGGAGCATGGGCACCGCCGCTTTTTCACGCGAGACGCCGCGGTCGCTCAGTACCAAGATCGAGCTGCCGTGCTTCACCGCCTCCACCGACTCGAGCACGATGCGTCGAAGGGCGCCCGCCACGCCTGCCGTCCCTTCGCTTACCGGGAAGAGCGTCGAGACGACCGCGGGCTTGAAGTGCTCGACCGCCAGCGCCTCGAGCCGCGCGAGTTCGTCGTCGAAAAGCACCGGCGACTCCAGGCGCACCATCCGCGCGTGGTCGGGGGTTTCGATAAGCACAGAGTGCCGCCGCCCCAGGTACAAGTTGAGCGACATCACCAGCGACTCCCGCAAGGGATCAATCGGAGGGTTGGTCACCTGCGCGAACATTTGGCGAAAGTAGTGATAAATGGGGCGCGGCCGGCTGGAGAGCGCAGCGAGCGGCGTGTCGTCACCCATCGAGCCCATCGGCTCTTTCTTCTCGGCGGCGAGGGGCTTGATCAGGAGCTCGATGTCTTCTTCGGAGTATCCGGCAGCGCGCTGGAAGCGAACGAAATCAATTCGGTCACGGCCGGCAGACGCGTCCGCTCCTTCAGGCCGTGCGAGCGCTGTCTCCGAGGGCTTCAGGCGCTCGGCGAAAAACATCTCCTTGGCAATCCACCGCCGGTATTTCCGCCCATGCGCGATCTGCCGCTTCACCTGATGGTTCTTGAAGATCTTCTGGTGTTCGAGGTCCACAAGCAGGATCTGGCCGGGGCCGAGGCGGCCCTTTTCCTTCACGCGCTCCGGCTCGATGGGGAGAACGCCGACCTCCGACCCCAACACCACTAAGCCGTCGTAGGTGAGGGTGTAGCGGGCCGGCCGCAGGCCGTTGCGGTCGAGCGCCGCTCCGACCAGACGTCCGTCCATGAAAGCCATGGCCGCCGGGCCGTCCCAGGGCTCCATCAGACAGGAGTGGTAGTGGTAAAAGGCTTTCACGTCCTCGGGGATTTCGACGGAGTTTTCCCACGCTTCGGGAATCATCATCAGCAGAGCGTGATGGACGGTGCGGCCCGAGCGCGTCAACAGCTCCAGCGCGTTGTCGAAGCTCGCCGAATCGCTTCCGTTGGGCTGGATGACGGGCTTCAACCACTCGACGTCGTTCCCCCAGATGGGGTGCGCGAGCACCGCCTCGCGCGAGCGCATCCAGTTGCGGTTGCCGAGCAAGGTGTTGATTTCGCCGTTGTGCGCCACCATCCGGAACGGCTGCGCCAGGAACCAGCTCGGCGAAGTGTTGGTGCTGTAGCGTTGATGGTAGAGCGCCGCGGAGGTCACGAGCGCGGGATCGAGAAGATCGCGATAAAACCGGCCGAGCTGCGCGGGGGCGAGCAACCCCTTGTAGACAAGGTTGTGCGACGAGAACGACGGGATGTAAGTCTCGGAGGCGACCTCGCCGCCGGCTTCCATCAGCCGCCGCTCGATCTCTTTTCGAACCAGGTGGAGCAGTTGCTCGAACTCGCGCTCCTGATCGGCGGGCTGGGCGACAATCAAGTGCCAGATGGCGGGCTCGGTCTCGCGCGCTTGCGGGCCCAGAGCCGATTCGTCGAGCGGCACTTGCCGCCATCCTACGCGGTAGAGCCCCCGGCCGCGCACCACTTCCTCGGCAATGAACATGGCGCGAGCGCGCGCCATCCCGTCTTGCGGCAGGAAGAAAACCCCGACCGCAACTCTCCATTCCGGGTTGAAATGGGAATCGAGCCGGCGGGCTTCGCGGATGAAAAAAGAAGTGGGGAGCTGGATCAGGATCCCGGCGCCGTCGCCGCTCGTGCCGTCGGCGTCCACGCCGCCGCGGTGGGCGAGGCAGCCAAGCGCCTGGAGGGCCTGTTCGACAACCTGGTGAGACGCAGGTCGGCCGAGCTGCGCGACGAAACCGACACCGCAGGCGTCATGCTCTTCTCGCCTATAGAGTCCCACACGTTGCTCACCGTCCGCCTTTTTCGACATAAGCTTTCAGCCATTGACACTTCTACTCAAGCCCCGTATTCATTGTGCGGCCCTTCCTTCACGATGAGAAATGAATTGTTTTTATGCGAATAATAAGATTTGCTGGCGTGCAAATGTTTTCCTGTGCCGCCGCCTTTGCTGCCGCGTTGAATTGCCCCACTTCGTCCCCTACTGAACCTCGCAGAATATAGTGACAACCGCCGCTGTAGCGCGGGTCTGCGACCCGCGTCTTTCGCCGCTCATAGAGCGGCGCTACAGTAAAAGGTGTCACTATATTTTGCAATACTCAATAAGATGCGATGCAGGGTGGGTCGCACTCTGTATTGGGCCGAACCTTCGGTCATTCCCGCATCGAAGAAAAGCTTGGCGAGGGCGGACGCGCGCTTTCAAGATCTCTTGCGCCGTGTCGGGCTTCCCCCATAACACCTCCGCGAGTACCGAAGCGACTCGATGGAAGAGCCCAAAACCGCCAGCCAAACAATCCGTGAGATCTGCGAAATCTGCGGATAAAATCCCCACGCTCGTTCCATAAAGGCCTTAACAGGTCGCTGAAAAACTTTCGAGGGACTGTCATTCTGAGCCCGTTCGCTCCGCTTCGAACGGTCCTGAGCCAAGCGAAGGAGCTCAGGGTAAACTCCGCGAAGAATCCCTGTCATTTGTTTTCAATGCGACACAGCGATGCTTCGCGGAGTTTATCCTGAGCGGGGAATGAAAGGGATGCTTCGCTTCGCTCAGCATGACAAGCGAAGAGCCTGCCCTGAGCGAAGCGAATGGGGCTCAGCATGACAAAGCGGGTTTTTCCAGCAACCTCTTA
>QHZN01000379.1 GCA_003225365.1 Acidobacteriota bacterium
CCTCGCCCGACTGGCCCGGAAAGATCGTGCCGATCGAGATCAACGTTCTCCAGCACCCTATCCCCACGCCCGCGCGCTGCTTTAAGCTCGGGCAAGCGGTGCGCCGCGCGGTGCTCTCCTACCCCGAGGACCTGAAAGTGGTCATCGTCGGCACCGGAGGACTTTCGCACCAGATGAACGGGGAGCGCGCAGGCTTCAACAACGAGAAATGGGACAGGAAGTTTCTCGACCTGATCGCGCGCGACCTGAAGAAACTCGTGGCGATGCGCCACGCGGACTACATCAGGCTCGGCGGCACCGAAGGGGCGGAGGAGATCATGTGGCTCGCGATGCGCGGCGCGCTCTCGCCGCGCGCGAAGAAAATCCACCAGAGCTACTACCTGCCGATGACCACCGCGATGGCGGTGGCGCTGTTCGAGGAGCCGCAAGCGAAGCCGGCTTCGAAGAAAAGATGAATCCCCAGCTCAAGGGCGTCGAGAAGCTCGAGGGCACCTACCTCTTCGACCTCGCCACCAGCGCCAAGGCGCTGCGGCTCAACCGTTTCCTTCACGGTTTCACCGCTCCCGGCAACCGCGCGCTCTTCAAGGAAAACCCCGAAGCGGCGTTCGACAAGGCCGGCCTCACCGCCGAAGAACGCCGCATGGTGCGCGAGCTCGACTGGGCCGAGCTCATGCGCTACGGCGCCAGCTTCTTCTGCCTCGAGAAACTCGGGCGCGTCAAGGGCGTATCCAATCCGGAAATGGTCGCAGGATTCCGCGGAGAAACACTGGAAGAATTCCTCAAGACCCGAAACGTTCCCGGCGCCCGCTAGACTGGCGGCCCAATGCCCGCGCGGGGTTTCACCCCTTGAGAAATCAGACACTTCACCTTCCGCGCGCAAACTATCACGACTCGTTATCCACAGCCCACAACCCACAAGCATGATTTTGCGGGGCATTTCCGAGAAGCGTAGACTGACGCGCCAGATTAGATTGGTTTTAGGAAGTCTATTTAACGTTAGCCGTCACGGAAACACGATTCTGCGATGGAACGCTACGATCCTAAAGTTGCTCCTGATTCTAAAGAGTGGCTCGCCCTTGACGAGGGCGAAAGAACGCTCTTGGTTGAGCGGTACCATCGAGACGCAAGAATTGAATTGCCCAAACGTGCCCGTTCCGTTCACGCGATGATTCACACAGTCGTCGAGAATCAGCTCGCGTTGGACAATCAGACGATCGTTCGTGGAACGCTAGAGCGTTTGATGAGAGGCGGCCTCGCGCGACACCAAGCCGTTCACGCGATCGGCTCGGTATTGATCGAATACGTCCACGATCTACTTCACTCGAAAATGCCTTCAACTAACGACCACGCGCCTTACTATGCTGCTCTCCAGCAGCTCTCCCCGGAGAGATGGCGTGACGGCTAACCGCGCGTTGGAGAGCGGACGCGCCGATAAGCAGCGCGCCTTTGGCTTGTGTCCGTGGCGGCGCGCCGCTCAACGCGAACGTTGGGCGTAATCAAGGAGGATACTTATGTCGCACAGATACGGTGTCTCGCAATCCAGCATTTCTCTCACAGCGTTTACCCTTATCCTGCTTTCCGGCTGTGCCTCGATGACCTCCTCGAAAGAAGAATTGCAGGGCTTGGGGGAGAACGAAGGAATCGTCATCGGGTCCGTTCTGCTCACCGCGGCGAAGGGAGACGCGGAAGAATCTGGATGGGCCTTCCTCAAAGGCAGAAAGGCGGGTGAATTGGAGTATTCAGTTTCAATTTCAGAAACGGGGTTCAACCCGCTTAAGACGACCTACTCGGTTCCGGCAATACCAGGAAAGGAAGAGGTGTTCATAAAAAAGCTCCCAGTTGGGAGCTACAACATGAACGAACTTAGGCCCAGTGGCTTCCTTGCTCCGCAGCTAAGACTGACCCTGGCCATCAATTTCAATGTTAAACCGCGACAAACCAGCTATATCGGAAAGCTCGTCGTGAATTTCCCGGATCGAATTACTGCGGGAAGCCCCGTTCGAGTGGAGATTCTGGATACCCAGGAAGAGACCATCGAAAAATTGAAGGGCGAGCATCCATCTATCGTGCCCAATACAGTTAAGGAACTGGCCACCTCAAGAACCTTCAGGTGATACCTTTCGCGGCACTTACGCCCAACCGGCCGTTGCACCCGACCCTCGGGAGCGGCGCTTCGCGCCGCCCCGCGACCGGGTGAACGGCGACGTTAGACCGTAGGCAGAAATGGCAACGGTACTCATGCAAATCAAGGTAAAGCCCAAGGCTCGGACCTCCTCCCTTGCGCAAGCGGCCGACGGTACTTGGCTAGCGAAGCTGAAGTCACCTCCCGTCGATGGCAAAGCCAATGAGGAGCTCATTGCTTTGGTAGCCGAGCACTTCCATTGTCGCAAGGCCGCTGTATCCATTAAGTCCGGAGCGTCTGGTCGCATGAAGCTGGTCAAGGTTGAGGCATCGTGACTCGACACGGCTACCCCTCTCTTGCTTTGGGCGGCTGTTGTTGTCGTGGTAGCCTTGACGCTTGGCATCTTCTTCCTCCATCGTCGGATTGATCGCCACATTTAGTAGTTGAAGGGGCTATGACTATGGACATCATCGTCGCTGCCTTAATGGTTATCGTCGCGCTCGTCTTTGTCGGCATCGCCATTCACGCTGCCCGTTGATACGAGAGGCCGCGGCTAACTCGGACGCTAGCCACATGGCCAGGCACACAATCCTCGCCCATTCTCTTGCACTCCTCGCCGTTTGCCTCGGCGCCTCTTGCACCACGCCCGAGACAACGGAGGAGCCGCCGCTGACGCTCGTGAAGTGGGACGACCTGCCCCTCGAGCTGAAGAAGATGTCGGTACCGCCGTATTCCGCCATCTCCTACTGCGCGGTGCGCGCCAGCGCACAAGGTTCGGACCCGGAAGCGGTGAAGGCGGATCTGGCCGAGTGCTTGAGCGCTGACCTGCTGGCAACGCACGGCACCTTCCTCGTTTGCCACCTTGCCGCCAATAATCTGCAGGGAAAAGCGTATGCTGAGCAACGCAGAAAGTGCCTCATTCAAAGCGGGGCGAAACCCGGCTAAGCCTTCCCTTGTACACTCATAGGAGCCTGTCATGCGAAAATCCCTCCTCCTCCTGGGCGCTCTGCTCACCGCATTCGCGATAGCCGCGCCGCTTCCATACGATGAATCGGCCGACGCCAAGGCGGCCGTTCAACGGGCGCTCGCCGCCGCAAAGGAGAGTCGCATCCCTGTTTTCGTCATCTTCGGCGCGAACTGGTGCGAGGACTGTC
>QHZN01000380.1 GCA_003225365.1 Acidobacteriota bacterium
GCTGATCCTCGCAGACGGAAACAAACTTGAGCATGTGCCATCAAAGCAGATCGGTACGGGACAGTTCGTACTGGGTTCCACGAAGGTTGTGCCCCGCCTCGAGGGTGATTTCACGACCGCCGACAAGCTAGGCATCTACATGCAGGTCTATAATCTTAAGCCAGACGAGAAGACACACAAATCCAGCGCGACTTTCCAGTACACGGTCAAGAAGGGCAACGAGCAGATCATGCAGTTCAAGGAAACGTCCGCAGAAATGAAGCAGACCGGCGATCAAATCACAATCGAGCGATTGCTGCCGCTGGCCACGCTGGCGCCGGGGAAGTACACGCTGGAAATAAACGCAACGGATACGCTGTCCAATCAGACCATCTCTCGGACGGCAGAGTTTACGGTGAAGGCGCCGCCGGAGACCAAAACCGCGGCGAACGCTACACCGGGGAGGTAAAGCAACGTGAAACAGGAACGGCTCCGAGCCCTGGGGGCCCTGATCCTGACCGCCATGGTTTCGTCCTTCACGGCGATGCCAGGGACCGCGCAATCGAAGCCCCTCCCAGGGAAGCTTGCGGGAGTGGTGCGTGACGCTGCGGCAACGCCGCAGATGGGCGCGAGTGTGGAGTTGATCCCTGAAGCCGTGGGATTGACGGTCTTGCACGGCTTCTTGACCAATACGCAAGGCGTTTTCCGAGGTGACAAGCTTGTTCCGGGCCTTTACACGATCCGCGTAACTCTTGCCGGTTTTCTCCCAACACTCGAGCAACATGTCCGCGTCAGTTCGAATGTAACGACCGTGGTTCGCATCGAACTCGAATCCATGTTTGCATCGCTGGATCAATTGCGCCGCATGCCCGCGAACAGCACGGCCAATGCTGACGATTGGAAGTGGGTGTTGCGATCCGCTTCCACTATGCGCCCGGTTTTGGAATGGGTGGACGGCGGGACCTTGAGTGCCACCACGATTGACGCGGATTCCAGCAAGCCTCACCCTCCTCGAGTCCGTATGGAATTCACGGATGGCGCGCGGCGTCCTGTTTCCGCTTCCACGATTGCATCTTCGCCGGCTACGGCCGTGGCTTACGATCAGAAACTGGGCGGCACCGGCAGAGTGATCCTCGCTGGCCAGATGAGCTATGACAACGATACCCCGGCCGGCGGCATCGCCACCGTGTGGTTGCCGACAGGGACGCTCGGTGCCGGTCCACATACCGCACTCGTCTTGCGGGAAGCCAAACTCGGACCCGTCGGTCCGGTTTTCCGGGGTGTCCGTCTCGACCAGGGCGGCGCACTGATGCTCGGCGACCACACTGTACTGCGGTATGGCGGTGAATATGTTTTGGTGGGACTTGGAGCCGCGGCCTCTTCCCTCCGGCCGCGCGCAGAGCTCAATTATCGGATTTCGGACGACTGGAGCACCGCTCTCCTATTTGCTTCGATGCCTGCTGGACCGGGCCCACTCGAAGCCAGCGATGCACTGCCAGGCGGTGCGTTAGCGGCGGCGCTCAATGAACTGGATGCCTTCCCAGCGCTGCTTTGGCGCCAGGGGCGCCCCGTGTTGCAGAGCGGTTGGCACGAAGAAATTGCGGCCGAGCGCAGGATCGGGACGCGCAGCAAGCTCCAGATGGCCGGCTTTCACGACGACAATCGGCATGTCGCAGTTTTCGGGCGCGGCAATGACCTTCCTACCACCGATTATTTCCTTGATAATTTTTCGAACGGCTTTGCTTATGACGGCGGCTCCTCCAGCAGTTGGGGGACACGTGTCGCTTTCCGTGAAAAGCTGGATGGCGACATGGAGTTGAACGCGCTTTATTCTTTTGGCGGCGCCTTGGCCCCCTCAGACAATACGGACGGCCTGCTTCGCGATATGCTGCGCACGGTTCCGCGACATTCACTTGGGGCGGGCATTTCCGCGAAGGTTCCGCGACTCGGCACGAGGGTCTTGACGGGTTACAAATGGGTGAGTGGTGTGACCGTTTCTCGCGTGGACGGCTACGGCGAGTCCCTCTTCCAGATGGAGCCTTACCTTCACCTGATGGTCCGCCAGCCGTTGCCGAAATTCGCCTTGGGGCGGTGGGAGGCTATAGCGGATTGCAACAATCTCCTGGCGCAGGGCTATGTGTCAACCGGCAGCCGGGATGGCCATGTGGTCCTGGTGCCGGCCTTCCGGACTTTTCGGGGTGGCCTCAGCGTACAGTTTTAGGCGCTCCAGGGGTTCTCGAAAGCTGTATTTGTCCTACCAGAAACTGGATGATATGAACAGGTCCAGCCTTCCGCAACTGTAATATGTTGAAGATACTAGGGTTCGGCGAATGATACTCTACCAAACATTGGAAATTGGTTTGCACCTGATTTTTTGGGGTGAGGTGCAGCCTGATTGAGCCATGAAACAGAACCTGCGAGTCAGTCTTGGGGCGGTCGTTCTGGCGCTAACCACGCTGGCCGCGGTGATCTTCGCCCTGCTGAATTTTGACCAGCGCAACCGCTTTGAAGTGGTGTCCGACGGAGTTGCCTGGCTAGAGACGGATCAGGGAATCCAGGCCCGTCAGATCGCCCCCAATTCCCCGGCCACTCGCGCCGGGATTCGCACAGGCGACTTCCTGCTGACCTTCAGTGGCACACCGGTTTCGAGAGCCGCCGAGGTTGCTCAGCGCCTGGATCGTGCGGGGCTCTGGACTCAGGTGCGTTACAAGCTCTCGCGCGGTGGTCAGGAATTCGAGACGCCGCTTGTTACGGCGCCGAAGGAAAAGCCACTCGCGATCGAGAATTACCAGCGGGTCGTGGGTCTGTTCTATCTGTTCATCGGGTTGTTCATTTTCATCCGCCGGTGGAACGCCCCTCGGGCCGTGCACTTTTACGTCTTTTGTCTGGTCTCCTTCATCTGCTGGTCTTTCCACTATAGTGAAAAATTCGACGTCTTTGACTGGGAAGTATACTGGTCGGAAGTTGTGGCGCACGTTTTGACACCAGCCTTGCTGCTCCATTTCGCATTGGTTTTCCCCGGACGGACCGAGACGAGGATTCGTTCTTCTTTGAAGCTGTTGGCAGTGTACCTGCTGCCGCTCGCCGCGCTTCTGATTCATGTAAGCACGGCGCTAAATGTCTTTGGTTTTATGCCCTGGCCCGGCGCGCTCTTCTTGCTCTGGAAGATCGAATACAGTTATCTCGCGGCGTGCTTCCTGGCGGCTGGGTTGGTTTTCTATCGGAGTTACCGTGAAGCGCCCTCCGGCGTCCTTCGTCAGCAACTGAAATGGCTTACTGGCGGAACTCTCATCGGCAGTCTCCCTGTTTCCCTGCTTTACATTCTTCCTTTCGTGTTTGACGCCGCTCCACACTGGTGGGCGAAAGTCTCCGTGTTGAGTT
>QHZN01000159.1 GCA_003225365.1 Acidobacteriota bacterium
AAGAATCGCCAGCGCCTCGCCGCCGGTCGCCGCGCTCGAAGCCTCATAGCCTGCGCTCGAAAGCGCCCTCTCCAGAGCGCACCGGGCGTAGTCGTCATCGTCCACGACCAGGACACTTTTCTTTTCTTCCAAGCTCATTTCTCCCTCGCGCCAGGCGACCTGAGACTCATTCAAGATAGGCAAATCCGCCGCCCAGAATCAGGACCTTGCCGGGTGAGGCCAAAGTTTGTCTTCTAACCCCGCCGCCACAGGGGCTCACACGCGCACGGTCAGAACGGGGCTCGAACCGAGTTGGAGAACGCGGTGGGTGGTCGAGCCGAACAAGCCAAGGTCCAGGGCGTTGCGGCCGCGCACTCCCAAGACAATCAAGTCCGCCTCTGACTCGAGCGCCAATTGGATGATTTCCTCATAAGGTTTCCCGAGGCGCACCATCGGCTTGACCGTGCACCAGTTCCCCGCGTCCTTCGGAATGGGGTTCTCGAGTTGACTCAGCGCGCGGGTGGTGGCGCTCTGGACGTCGCCCGTGCCGGGAACTTCTTCGAGCACGTGGAGCAACGTCAGCTCGGAGTTGTATTCCATGGCGAGCGAGAGCGCGTAGTCGAGCGCCCGGAGTGCGGTGTCGGAGAAATCTGAGGCGTAAATGATTTTTTTCAGATGCACCGGCTCGACTTTGTCCGTAGGGGCTACGAAGTCGTGGCTCGGTTTGCGGACTGCCAGCACCGGGCAGCGCGATCTTCGCAGCACCTTCTCGGTTACCGAGCCCATGGTCAGGCGGTCGAGCCCCTGCCTGCCGTGGGTTCCCATGACGATTAAGTCCACGTTCTCGCGGACGGAGAAATCCAGAATGGATTCCGGCACCAGGCCCCGCTCGACCACGAACTGAGGCTGCGTCCCATTCCAAGCATAACCCTTGGTAATTTCGCGGAGCCGTGCTTCGGCGTCCGCTCCTAAGTTCCAATACATCCGGTTCACGGCATCCGGAAACGCATAGTACGGATAGGCAGCCCACGGTGTGTGCATGCCGTGGGCTCACCCTTCCGGTGCGCATCGCTCCAGCACCAACCTCAGAGTAGAATCACCACCGCCCGTGCGCAGTGACGGGTGATACGGGGCCTTGTGACTGCGGTCACAGGCACTAATCCTTTCCATACCAAGCAGGTGGCGTGATTCGGGGAATTCGCTCTTAGACCAAGCCCAGCTTCTCGCGGGCATACTGGAGGCAGCTCTTGACGTTCGATTCTTCCAGGGCCGCGCGCGCTCGCGGGTCGAGACCCGTAACGCGGGGCAGCGGACGCCGCGGTTTGTGGCCGCGCACGAGCTCGAGCGTTCGCGCCAGATACCTTCCGTTACGGTCGGGGAAGGTGGCCCAATAGCGATCGGTGAGGCACGGAATATTGAGCGGGTCGCGAGTGATCATTTCCAGGTTGATTCTCACCTTCGGCCGCGCGTCTCGGAGCGTTTTCACGATGGCGCGAAGGTCGAGGATCCCTTCTCCGAGCGGGACTTCGGAAAGAAGGAATCCGTCGCTCGATTCCTCGACGGCCATGTCCTTGAAATGGGTGGTCACAGCGAAGGGGGCAAGAGCCTCGACGACTTCCATGGGGTCGTCGAGCAGCGCCAAGTTGTTGCCGGTGTCGAGACACACGCCGAGCAGGTGGTTGCCGAATTCCTTCATCAGAGCTGCGAGCTCATCCGCGGTCCAGTCCTTGTGGTTTTCGAGGCCGAGAGGAATTTTGTTTTTCTCGAGGATGGGAAGGGCGCGGCGGATTTTTTCTCGCGACTCGGCCACGAAACGCTTCCATTCTTCGAGGCTTTGAAAGGTTTCGTAACGGCGCCCTCCGAGGCAAGCCGAGCGCAGGCAGACGGCTCCCGCGCGCTTGGCGCGAGCCACCGCTCGTTCAAACTCGCCGCTGTCATCAGGCTTGGGCAATTCGAGGTCAACTTCCACGGCCATTTCGAGCTCTTCCGCGCGGCGCCGGAGCCGCTCCAGGTCATCGTCGGTCAGCGATTCGAGACCCATCTGAACGCCGCTGGCCCCGAGCGAGTTCGAGTATTCGAGAAATGCCGACGGCGAGTCGCGGTGCGGCGAGCGCGAAAAAGAAAATTCGCCGATTCCCATCGCGGTCCGTGGCGCGCCGCCCGGCACGAGTTCCCCAGCCGCCGCCCAGCGCGCCGCGGCGCCCAGCGGTGCGAGCGATCGTAAAAACCGTCTGCGATTAACAGGATATTCAAACACTCGGTTTGTCATGCTGATCCCGCAGTCGCGGGAGAAGCATCCCTTTCAGGCGCGGAAAACAAATGCGAGGGATTCTTCGCTCCGCTCAGAATGACAATTAGGATGACTTTCTTGGCGGCTTTGCATCTCCATTTATTTCGCCAAAGTAAGCGGGGCGAGGGTTTCGTCCCAAGGCTTTCGGTACGGCCGCTCAAGATGCTGGGCGGCTTCCGAGTCCCCGATGATTTCCTCCTTCTCCGCGTCCCACCGGAGTTTCCTCCCCAGCCTCAGCGAAAGATTGGCCAGGTGGCACGCCGTGGCTACCCGGTGGCCGGTTTCCACGTCGGCAATGGGTGTGCCCCTCGATTTGATGCAGTCCAGAAAATTGCGGGCGTGCGAAGCCAACAGGTCGTTCGTGGCCCTTTCCTGAACCCCCTCCGTCCACGGTCCGGGCTTTAGGCCGGAATGATGAACCGGCCCGCCCGCCGGGTGCCCCAGAAATTCCGGTATCTGGTTTTCGGGAGCGGTGCGCAGGTCGGGGACGACGGTGTAGCCGTCGCGCGAAATAACCAGGCTTCCTTTGGTTCCGAAAAACTCCACGCCGCCGCCCGCGCCACGCCCGCGGCTGGCCTCGCGGTGCGACCAGAGCGCCGTGAAGGCAGGCTGCCCGCGCGGGCCGGCGTATTCGAAGAGCGCATCCTGCGTGTCGGCGGTTTCACCATTGTCCTCAAGCGCCAGTCGGCCGCCGCTTGAGGAAATCGTCGCAGGCGCGGGCGCGTTCAAAAACCACTCGACCACGTCGAGCTCATGCGCGCCGAGGTTGGTCATCTGCCCGCCCGAATAGTCCCAGAACCATCGGAAATGATAAAGCGAGCGGTTCTTGTTATAGGAGCGCTTGGGCGCCGGCCCGAGCCACAGGTCGTAATCGAGCTCGGGCGGCGGGTTGGAGTCAGGCGGCGAGCCGAAACCCGGCATCACGTTGCGGAATGATCCCATGCGAGCCGTATGAACACGCCCGATTCGGCCCTTGCGGACGAGCTCCAGGGCTTTTTGGTAATGCACTCCGCTCCGGTTCTGTGTGCCAACCTGGACCACACGCTTGAAACGCTTTGCGGCGTTCACCATCCAGCGCCCTTCGCGCACAAACAGGGTCATGGGCTTCTCGACGTAGACGTCCTTGCCGGCGGACGAGGCCAGGAGCGTGATCGGGGCGTGCCAGTGGTCCGGCGTCGAGACCACAACCGCCTGAACATTCTTGTCGTCGAGCAGCCGGCGGAAATCGGCGTAGCCTTTCGCGCGCGGGCCGCAGTCGGCCAGGCCCTGCTCGAGCCGGGGCTGATAAACGTCGGAGAGAGCCACCAAGTCAACATCCGGCTGGCGCTTGAAATCGTGGACGTGTTGCCGGCCGATGAGCCCGTAGCCGATGAACCCCACCCCGACGCGATCGTTTGCGCCGAGAATGCGCTTCGAAGCCAGCGCCGCCGTCGCCGAAATCAGAAAGTCCCGCCGCGAGGGAGCCATGCCGCGAGTTTACCACCGGATGAGTCTGTCTAAGGAGGTTTGCCAAATGCGGTGACGGTTCGTCACGTCAGGGCCCCGATTCGACGGGGCCGAAAGCGGCCTTCCCACCCCTCCTCGTGGCGCCTTTTCGCCGTTCGGCACCGACCGGCGAAAAGGCTGGGAAGAGGGTTTCGCGATCCGGGGCGGCACGGCTAAAGGCGCGCCCTGCCCTCAATCTCTGTCACTACAATATGCAAACGAAAGTAAGTCGTGAGAGTACAGGACTGACAAGCAGGCTGAAGTGATTAGGATGGGAAAAAAGAGGAATAAACCCAATCCCGCCTTTTCAGGCTCAAGTGCGGCCGATCGGCAAACCTCCGGGGATTTGCTCCCAAATCATTCGGAGCTGGCCGTAGGCAGCCTGAACTTCTTCACTTAAGTACTCGACCAGGGGATAGGCCGCTTCCGGATATCGGAATGCGAATTCTTCCAGACTCACCTCGGCCAACAATGGCGCCAGCGGTTCGATAGGCTCAACTCGTTCCATGGGTAAAGACCTCGCTTGGGACTGATACACGAGAGGGCCGGTAATGCGCTGTCCTGAGCGGCGTGCGCTTCGGTCGCTCTCCCGCTTCTGGGACTCGACGCCGGCCGGTCCCCTCCCGACGCAGTTAGACTACGGCAATCGCGGAAAGTGTGCAGTGAGGCAACGCACATGGGATTGTGACTTGCAACACAGTGCCGAGGCTTTCGGAGCCTCAAGAGCCTGCAATTTGGGGGCTGAGTATTGGAGGAGAGATGGCGCAGGGCCGAGGGCGTTACCGCTCCGCCCTGGCGCAGGTACGTGCGCGCTAAGCCGCCATGATTTTTTCCAGCGCGACCTTATTTTGAATGACCAGAGTTGAACCCTTCATCGTGGCGAACTGGTTCGTGCGGAACTCCGAAAACATCCGGCTGACGGTCTCGCGCGAGGTGCCGATGATTTGGCCGATCTCCTCCTGAGTCAGTGTCATCCGCACCCGGATCCCGTGCTCGGAATCCTGTCCCTGGCTGGCCCAGTCGAGCAGGAAGCGGGCGAACCGCTCCGAGGCCGAATGCGAGAGGCCCAGCGAGCGGAGCTGGCCCAGTGCCGCCTGGTAATTGTTGCTCAACTGTTGCGACGCCCGGATGGAGGCAGCGCTCTGCTCCTGAAGGAAGCGCAAGAAATCTTCACGCTTGATGAAGGAAATCTGGCAATTCTCGAGGGTTTCGGCCGTCGCCTGAAAGGGCTTGCCTGAGACGGCGGCGTTCAAGCCCAGCACCTCGCCCGGATTGCAGATTCTGAGAATCAAAGATTTCCCTTGGCTCGAGGTGACCGTGAGCTTGACGCGGCCGCGGCAGAGAATGAAAACGCCGCGCGGCGAATCGCCCTCGACGAAAAGCAGCGCCCCCTGGGGATACCCGGTGGTGAATTTCACCTGGTCCAGGCTTTTCAGCGCCGGCGGATTCAGTTCGCAGAAGAATCCGGATGATCGGATGCTGCAATTAGGACAATGTTCCGTCAGTTCGAGCCCATTTGGCGAACGCATAAATCCCTCCATCGTTCAAAATGTCTGAGACTCCAAGCGAAGCTCCTCGACCACCAGCTTGGTGAGCAGGCGCGCCCCGAAAAGTTCGGCGCCTTCACGAAGCATTCGTCCGAGAAGCCTCTTTCCCGCCCCGTCCACGAAAGAGACTGCGTGCAGGTTTACAACCAAAGAGCTCGGCCCGACCCGCAGCGAGACATCGTCCCACTGTCGTTCGGCCTCATCTACCCAAGGACCCGCAAGCCGCCCCTCGAGGAACAACGTGGTTGGGCGGTCGTGGTTTTCTTCGGTGATTTTCAGCATTGCGTCTAACCCCGATCAGTTCAGCGAGGGGGTTGATCTCCCATTTGGCGCGCTCACCGTCGAGCGCGATGTTGCGTTATGCACTATGTAAGAAAGGTCTGAGGCTATAAACGGGGGAACGATGAAATCCGAAGCCCCCTGTTCCAACGCGTCAATGTACAAGTTGAGGTCGACAGTCCGGGAGACCACGATCACCGGAATGTGTGCCTGCTCGAAGGCATGCAGGACTTCGGCCCAGGTTCCCGCAGGAGTCGTGACGTCGGTAAAGACCAAGGGCTCCTCGTCTTCTTCCTCTCGGAATTGCCGCAGGGCCTCCTGCGGAGTGCTGACAATCGAAGTCGCGATTCCTTGCCGTTCAAGCACTTTTTTGAGCTTCGAGAAGATTTCACCTTCCGAGCCCCGAATTAGGATTGCGTGTGTCTTTTCCGTCATTTGCCACCTTTCTGAGGCAAAAAATTTCGATGCCCCTTTCCCCTCCCCTGGCGTTTGAAAAGCAGTTGTCGGGCCACCGCGCTCGCAAAAAGCGAAAGGCGCCTAAGTTACTGATTGAAAGTTACTTATATGTGGGCTCGGGGTATTTGAATGCGGAGTGACAACAGGAATGGTGCCAGCTAATTGTCAAGTGGCAAAATGTTGTCACATTTTCTGAGGGGAGATGCCCAGCTTTCGCATCTTAAAATTGAGCGTCGTTCTTTTCAGGCCTAACATTGCGGCGGCCCCCTTAGGTCCGCCGACAACACCTTTGGCTTCGCGAAGAGCCCTGAGGATGTGTTCTCGCTCGGCAGCTTCCAACGAACTGGGCGCCGTCGAGGGGGCTTCGGCGGGCAATTTGAGTTCGGCAACCGGAACATTGAGCTTGGGCCCTTTCGTCAGTATGACAGCCCTCTCGATGAAGTTTTCGAGCTCGCGAATGTTTCCAGGCCAGGGCCATTTCGAAAGCGCCGCGAGGGCCTCGGGAGGAATGCTTTCTATCTGCCTGTTCAGCCGGCGAGAATACTTCTCGACGAAATAGTGGACGAGCCGCGGGATATCTTCACCCCGCTCGCGCAGCGGAGGCACGGCGATGGGAAAAACCTTCAGACGGTAGTAAAGGTCGCTGCGAAACCGCTTTTCTTGGACCATTTGCTCCAGGTTCTGGTTGGTCGCGGCTATAAGGCGGACGTCCACGGAGATGGTCCGAGTGCTGCCAAGCCGCTCGAACTCTTTTTCCTGCAAGGCCCGCAGAAGCTTGGGCTGGAGCTCCAGAGGAATGTCGCCCACTTCGTCGAGATAGAGCGTGCCGTGGTCGGCCAGCTCCAGCCTTCCGATCTTCTGATTGAGGGCTCCGGTGAAGGCTCCCCTTTCGTGGCCAAAAAGTTCGCTCTCTAGAAGCGCCGATGATATCTTCGAAATCGTACTCGGTCCGCAGCTCTTCCTCGAGGTAGCGCTTCTCTTCTTCCAACTTCTCTCTCAGTTCCTCGACATGATGGAAGGTCAAAGCGTTTTCCACCGCCACCCCGACCTGGAGCGCGAACTGCCGCAGGAACTGGGCTTCTTTCTGGTCGAACGGCCTCTCCTCGCGTCGGAATACGGCCAGCGCCCCCAAAGGTTTGCTGTGGCTGACGACGGGGAGGAAGCAGGCAGACTTCAAGCCCAGGCGGATCCAACGCCCGAGCAGCTTCGCGTCGAACCGCTCATCCCCCATGCGGTTGAGTACCACCGGCTCCCGCCTCGTAAACGCCCACCCGGGCGGCGAGTCCTCGAGACTCAACTCGTCGCTTTCTTTCCCCCCTTGCTCTTCAAAGGGCGGCGTCAAGGTTTGGATCCTCAGGTTCTTGCGCTCGGGATCGTAGAGGGCAAGCGCGGCGGAATCGAATCGGACGACTTGGCGGAGGCCGGCGGAGATAGCCGCGAGCAATTGGCGGATGTCGAGCTGTGCCACCAGGGTGTTTGTGACCTCGAGCAGCAGCGCCTCCTGGGCCCGCTTGCGCTCGGTGATGTCCATTGACACGCCGCCGATGCTTTGAAGACCGCCTTTCGAATCGGTAATAGGAAACTTGACGGAGATATAAGTGTGGGGGCCATCGGGATGCGGCGCGACCTCCTCGAACTCCATCGGCTTCTTCCCCGCCACCACTCTTAAGTCGTTGGCGCGGAACCGGTCTGCGATTTCCTTCGCAAACACATCGTAGTCCGTTTTCCCGATCAGGGCCTCACGGCTCACGCCGAACAATTGCTCAAACCTTCGGTTGATGGTGATAAACCGCCCTTCGAGATCCTTCAGGTAAATGACGGTCGGGGAATTGTCCAAGATCCCCTGCATCTCGAGGCGGCTTTGGTCGAGCGCGCGCTCGGCTTTTTTGCGCTCAGTGATGTCCCGGATGACCGACAGAACGAGCATCCCTTCTGGCGTTTCGAGCGGGCTCAACTGAATGTCCACCGGGACCTGGGATCCGTCTTTTCGCCGCGCGAACAGTTCCAGTCCGCTGCCCATTGTGCGCGCCCTCCGCTCAGCGGCGAAGGCGTTGCGATGTCCTTGGTGGGCCGCGCGGAAGCCTTCGGGCACCAAGAGCTCGATGGATTCTCCAATCAGCTCTTCGGGCGAGTACCCTAAAAGGCGCTCGGTCTGAGCGTTCGCGTGGATGATCCGGCCGTCGGCGCCGACCACGAGCAGGGCGTCGGGAGCGAATTCGAACAAGGTTTGAAAGACGGAAGCGCCTTCGGAATCCTTCATGGTCGGAAATTCAAGATATCATCCGGTTGGCGGGCGAAACAAGTCTACGAAAAGGGGCCTGGAATGGCGTCGTCCGCTCGAGCCCGCGTGAAAAGAGCGCTCGATCGTGGCGTGTCCCTGACCACTTTCGTTCCTTACCACATGCTCCAATCGAACGCCTGACTTTCGCACTTTTAGGAGGCTGATGAAAAATTGTCTTATGTTGTCATTCTGTCTTCCGTTGTCATTCTGAGCGAAGCGAAGAATCCCTTTTCTTGATTTCAAAGCCGTGCGAGATGCTTCGCGAAGTCTACCCTGAGCGCGGAATGAAAGGGATTCTTCGCTTTGCTCAGAATGACAAGCGAAGAGCCTGCCCTGATCCCGCGCACGCGGGAGAAGGGGCTCAGCATGACATTTCGGCGGGTTTTTCAACAGCCTGATAGAGACGACGAACTTCAAGAGGGGATTACGGGGTTCGGATTTGTGTCACGTGAAGGATTAAGGATAGGCCCACGAAACGCGACGGCGGAGGAGCTACGGTATGCCGTAGGGCTTGGCGGGGCTTTGGTCGTCCAACCCAACAGACCCCGCTGCGCGCCTCAACTCCGCCGTCACACGTCCAACTTCCCTATGCTCTTGTATCCGCTCGCTTCCCGCTTCACAGTGACGGCTGTCACACCTCGATGTGACTCCCGTCATGACACTGGGAGCGGATTTATCGCGTGGGGAGGTTTAAGAATCGCCCCGATATATCCGGGCGGCAGCCGGCGAAGAAATTCCGCTTGACCCCGCCGCGCCCTTCATAGGTGTGCCGGTGGGCGGAACCTTTGGCCCTATCACCGGCTTCGACCTAGCCTATGTGGCGCTAGGGACACTTGGTGGTGCGACCGCAGGCATAGGTTGTGGGACCGGCTTGGATAGCCTGATACTCTCCAGTTTCTGCCTGAGGCGCATCGCAGGCGCGAGGTCGGGAGCAATCTGAAGCGAGCTAATCACATCGTGGATAGCACTGTCAATTAGCCCCGCCAGCGCCTTCGATTCGGCGCGATGGTAAAGAACCTTGGGGTTGTAGCGATTATATTGGAGGGACATCGTAAAATCTTCTATAGCGCCGACATAGTCCTTTAAGCTTGACCTGGAAAACCCCCTAGTGTCATGTAACCTCGCGAGCACAGTGGTGTCTTTTGCACGGACCAGGCCTTGAGTGAGGACATTGATAGCCTCGTCGTACTTTCCGAGCTTGTTCAGACTAAACCCAAGATTTGAGTGCGCTCTTGCGTATGCCGGATCCTGCGCAAGAGCGCGCCGGTAGAGCCGTATCGCTTCTTCCCAGTTACCCCGCCGCGCCTCAATGAAACCCTCGTCGGTCAGTTCTTCGGCGCTCTCCAGGGTTTTCCCTGGCAGGGGAACTGCCGCTACCTGCAGGTGTAGGGGCGTGCCGCATTGTCCGCAGTAGCTGTTCGACATGGGATTCGGTGATCCACATTTAGAACAGGACTGGGTAGCCTCTTGTGTCAGTTCGTTGAGAACTTGGATCAGCGACTGAATTCGCGAAGACATCTCTTTGCAAAGCATGCGCCCGATGACCTTGCAAATGTCGGGGGAAACACCTTTGACCACCGCCGAATTTAGGTCCTCGCAGACGAACGTCGGCTCCTTGATAAGTTCAACTATGCTGGTCACGCCTGATGGATGGTTGAAGGGATGTCTTCCCGTGATGAGAATGTATCCCACGATCCCCGCTGAGAATATATCGGTGAGGTGATTCATGCTGCCACCGGATGCCTGCTCCGGAGACATGAAGTTCAGCGTGCCGGTGTGCGCTAACCCGACCTGAATCGGATCATTATCCGGGTTTGAATAGACCATTGGACGCGCGATTCCAAAGTCAACGAGCTTAATTACGCCCAGATTAGACACGAGAATATTTGAGGGCTTTACGTCGCGGTTGTACAAACCACTTGAGTGGGCAAACAGGAGGCCTTCGACGATCTGCGTGAAGTAATCCAGGGCCTCGTCAATGTCGAACCAAGTCTTCGTGCGTATATGGGCTCGGATTGTGTCCTGTAAGCTCTTTCCATCCACATATTCCATCAGTAGGAAGTCTTCTCCGTCTTCCTGAAAGCACTCATATACCTCTACAATATTCTTATGGCCCTTCAGCCTGGCGACCCTGGACGCTTCATCCTTCAGTCTTCCAGACTCGACAGGGTCTCCCTTCTTCAAGAGCCGCTTTATCGCTACGTCGCGGCCCGCCTTCTTGTCGGTTGCACGCCATACAACACCAAACCCGCCGGAACCAAGCAGGTCGGATATGACGTAGCGTCCGAGAAGCTCTGAACCCTTCCTAATTTCAAGCGACACGGCCCCTCCCTGCTGGGCACATTGTTAGCGCTGATCATGTTTCCGGCGCGGTCTGTCTGTCAAGTTCCTTCACTCTGTCGCGTTCCGCTATGCCCCTGGTTTCGAACGCCTCCCAATGATTGGCGAGCGCATCACCAAACAGACGTGACTATATTTTGCAGTCCTCAATGGTTCCAGGCCTGGGCGGCAGTGCCGGTCTTGGCAGAGCGAGGCAGGAGCCTGGCCCCGCTTACGGCGCTCAGTTGAAGCGAGTTGTTTTCCAAAGTGCCGCGCCGGCGGCGGCGAACAAAAAGAACATCGCCAGGATGAGCGCGGCGGCCCAACCCCAGCCGAGTGCCAGACGCGGAATGCTGCCGGCGGCGGCTGCGGCAAGGAATACGCCTGTGGCTGCCGCCACCAGCACCCAGTCGAGCCTAGAGCGGCGGCCGAGACCCTTGCCCGCCCTTCGGCTTGGCTCCCTTCGACTGCGCTCCCTTCGACTTCGCTCAGGGTCTTCGACAGGGCCTTCGGCAGGGTCTTCGAAGCTTCGGCCTTCTAGTCCCGCTGCGGTGAATTCGGCTCGCACGCCGTAGCGGCGGCGTTCCCGCTCTGCGGCGGCGCGCCAGTGGTCGTGTTCCGCGAGGTTGGCGGAGGCGAAAGATATTGCCGCGACGCCGCCAGCCATTAGCAGCGAGCCGCCCACCACCTGCGTATAAACGGAAAGGCTCTGGCCTTTCAACTCGCCGAAGACCAGGATCCCCCAAAGCATCCCCCAGAGCTGGTTCGAGTTCGATAGCGGAATCCCGCGGCTGATGCCGACGTACTTCGCGGCGTACTGTTGGAACAGGTCGCCGATCACCCAAATGAATCCCCCGGCCATGAGCAGCCAAAGCACACCGCGGGATGCGGCAAGCTGACGCGCAAGCTCCGCTGCGCCTCCCGAATATGCCACGGCCAATCCCGACATCATCCCAAGCTCTCCGATGGTGAAGAAGGCGACGAACGTCAGCGGATTGATTCCCGTCAGGTACGCCTTGCGATACGGGATGTACATGGTCCCCCAAAGCACGCCTGCGCCGAGCGCCGCGAAAAGGCCGCGCAAGGGATGTCCCGCCGGCGCCTGCGCTTGGGAGGCGGAAGCGAGCAGCGCCGCGCCCGCAAACATCACTGCCGCGCCACCCACTACCCCAAGCCACCGCTGCCAGCCCGCGCCGCGAAGTTCGTTGAAAAAGAGGATGCCCCAGAGGATTCCGAGCAGGCTGTTTGAATTCCAGAGCGGGAAGGCGATGCTCAACCCGATATCGCGGATAGCGAAAATTGTGAGCGTGTTCGCCACTGACCACAAGCAACCCGCCAGCACCGCCCACACCACCAAGTGCGGCGCCTGGTGAATGTCCGCGGACATGGACGCCGTGCCTCGCACGAGCGCGGGCACGCTCCAGCGGGCCAAGAATACGCCCACCACCATCATGAGCGAGATTACCAGGGGCGAAATGCCCGCGGTGACGAGCTTGGTCGGAGCCTCTGCGGCGCCGAGCCACGCGCCTGCGGCGATCCCGCACAAGACGCCCAGCCTCTGAAGCTTTTGGAGGCGCGCTCGAACCTCCGCAGTCGTGGAAGCGGTTGCCAAACGATTTGCTCCCCGCTAATGTCCTGAATGACAAGTCCGACAAGCAAAAAAAGCCTGTTTCGCGCAAAGGCCGCAAAGGACTTACAGGGCGCCACACGGCCTTGAATCGTTCAACCTATTTGCAACTCGCGACGCTAGGCGATCCAATGCAAGAGCGCCAGCCCGCCAATCAGCGCTGCAATTGGCAGCCAGAATTGAACGTCTCCAAGTATCGCTGCGGCCCAATTTGCAGGTTTGCCCATCTGCAATCGACTCATCCTTGCGGGCTGTCGCGGCCCCGGCCGGTCCGAGCCGCGCCCAATTTCGGCGTCCGTTGGCTGACGAAGGTCCCGACAGCTCCGAACCAGGCTTCTGCGAATCCCCGAATCTATATAGTGCGGAGCGCGAAAGCAAACAAGAGCGCCGAAACGGAAGAGGTCAAGAAAGGAGTGCGGTGTTGAGTTTGCGTGTGAATAGGGGCAGCAGCGCCGCGGGGCGGACGGTGACGTCCGCCCCTATGCCACCCGACTGACTCTCAAGGCGACTTTTTTGCCGCGCGCTTTCGCGGTGTGCTCTCGTTGAGCGCGGCAACCGTAATGCTCTTGCCGTCCGCGCTGCGAGTGCCCTTCAGGCGCACGTGCTCGCCGGCGAGGGTCGGCAAATCGGCCAAGTCCTGATTCGAAATTTCCCAGACTTTGCCGCGATAGACAAACACGTACTTCGCGTTGTTCTTCACGCAAGCCTTGGTACACTCCACAGGGCTCCCTGTCATCTTGTGTGTCGCGCCGCACATCGAGTCCGAAATGTCCCCGTAGTAGGTCTTCTCGGTAGGAGCGGCCTTGGCGGCCTTCGTTTTAGCTTGGGCATAAGCCTGCGCCGCCAGCGCCAATGTCAACGGAATCGCCCATAAGAGTGACTGTAGCTTTTTCATGAAAATCTCCTCTACGAAATTCAGCTCGGCCCTCGACTTGCCGCCGCACGTCCCAAATTATAAGGCAACTTCCTCGCCAATGGATGACCGAAATGGGCTTGACTCTTCTCAGGAAATGGCGACCTTGCGTGTTCTGGTTCAGGCGAGCTTTGCCTGCCACCGAACGATGGAGTTAGGATTCCTGAGGCTTGTGTTTGTCGCCACGCCGTCGGTCACGCGGCTGGGTTTTCGGGCGCTTCCAAACTTGGGTCGATGAACGAGCATCCGAGCCGCACGATGTTATGGGCGTGCGCGATTTCATAAACCTTTTGGACCCGCGAGGTCAGGGGCCGCAGGCGCGGGAGATGGATCTCAGTGACAAACTCACGCGGTAGAGCCGCGGGAGTCGACAAGAGAAGCCCTACCCCACCCACACTGAAATCAACCGGCAAAGCCGGGCAGGAATTGGAATCCCAGCGAAGGACGGCGTCGGCGCCGACATTCGCGAGGGGAATTCTGGGAAAGACCCGCGGCACGCACCGCGGCGCGCCGATGGAGCGTTTAAATTTATACAGCCGTTCATCGGCGAGCGAAAACAGGGCGGCCGGCTCCTTCGCTTCGCGGGGGGCGGTCGCGACACCATAGGAAACGGTGACGAACACTGTAAGGTTCAGGGGCCGGACGGCGTTCTCGAATTGCCCACAAACCCGCTCGGCGAGCTGCACCGCACCGTCAAAGGTCGTACGCGAGAGCACCATGGCGAATTCGTCGCCGCCAATTCGACATGCCAGGTCCGATAAGCGCAGTGAATCCTTGAGAGTGGCGCTCGTCGCCGCCAGCACTTTGTCGCCGGCGGCGTGGCCGTGCGTATCGTTGACCTCTTTAAAGCGGTTCAAGTCCATAATCACCAAGCTGGATTCGAGCCCGTAGCGGACGGCGGCGTCCAATTCCCGCTCCAAGAGGGCGTCAAAGAACCGTCGATTGTGAAGCCCGGTCAGTCCATCTGTCGCCGCGTCGGCCCGCAGACGGTTCATTTCCGAGAATTCTGTCAACACCGGTTCACGCAACAACGATGAGCGGAGCAAGTAATCGAGGACGACTTTTCGAAGCGGTGGCGGTGATTCTCCGTTGAGAGTGAGCTCGCGGCGGACCTCGACTATCTTCTCCCAGGCCTCCAGGCTCTGCGTGGGCTCCAAGTCGAGGCCGGAGACCTGGCGGAAAAATTCCTTGGAGAGCTTCGCCCGCGCGGGACCATCCAAGCTTTGACAGGCCAAAAGCAGGGCCTCAAAGTAGGAATCAGTTGACTGACTCAAACGGTCGTCCATCTCGTTTTCCCAAATGTGCCGACATTGTGAGGAGTCCGAACACTTGTGTCAATGCGGTTTATTCCCCAGGGGGCGGTCGGGTGTTTGACCCTTCACGCTTGGGTTTGCAACTTTCTAAACTTTACAACCAGACGGATGGGCCATGCTGTCTCGAGTCCTCGGGTCCCGCGGTGGGCGCCGCTCTGTAGGTGCCGGCCCACTATTGGCAGCCCCCCGCAAAAAAAGCTTGCCTATTCGCCTTTTATTCGCCTAAAATGCGTGTTATAAGATAGGGTGAAGGATGGGGGAAGATCATGGCTTTGACGCGCCGGCAAAAGCAAGTCCTGGATTTCCTGGTGGATTTCATCAACAAACGCGGCTACTCGCCGAGCTTCGAAGAGATCGGGAAGGGGATGGGGTTGTCGTCGCTTGCGACCGTGCACAAGCACCTTCAAACGCTCGCCAAGAAAGGCTTCGTGCGGCGCGGCTACAATCAGAGCCGGTCGCTCGAAGTCGTCGCCGTTCCCGGGTCGGTGCCGTTTGCCAAGACGGCGGTGCGGCCTTACGGGCGGCGTCTGGCAGGGAGAAGCGCGGCGGCGCCCGAGCGCGCAGCCGGCGGGCCGGAGCCCGCGATGGTGCTCGGAAAGTTGGAGTTTCCGCTGCTCGGCCGCATCGCCGCGGGCCGCCCCGTGGAAGCAATCTCAAGCCCGGAAACCATTTCGCTGGCCGATTTTGCCAACGGGAAAAGCGGCGTCTACGTGCTCAAGGTCAAGGGCGACTCGATGGTCGAGGATCACATTTGCGACGGCGACTTCATCCTGGTGGAAGGCGTTGAGACCGCCGAGAACGGCGAAATCGTGGTGGCGCTGACCGGCGGGACCGACGCCACGCTCAAGCGTTTTTATCGCGAGTCGAACGGGCGCGTCCGCTTGCAGCCAGCCAATTCCCAAATGGAAGCCCTCATCTTGCCTGGCCGCGATGTCAAGATTCAGGGCCGCGTGATCGGCGTCTTGAGAAAATATTAGCGGCGGATGGCGAAAACCAGGGGCGTTGGGCTCACACAGCGTGTCGTGCCTCGTTCCAACTTCTCGAGACTCAGGCTGGCAAGCCCCAGCTTGCCAGTGCCGGCAGGGATGAGAAGCATCGGGATCAGTCAAGCGATACGGAAATACGGCGGTGGTTTTGTGGGGATGCTATGAAACCTACGAGGCTCTTGAGAGCTGCCGTTGCCGTTGCCGTCGCGCTCGCTCTGGCCGTGTTCGCCGCCACCCCGGCCGTCTCGGATGAAATTGTGCTCAAAGACGGCAAGAAAATCGCCGGCACCATCGTGGGGTTTGAGAACAGCATGTTCCGCGTCGAAACCGAGTTTGGCTACGCGCTCGTGCGAAAGGACAAAGTCGCAACCATTACCATCACGAGCGGGGGCGAAAAGGCGGGGAAAACTCAGAAGGCCGAGTCCAAGGCGGCCTCGCCGCCGGAGGTTCAGCCGAAAGCTGACAAACCCGTGGAACCGGCCAAGCCGGCAGAAGCTGCGAAGCCCCTTGCCCCACCGCCGCCGCCCGTCAGCCACCCGCTCGAAGAGCCACTCCCCGCAAGCCTCGCCGAACACCTCGAGGGCACCAGCTACTATTCCGATACCTTTCACTTTGTGATGTACAAGCCTCCAGGCTGGAAGCTCCACGAAGAAATCTCGCGCGAGAAGGTCTCGGCGATCGTCGCCATGTCGGATGAGAACGACCGCACGCTGCTGATTGTGGATCGCACGGTCTGGAGCGGCGCGCCAGACCTCAAGAACGACGTTGTGGAGGCGAAGATTCAGCACATGGTCGAGGGCTACACGAAAATCTCGGAAGCGGCTATTCAGGTGGACGGCCACGCGGCTATCCGGCGTTCCTTCACGGGCCTTCTCGACGGGGTCGAGTGGCACGGCGTCTCCGCGCGCATCGCGCAGGAAAACACCGTCTTTGGCATCGTGGGGCTGACCTCTGCGGAGAGCTACCAGTTCGAGGAAGCGGTTTTCAATAAGATTATCAAGTCGTTTCATTTCTTGGGTCCTCTGTCTGAATCCGAGCGCTCGACTCGGCAGGAACGGACCGCTTCGGAATAGCGGACGCTGATTGATGGAGAAGCGCTCGCTGTTAGATGGGGGTTGCAACTAGTTGCATCTCATTTGCATCTGGCTCGATACCCGAGCGGCGTAACCTGTGTATTTTCAGCGCAGCAGTTGACATCCATTTGTATTTAACTCTAAGATTTTTTCGAGCCTTTTACGCTTTGGCGTCGAAGCGTAGGTTCGAGTACGGGGAAAAGGCATGTTTCAGTCTCTGGTCATCACGCTGCGTGAAGGCGTCGAAGCGGCGCTCATCGTCGGCATTGTGCTTACTTTTCTCGCGAAGACGGGCCGCCACCGCGCATTCCGAGCCGTGTACGCGGCGCTAGCTGCAGCGACGGTGGCGAGCCTCGCCGCCGCCTATATCGTCCACCGTTTGGAACTTGCCGAAGAATCTTACGAAGGATGGCTGATGCTTGCGGGGGGAGTTTTGGTGGCGTCCATGGTGGCGTGGATGCGGAAGGCGGGAAAGCGCCTGAAGCAGGACATCGAATCTCGGCTTTCGGAGCTTACGGTTGAGCCAAGCCGCGTTGCTTCGGCCGGCATCTTCCTCTTCGTTTTTCTGATGGTTTTCCGCGAGGGCATTGAGACGGTGCTGTTCCTCGCGGTCGTCTCGTTCCGCTCGGCCGAGCTCATGAACCTCATTGGCGGCCTGGCGGGCCTGGGGCTCGCGGCGCTGCTGGGCGTAAGTTTCTTCAAAGGCAGTTTCAAAATCGACCTGCGGAAATTTTTTGGCCTGACCAGCGCGGTGCTGCTGGTGATTGCCGCGCAACTGCTCATCACGGGCGTTCACGAGCTGACCGAAGGCGGCTTTTTGCCCTCCAGTCCGCGCGAGATGGCACTGGTCGGGCCCATCGTCCACAACGACGCTTTCTTTTTTGTGATGATCATCACGCTCTGTCTCCTGCTCCTCTTGGCCGACCGGACGAAGCCCGCGGATGCGGCCACGCTTCGGGAGCTGCCGGGTCCGAGCCGGCGCAAGGCGTTGGCGGAATTCCAGCGCAGCCGCCGCTGGAAGCTGGCGGCGGGAAGCGCGGGCTTGATCATCATTACGCTAGTAACGGCGGAGTTTGTCTACTCGCGCCAGGCGGAGGCACCGATTCCGGCCGTGAATATCGCCGTGGTAGACGGCCTGGTGAGGATTCCCGCGGCAGGGCTCGCCGACCACAAGCTGCACATCTTTTCGGTCCAAAGCCCTGACGGGGAAGTTCGGCTGGTCGCCATTCTCGACGACACGGACACGGTGCGCGCCGCGCTCGACGCCTGCTCTATTTGCGGCGCTCAGGGCTATTATCAG
>QHZN01000160.1 GCA_003225365.1 Acidobacteriota bacterium
TCCGGCAAGCCCACGGGAGCGCTGCGAGCAATCTCGCGGATAGATATACGGGCGGCCGTCACTATCCAGCTGGGTTTAAGGCCTGATAGTTCGCGCAACTGTGCGGATCCAGTTCCAGGGTTATTGGTTCGAGCCTCGCTCGAAGGTGTTGTGTTGGCCGTTCGTTTTGCTTTCAAGAGCATATTTAAACCCTTTGACAATATTGTTTTGACAAGAAATGTAATCGGTGTGTGGTGCGAGATAAATTGCGATGTGAGCGGCTCCGCGTTCTGATTTTTGGGAGTCGGAAATCGTGTTGGAAATCAGCTTGATGTCTCTAGTAAAGGAGGAGATCCACACGCCATAGCCGGGCGCCCCGGGTCGGCCGTTATCGAGCATGGTGTTTTCGCGCAAAGTGTTACGGTTGGCGGTGTTAAAAGCCATCTTGCTCTCATTTCTGAAGTATACTCCCGATCTTCCGTTTTCTCGGGATACGTTACGAATGAAGATATTATCCGTATCTTTGTATCCAAGCGAAATCCCATCTCGGGCATTGGCCCAAGATTCGTTGCCTTCAAAGACCCCCTGCTGAACGCGGTAGCAGAGATACAAGCCGTCCCATCCGTTGTCATGAATCCGATTGTGGCGCGCGGCGCCCCGCAGGGCGCCGGTTCCGAAGTGGATGCCGAAAGTGGCATTGTTGTAAGACTCGCAGTTTTCGACTGAGAAGTCTTGAACGAATTGACAGCTAATGCCGTCGCCAGCGAAATTGCGCGCCGCACAGTTTCGGACCACGAACTTCCTGGAATTTAAAAAGTAGATCGCACCCATACGGTCTTCCAGAGAATGGGTCTGCTTCCCATTTCCCTCGAGGGCGAAGCCTTCGACGGCGGAGTCCACAACATCGTAGCCCGCCACTAGCGGAAAGGCGTTGGCAACCAAGCCGCCGAATTCGACCTTATAAGTCTCTTGAAGGAAGCGGTCGAAAAAGAGTGTCTTGCCTGCGACGCGTACGATCGTCCTCAAGCTTGAAGGGAAGGCGGTGTAACCGAACAACTCATGCGATGGAAGATCTCCCGGGTATACCCTGCTGATGACCACCACCCCCATTCCCGGGACGAAATGGCTCGCGTCGGCGACCGTGGCCTGATATTCGCCGAAGTTCGCATCGTCACTGAGCGGGCTTTCTGCTCCAGGCCCCTTTTGAAGCAGGGTCTTTTCGGGACCTTCGCCTTTGAGTGCCACATGGCTCGCTAGACGCACCGAGTTGTAGAGCATATATGTCCCCGGTTTGACAAGGACTGTTCCTCCGCCCGCGGCGGCCACGCGATCAATAGCCGTCTGGATCGCGCGGTTGTCATCGCCGGTCACATCGGCGTCGCTAAAACCCACCGTGATGGTGATCGGTCCGGTGGCAGTCACGCGCCCATGCGAACACCCGTCCAGACCAAGCATCCATAAGGCCGAAATCATCGCAGAAATGAAAAGCGGTCGCTTGCGCCTACAACTTCGCATCCGAACACCTCCACACTGGGGTCGCCAGCAATAAATTCTCCGCGCGCTAAGTCTGCCCAATGACAATGATCGAGAGCTGCCCGCGAAGCCAAGGACGGTAGCGACAGCGGCGCAAGGCCTGGCCACAAGCTGAAAAACTTCCCGCTGCAGGCGACTGTCTGGCTATTTGGACAACTTCGTCAGGCGCGTTGCCGACCTAAATTCTGGCTGCAATTTGTGAGGCCGTTTCTCTGACGAGTGTAGCCAGGTGAGAAACACGTTCCGCTTGGATCTGCTCCGTGGTTCCGGCTACGCTCACGGCCGCAACTACCACTCCGAGTTCGTCAAATACCGGCGCACCGATGCAGCGGGTTCCGATTACGTCCTCTTCGTTCTCTAAGGAGTATCCGCGGTGTTTGGTCTCGGCGATTTCCTGTTGCAGGCGCCGAATGGAGGTGATGGTGTTGTCGTTGTGCCGAGGCAGCCGATGATCTCCAATCAGCCGCTCCAGTTCCTCTTCGGGAAGATACGCGAGCAGCGCCTTGCCGATTGCCGAGCAGTGGATCTCCAACCGCTTCCCTACCCAAGATGCCTGTTGAGGCACGCCCGCAGGCTCAATTTTCTCGATAATCAAGGCCTCGCCGTGGTCGAGAATCGCCATGTGCACAGTCAATCCGGACTGCTGTGCCAATGCCTGGAGTGCCGGCAAAGCCTGTTCGCGCAGCTTGATCCCAATCATCGCCATGTTGGCCAGCGAAAATAGTTTCAGGCCCAACATGAAGCGGTGAGTCCTTTCATTGCGAGTGAGATAACCGCAGCGCTCGAGCGTTAGCAGCAGACAATGGGTTGAGCTCTTTGGCAGCTCCAGACGCCGACTCAATTCTGGCAGCGTAAGCCCGCTCCTTGCTTTGGAGATCATTTCCAATATCGCCAGGCTCCTTTCTACGGACGGAACGGAAGGAGTTGTCGGCTTCTGGGCTGGATGGTCTGCGCCTTGTCCTTCCATGGACGCCCCCACCAAGGACGAAAAGCCCAAGTATATCGCCCACGATGTGCGAGCGGCAAGAACTGCAACACTCCGATAGCCGTGTCTTCTCCGAGACAAGGGCGCTCCCAGGTGCAGTCATCCCGATGAGGTGAATCGGGATCTACTGCGCAAGCCATTGGAAATGCGCCGCCGACGGACCGGATTGCGATTCATTTCATCGGAATGAGCCGTCAGCCGACGGGTTCCGAAAGGGATCGGATTCCAAACGACACCACCGCCAATTCGCCGCTTTGATTGACGAGAAATCTTTGACCGTGGTACAAGCAATTTCCGTACAGGGGCAGTTCGTGTCTTGGGATATTAGTCGACGGACGTGGCTGGCGGCGGTATTAAATCTCGCTTTGGCGCCCTTTTCGCAAGCCCAACCGCAAGCTGCAATTTCACTCTATAGTCACAAGAAGTTCAAGCAGGCAGCGAGAGTCCTGGAAGAGTACCTCAGCCAACATCCTGATGATTTTCAGGCCCGGCTGCTATGGGGCCTGAGTTATCAACAAGCGGGCGATAGAGCGTCAGCCGAGCGGGTGTTCCAGGCCGCCGTCCAGCTCCGGCCTCGCGACCACGCAGCACATTTTTATCTCGCCGAAACCGAGTATTTGCGCGCCCGATTTGCCGATGCCGAAGCCAACGCCCGGATATCTCTCAAACTGGGGGAGCAGCCCGCACACGTTTACGATTTAATCGGGCTCATCCGCGAGGAAGAAAATGATTACGACGGCGCGCTCGCTGCTTACCAGACGGCAATCAGCTCTGGCCCCAACTTCGCCGATTCGTTTCTGAATGCCGGCAAACTCCTGCTGAAACTGGGACGCGCTTCCGATGCTTTGGACCGGCTCGACACGGCAATTCGGATCAATCCGCGGTCGCCGGAAGCCTACTATCAGCGCGCCCGCGCGTATCTCCAACTGAACCAACCTGCGAAAGCCGAGAGGGACCTGACCCGCGCTCTGGCCATCTCCGATTACGCCCCCGCGCGCCGGCTGCTCGCACAAGTCCGCTCCGGAACAGGGGCGGCGTCCGTTCATGCAGCATCTCCATTAGTTCCCGCTCCGATCCGATTCCGCAATGTAGCTCGAAACGCGGGGCTGCGGTTCGTTCTCGATAACTGCCCTACCCCCCAAAAGCACTTGATCGAAACCATGCCCGGCGGAGTTGCCGCTTTTGATTACAACAACGACGGCCTCATAGACATCTTCTTTACGAACGGCGCGTCCGTCCCTTCGCTCCGGAAGGACTCGCCCCAATTTTTCAATCGGCTCTACCGCAACCAGGGAGGAATGAAGTTCCGAGATGTGACCGCGGAGGCCGGTGTAGCAGGGACTGGGTATTCGATGGGAGCCGCCGCCGGGGATTACAACAATGACGGAAACGTGGATCTCTTTGTTGCGGGCGTTGATCGAAACATTTTGTATCGCAACAACGGCAACGAGACATTCACGGATGCTACGTCCGGCGCCGGCATTCGAAGCCATGGCTGGGCAGTGGGCGCTTGCTGGTTTGATTATGACAATGACGGTTTTCTGGATCTGTTCGTCGTTAACTACGTCCGATGGTCCCCCAGCCTCGATCCTCCCTGCGGCGACCCTACGGGAAAATTTCGCATCTACTGTGCTCCAGGCGCGTACCAGGGATTGTCGAACACGCTCTATCACAATCGCGGAGATGGAACGTTTGAAGACGTCTCCGTCAAGTCCGGCATCGGGCGGTTCGTCGGGAAAGGCATGAGCGCCGCCTTCGCGGATTACGACGGAGACGGTTTTCCTGACATTTTCGTTTCGAACGACAGCCTCCCCAATTTCCTATTTCGTAATCGCGGTGATGGAACTTTCGAGGAGACCGCTCTGCCTTCCGGCGCGGGCTTGACCGACGACGGGAAACCGGTTTCGAGCATGGGGGTTGACTTCCGCGATTTTGACAACAATGGCTTGCCCGACCTCATCATTACGGCCCTGGCCCGCGAGACTTTCCCCCTGTTCCGGAACGAAGGCAAAGGGTTCTTTCGCGACGACACTTATCCGAGCGGGATCGGCGTGTCCAGTGCTCGCCGCAGCGGCTGGAGTGTCGGGCTTTTCGATTTCAACAACGACGGATGGAAAGATATATTTTCGGCGAATTCACACGTTACGGACAACATCGAATTGTTTTCCGTCGACCGCTACAAGCAAGCCAACAGCGTCTTCGCAAATCTAGCCAACGGCAAGTTTCAAGACGTCTCCGCGGATGTAGGCGCCGATTTCCAAATACCGCGCGCGCACCGAGGGGCGGCTTTTGCCGACTTCAATAATGATGGCAAGATGGACGTGGTTGTCTCATCGCTGGGCGAGCCGGCGGAATTATGGGAAAATATAAGCCCCAAGCCCAACCACTGGATCACTCTTCGGCTCGAAGGGACAGAGAGCAACCGCGATGGCATTGGCGCCAAGATTGAGGTCAAGACCTCCTACGGGAGCCAGTACAACCACATGACGAGTGCTGTCGGATACGCCTCGTCCAGCCTCGATGGCGTACACTTTGGTTTAGGTGAGGCTGAGATTTTAAGAGAGATCGTTATTCAGTGGCCCAGTGGTATCGTACAAGTACTAAAGGACGTCTTGCCCGACCAGATTTTGAAAGTCCGGGAGCCCGGGCACTCAGCCTTTTCCCCGATTTGGAACGGACTCCTTAGAATAGTGCGTTAACCAGGGGTCTTGAATTCTAGTTATCGCTGCAGGTCAGAAGGAAGCACAACCAGGCGAGAAATCATAATCATCAAGACGTAACCGCCTCCACCGCATGCGAAAAGTCGTCCAGAGTTCTGGACATTCACCGTCTTTGACCGATCGAACCCTTGACGACCGCCAAGCACCTTAATTAAAATCGGGCCTAAGAACTCGAGCACGAGGAGGCCGTGTATGGTAAATCGCAGAGAGTTTCTCACTTCTATCGCTGCTGCGGCGTCGGCGGCCGGATCATCCACTACGGCTCGGCCGTCGGGCGCAATGTCATCGTCGGCGGCATCGTCGTCGCGTGCCGTGGCCGGGAACCCAGCCGCACTCGCCATCAACGGCGGAAAGCCCGTCCGCGAAACGCCCCTATGGGCGAGCGAATGCGGTATGGGCACCGAGTTCTACGACGACAAGGAACGGGGCCGCCTCGGCGATGTGGTGGCGTCTCGCAACCCTTTTCGATGGTACGGCCCTGGTCCAGAACCGCCCATGCAGTGTGCGACCTTCGAAAAAGAGTTCTCCGAGCGGATGCAAGGCCGCTATGTGTTGGGAGTCACCTCGGGAACTGCCGCGCTCCAGGTCGCCATGGCGGCACTTGGGGTCGGCCCGGGCGACGAGGTGATTCTCCCGGCGTGGACATGGTATTCCAGCTATAACGCCATAGTGCTGGCGGGCGCACTTCCCGTTTTTGCCGAAAGCGATAAGTCGCTCAACATCGATCCCGAGGATATCGAGCACCGAATTACGCCCCAGACCAAGGCCATCATGGCCGTCCACCTCGAGGGCTGCCCCTGCGACATGGACCGAATCCTGCCGATCGCCCGCAAGCACGGAATCAAAGTGCTGGAGGATTGCGCGCAGAGCGCGGGCGCGAGTTACAAGGGCAAGCCGCTGGGAGCAATCGGCGACATCGCCATCTATAGCTTCCAACTTTGTAAGACTATTACGTCAGGCGAGGGCGGCTGCGTGGTAACGGGCGACCCGATCCTGTTTGAACGCGCGTGCCGTTTTCACGATCTAGGCCCGTTGCGGCCGCAGCTCGAAAAACAGCTCGGCGGGCAGAAAGTTTCCGCTTTTGCAGGCACCAACTTCCGCATGAGCGAGTTTACCGGCGGAGTTCTGGTCGCTCAATTGCGCAAGCTCGATTCGATTGTCGCCGCCCTGAGGGCGAATGGCCGCCGGGTCTATGAGGGCCTCCGCGATTTGCCCGACCCTCACTTCCGTCTGGTATCAGACCCCGATGGCGACCTGGCGGAAAGAGTGTACCTGGAATTTCCAACCAAGCAGCTTCGTGATCGGTATATCGAAGCGATGAAGGCGGAAAATGTTCCCGCAGGGCCTCCCAACGGCTCGGTGATCCTTCCCATCGATCCGATGGTGGAGAACAAAGTCACCGCACACCCGGCTTGGCCTTCCTTCACGACCCCGCGCGGACGGGCGATCCGTTACGGGGCCGAAGCCTGCCCGCGGACCATCGATATTCTCAATCGGTTCGCTAGCGTGGGTATTGATCCCAAATTTACCCAACACGACACCGAGGATATCGCGACGGCCATCAACAAGGTGTATCCCGTCATCCTCCAAGCCTAGCCACTCGGCGTTAGGCGGACAATTCAAGAGGCATTTGCAGGGAATGGGAGAGCGTTAGTCTGCGGGTTTGGTTTTTGACATTTCGCGAAACTGTTGGAGTTGCGAGTCCGCCTCGGCCGCCCTTCCTTCCCTTCGATAGAGGTGAGACAATTCCAGGTGTGCGGACACAGCCAAAGGGGTGTGGGGCCCCAGCTTGATCAATTGCAGCCACGCTTTTTCCGCGGCCGGTAACTGGTTTTCCTGTTCTAAAGCTTTCCCAAGGTCGTAGAGGGTCTCGATCATTTCCGGGCGAAGCTCGTCAGACCGCTGGAGTTGCTTTAGAGCCTCTTGTGTGTGTCCCTCGGACAATAAGACCGAGCCGAGACGCCAAGCCACTTCGCCATCCCCTGGGCTAAGTTTCGCCTCGGCGCGAAACTCTACCTCCGCGGCTTCGAGATCGCCCGCCCCCTGTTTCATCCTGCCCAGCTCCAAGTGGACTCCGTGGAGGTCCGGCTGAAGTTCGAGCGCTTTCCGGTATTCGCGCTCGGCGAGGTCAAATTTTTGTTGCGCATTATAGCTCTCCCCCATGAGCTGGTGAGCGCGCGCGGAGTTGGGGGCGACGTCAACGAGGCGGCCAAAGGAACTCTTCGAAAGGAAACCACATGCCTTCCCTAGGTAGAACAGCAAGTCGGGATTATTAGGTTCCTTCGCGAGGGCGGCGAGCAGCGTTTGGATGGCCTGGGCCGTATGGTGATCCTCCGCCAGTGCGATCCCCAGCAAGTCGAGCCGCTGCGCGCGCTCAAGATGGGGGATCGCCTCGCCAATGTAACCTTGAGCTAGCAGGGCTTCTCCGAGCATGCCTTCCGCTTCCTTCGAATCCGATTTCAACTTGAGCGCCAGACGCAACTCCGGTATCGCTTGGTCATAATTGTGCTTCTGCACATACGCCTCGGCGACCTTCAGGTGATACTCGGCTGTATTCGTACCAGATACCCGAGCGACCTGGCCCGCCAGCAACGCGCATATAAAGACCGCCATCATGGCTCCCTCACTTTAACGACCTGGTCTGCCTTGACGTGCTCCAAAACCTGATGCGCGCCACTTGGCCAATGGATTTCCACTCGGGCTTCGCGCGCCTCGGCCAAACCGAAGTGCAGCCGCTTGTCGCTGGCGGAAAGGTAGCTTCCAGCCGAGGACGCGTGCCCCCACTGCCCGTTCACTTCCACTTTAGCGCCGAAACCGTCGCGGTTGCTGTGTGTCCCGATGAGGTCAATGCTCAACCAGTGGTTCCCGTTTCGGACGCTTTGAAAAAGCACGGGCGAACCGCCCAGAATCGACATGACGACGTCCACAAGACCATCGCGGTGAAGGTCGCCGAAAGCGGCGCCTCGGCCGGCTACAGGCCCGATGCCAGGGATAGCGACCTGCTCGAGTTTCCCGCGGACATTTCGTGCCAGAAGCGGAGGCTCTTTATAACGCTTACGCGGATCCAGGCGGTTCACATTATCCTGAACGTGGCTCTGTGCCGCAAAAAAGTCCTTCCATCCATCGTTGTCGAAGTCCTCCCACCGAACACCCCAGCCGGAATGGTTTGCAGTGAGCGCCCCGAGACCGGTGGGAAGACTATCGTAGGTAAAAAGTCCGTTGCCATCGTTGCGATAGAGCGAATAGATTTCCGAAGAGAGATTGGTTACGACGATGTCCGGCCGGCCGTCATTATCAAAGTCGCTGAAGTCAACCCCCATGCCCGAGTTCGCCTTGCCGTCTTCGGAAAGCGCCACGCCCGCCTCCATTGCAGTGTTGGTGAACGTCCCGTCACCGTTGTTGTGCCAGAGGAAGTTTTCCACACGATCGTTGGCGACGAAAATGTCAGGCCAGCCGTCACCATCGTAATCATTGAACGTAACGCCCAGGGATTTGCCTTTAGCTTCGGCAATGCCGGATTTTTGGCTCACATCCGTAAAGGTCCCATCACCATTATTGTGATAGAGGAGGCTCGAAATAGGTGGATATGTATCTGGCTGACAGTAAAACGAGAAGTCCTTGCCGCAAATTTGGTGGCGGGCAAAGTCCCAGTCAAGATAGCGGGTGACGAAAAGATCCAGCATGCCGTCCTTATCGTAATCGAAAAAGCCGGCAGAAGCTGACCAGCCGCCACCCGCAACGCCAGAGCGCGTCGTAACGTCGGCGAACGTCCCGTCGCCGTTATTGTGATAGAGGATGTTGCCAGGGAATCCGGTGACGTAGATATCCGTAAATCCGTCGTTGTCATAGTCCCCGGTGGCCACCCCCATTCCGTAAGTATTCACAGCAGCACCAGACAGACCTGCTTCCTTGGTGACATCCGTGAAGGTACTGTCCCGGTTCTGCCGATATAGGCGGTTCCAATAAGCGGGATCCCTCCGCCAAAAATCAACCGGAGGCTTGACCGGGTCGTCGAGGTGTCCACTGTTTACGAAAAAGATGTCCAGCAGCCCATCGTTGTTGTAATCGAGAAGGGCGACGCCGGCCCCCATAGTTTCGATCAGGTACCGCTGAGACGTGGACGAATTCCGGTGGATGAAATTCAGGCCCGAGGGGTGGGCGACTTCGAGGAGAGCAGCACGGCGATCAGCGGCCAGAGTGGCGGTCGGCGAAGCCATGGCGGCCAGGCCTGCCAAGAATTCTCTGCGAATCAAAGACCTTGCCCCCCAATGATAATCAGTTCAAGCAAGCAGGCGATCTGTGACCCAAGCTCCGGCTGGCTATGATAACCCTAGGGTTCAAACGAATCACTGTCTTCGAATAATACCCTGCCCTGTCGTCATCTGCGCTGCTTGACGCAGGCCGAAATTGTCCAGAATGCTGGATAGGAGCCTGTGCGCAATGCGGGTCGCCATTGCGGTACCTTTCATCAATCGGTAGGATTCAACCAATGCGCCATCTTGTGGGAATTTCACTCCGTCTGGTAGCACAGCACCGGTCCCTTCTGGTCCCGCACCGACACAATCAATTCGCCTCGAACCGGATTCCACGGCTGGACTCCCGCACGCCATCTAGACCGTGCATCAGTTTGGGGAGGGAAATTATTGTAGGGGGCAACTGCCGGAGGCCACGATCAAACAATGGTCTGGGCAAGACGAGAAATACGAGGACTTTGGCCAACACGAAAGGAACAGCCTTATTAGCCAGCAAGAATAAACCGTATATCCGAAAGGAACAAAATCTGTGGAATCGAAAACCTTTGATAGGTGCGAGGGAAGAATGAGCGATCAAAAACATCGGGCCCAACGCGTGGCCGCAACGTCCGAAGATTTGGCGCTGTTCGAGAAAATCGAGACCCAACTTTATAGCGCCGTGGTATCCGACGCTTTGGATGAGCTGGGATGTCCTGGGCAGGCGATGCATCATTCGGTGCGGCCACTTTGGCCCGATGTGAGGCTCGTCGGCTGGGCTCGCACCATTGAATGCGTTGATGCTGACGAGACTCCCGGTAACCCGTATGCCGTGGAGATCGAAGCCGTTGACAGCATCCTGGAAGGCGAGGTCGTCGTAATTTCAACCGGTGGCTCGACTCAAAATGCGCCGTGGGGCGAACTGCTTTCGACGGCTGCGATGGCGCGTGGTGCGCGCGGTGCGGTAGTCGATGGATTGGTTCGCGATGTCAAGAGAATGCAGAAGATGGGGTTTCCAGTATACGCGACGGGTATCAAGCCGGTGGATTCAAAAGGTCGCGGGCTGGTAGTTGATTACAACATCCCGATCAAATGCGCGGGAGTCCACGTCTCCCCAGGGGATCTGATTGTCGGCGATTACGATGGCATCGTTGCTGTTCCGGCAGCCATCGCCTCAGAAGCCATCGAGCTCGCTTGGAAGAAGGTCTCGGGGGAGAACCACAGCCGGGAGGAATTGCTTCGCGGAGCCTATCTTCGAGAGGTTTACGACAGATATGGCGTGCTCTAACATCTCATCACTTATGTTCACCGCATATTTTGTCCGGGCAGCACGCCAGCGATCCAAGGCTACGGCCCGAGCTTTCCAATTTCATCTCAAGACCAAGTCTAGAATGAGTTTATCTTTGACCCGCCGTTAGAGTGGCCGTGCAGGTGGGACGTCGGAGCCCTCACTCAGAATGTCATGGGCCTCCGAGCCTTGGGCGGATCAACCAATGCGATCGTTCCTCTCATTGCCATCGCGGGCCGCCGGGGGATCAGTCTGCCGCTCAGCCTGTTTGATGAGCTATCGCGAACGACTCCCGTGATTGTCAATCTCAAACCTTCAGGCCAATATCTCATGGAGGACTTATTCTATGCGGGCGGGGTTCCGGCCTTGCTGCGGGAGATGCTGCCGTCATTACATGGCGAAGCGTACACCGTGGAGGGGAAAACTCTGGCCGAAGCGGTTGAAGAGGCAACGTCCTCCAACGGCGACGTGATTCGCCCACTGAGCCAGCCGCTTCACGCGGAAGGAGCGCTCGCGGTGTTGCATGGAAATCTGGCGTGCCAAGGCGATCTATCGACTGCTGGTGGACGAAGCAGAATTTAAGGGGCGGCTTGACAGCCGGAAGCCCGCCCCGCAGCGCTTTCGGCGTGGCTACTATACGATGTTTCTCGACCACATCCTCCAGGCTCACGAAGGTTGCGACTTCGATTTCCTGCGTGCGCGTCCGGAAGATGTGCCCTATGAGCCTCAGATCGGCCGGAGCTAAGGAATTGCAGGGGACGGCGAAAAAAGTGTTCCTTGACTCGCGAACGCCGCTAAGCCTCGCGGCGCGCCCCGTGGACGCGCGATTCGGGACGCGTCGTCCAATGTCAAGCGCCAAGCGGGAAGCCGCGGTGCAGAGGTCAGGATGAAATCATCCCGCCGCAAGTTTTTAGAGATCGCACTGAGCGCACCAATTGCCGCCCAGCTGGGGAAGCCTGACCTCGAAACGCTCGGAGCCTACCTGGCCCCGCCCGGCCAAATGGAATTTTCCAATCCTGGCATCATCCGCTACGACTCACACTGCTTGACACTCAAAGGGCGGGATACGTTCCTTCGCGGCGGAGCGTTTCATTATTGCCGCTGCCCGCGTGAGCTGTGGCGCGACCGATTGCTCAAGTTCAAGCGCGCCGGCTTCAACACCGTTGATACCTATGTTTTTTGGAACTACCACGAGCCGGTCGAAGGCCACTCGGACTTGAGCGAGTTTGAGGCGTTTGTCCGGGCAGTGAAAGAAACAGGGTTATGGCTCATCGTGCGGCCGGGACCCTATATCTCCGCCGAGTGGGACAGGGGCGGATTTCCAGCCTGGGTCGTCGCCAAGAAATTCCCCTTGCGCAGCAACGACCCGCATAGCGTGGAGACTTCCAAGCACTGGTACGGAGATGTGCTGCCGGCAATTCGCCGCCATCAGATTACGCGCGGCGGGCCCATCATCATGATGCAACTCGAAAACGAATATGATTACTGGCCGGGCGTTTCAGACGCCGACAAGCGCGCCTATATCTCGGCGCTCGCCGAAACGGCTTGGGACGCCGGCATTGATATTCCCCTCTTCACGTGCTGGACCAAGCAGGCGCGGGAAAATTCAGACCCCGTCATGGCGCGGATCATGGACACCTGCAACTTCTATCCGCGCTGGAAGATCTTTCCCGAAGTCCCGGACGTTTTGCAGCAGTTACGCAAGGATGAGCCCACTTCGCCGGTCGCGGTGACCGAACTGCAGGGCGGCTACCAGGTCGATTACGGCGAACAGCTCGCCTCCGGTCAGAGGGGCCTCGATGCGGCAACGCTCGAGCTGCTCACCAAAACGGTCATCGAGCAAGGCGCTACCCTCTACAATTATTACATGGGCTTCGGCGGAACCAGTTTCGACTGGGCGCGGAAGCATCTCATCACCAGCTATGATTATGCCGCTCCCATTCGCGAGCCCGGTGGGCTCTGGGACAAGTATTACGCCGCGCGCGGCATTTGCGAATCCCTGAATTTCTTCGGCAACGTTCTGACTCGCGCTGAAGCGGTCCGGGGCGGGTGCGGGTCCAACAATCCCTCGGTGGTTGTAAGCGAACGCGTAAATGGCCAAAGCGCCGTGATCTTTATGCGCGAAGCCGCGAACGCCGAGCAGCATTTCAAGATGACATTTGTCGATCCGGCGAGCCGCGTCAACCGCCCGATTCAGGTTCCGCGAGAGGCCAACCTGACCTTGGGCCCGGGCGAAATGAAGATGATCCCCGTAGGGGTTCCGATCTCAGGAGGTGTGTTGCATTACTCCACGGCCGAAATCCTCGCTCAAGGACGCAATGCTGACCGTGATTTCCTGATTGTTTACGACGATCCGGGTCGGGTGGCGGAAATCGCGCTCGCCTCGTCACAAGAGCCGCAAATTGACGGAGAAACGCTCTACCATTATTGGGAAAAGAAGTATAAGTCAGCCGTCCTCGGCGTGCGAGTGGAAAACCAAGAGAAGGTTCTTCAATTCAATGGCCGACTCTTGATATTCGTTGTTCCGAAGGAACGGGCGCTCAGAAGCTGGGTGGCCGAGTATCCGTCATCCGTGGCGCGGCAAGCGGAGGACTCGCGCCCGTTGGCCGTTCCCCTTGTCACTGATGCGGCGTTGCTGGCAGACTATGGTTCCGAGAAAAACAGGGTCTGGGCGGAGCTCGATTTCCGCCCTGGCCATCACGACCTGACCGTGATGTTGCCGCCT
>QHZN01000345.1 GCA_003225365.1 Acidobacteriota bacterium
GTCGTCCTTCCCGCCCCTGCGCGGCGCAAGAGGCGAGTGGCCCGGGTGTGGATCCGCTTCAAGGCCCCGGCTGATCCACGGGAATTTCCTGAAGCTCGGTGGGACGCTGGCAGCATACGCACCGGCCCGGCTCCAGAGCCTCGATGTTGCAAATCTGGCAGTAATACCGGACGCGGTAGAGCTTGCCGTCGCGCACAGTGAAAAACTTCCACGCTTCGAAACTGCCGTCCGGCTTCGGCTCGCCCTCGACTCGCACTTCGCGGCCGGCCAGGCGCTTGTCCTCAAGCGTGTGAAGCAAGTAGCTCGCCCTGGCAGAAAGCGGGAATTCTTTCCCGCGGGCTTTCAACGCGGGCTTCCCCTCGAGGGCCTGCAGCATTATCCCCTGAATCGTCTCGAGCGGCTTTTCGGCGGCTTGCGCGGTGATTAACCTAGGCGCACCTACAAACATCGCTGCGAGCGTGCCCGTCACCAGCCAAATGTCCAGCCGCCCTTCAGCTCGCGGATGCGAGTAGCCGATTTTAGACTTCAAGCCCACAGCGACTTTCGATGCTTCTCCGGAGGATGCCCGGCGCATAAACATACGCTCGGGCCGAACAACGCTCATCCCGCGGTCGTCTGTCCCACAACAATCAGCGCCAGCGGCATAGGCTTCGATCCCGAGGCCGACCCTTCGGACACTTCGACCTGCAACACCCAGTGTCCCTGATCGTCTTGCACTAGGGAAGGGAAGCTAGCGCCCTGCGCGGCCGGAACCAGGCTCATCACCGCTGGGTGGTTCGTCCCGGAGGTGAGCTTACTTAGCTTGACGAGGTCTGGTAGCGCAAGTCCTTTGCTCGAGTCAGTGTCGGACGCCACGGGTATCAGCAGAACGAAATCCGGATAGGGATTCACGCCCATGTGGTTCCCGTCCTGTGGAATGTGCGCGTAACGGAGCGTGTAGGTTCCAGGCTTGATCTTCTGGCCGCGGAAGTCCGAGCCGCCTTTCGGAAAATTCAAAACTCCGAGGAACGTGCCCACGGCGAGGTCGGGATAGGCGGCGTCGGCCGAGCCGCCGGGCGTGGCGGCAATCGTCTTGGCCCACCAAATGCTCGACACCGGCGACCCTGTGGCGTCGTTGAGGCTCGTCCCTTGCGCATTCAACACGCCAGACACAGCTGCCGGGACATCGGAAGGTATTTGATTTGCCGAGGTGATCTTATAAGTCCCTTGTGCGAAAACTCCGGCACCGGCAGAAATAATGAAAGCGAAGCTGCATGCGAGGCCCTGCGCCGCGCGTCGGCGGACAAAAATTTCCCAGTTCATCATCGCAGTACTCCTTCAAGGGAATAGATGCCGGGAACAAAAAAAGGGAGCGCCGACGCTCCCTTTTTTCAATTTCGACGGATCATTATGCGCAAGAGTTGCCCCAAGACGCAAGGGCGCTCTCGGTCTTCAGCGCCGGGGGCGGAGGCATCCGCCGGTCTCGACCTCAGAGGGCGAATGTTGCAATGAACGCCCCGCGAGTGTCCTTGCGGTCCCACACCACACCCAGGCCTTGGCCGTTAAAAGCCTCTTCGAGCGCGAACGCGGGCATGGCACCATTCACGCGCGTGAGGGGCGGATAGTAAACCTCTTCGTTGCCACACAAGTGGTCTCCGGCGCAGAGGCTCCGTGTCTCGACTCGCGCCAGGCTCCCGGCGACGAGCTTCACGGAGCCGTGCTCGGCGGCGGTGAGCTCAATCGGGGCGGAATCCACGCGCACGACGTTTGCGAGGAGCTTGCCGCCCGCCGCCTTTGCGAACTGGATCAGCGCCGCGCGCTGAGCCGCATTGGCTCGCGAGTCCACAATCAGGACGACTTTGGCTGGATAGGGATCGTGAGTCGTGTCTCCGAGCGTCGCCTGCGCCTGGACCACGGCCACCACGCCGAATCCCGCCAAGTCCGTGCCGCGCCAATCGCCTTGCCTGATCTTCCACGCCAGAATGGCCTGATTTCCCGCCAAGTTTTCCTCGGAGTTCGCAAAACAGGGGCCGGTGTAAACGTCCGCGCTGCGAACTTCCAAGTAGTCTCCTTTGAGAGCGGCGCGGGCGGATGCGGCCGACGTCGCCAACCCAAGCAACAACAGAACACTCGCTGCAAGAACTTTTTTCATGGATTTCGACCCTCCTTGCTGAAGTATCAGAAACGCCCCGAAGAACTATTCTATACCCGCGGGCAAATCCAATTCAATACCCGTAGGTCTTAAAAGGTTGGATGCTCGATTCCCGCCCGCGGCTTCACCGACTTCGGCCACGGAATGCATGGGCCCTCTCGGAGTGACGCGCTGGCCCTGGTTGCGCGGGGGCGGCCTGCTTTCAGAGCGTGCGCGGGTTCCATTTTGTCCTAAGATTTTAGTTGACAAATAATCGAAGCGGGTGCTTAATCTCCTAAAGTCTTAGGAGGAGGAAGGATGGGAGCGAAGCCGAAAAGCCGGCCGCTGACGCCGCTGGAGCTTGAAATCATGAAAGTACTATGGGAGGCGGGCCCGGGCACGGTCGAGGCCGTCCGAGCGCGGCTGCCCGGCCCGCAGAAATTGGCTTACACCACCGTGCAGACGATGTTGAACGTGCTTCACCGCAAGGGCAAGGTGAAGCGCGCGCTGCGCGGTCGGGCGTATGAATACCGGCCGGTGGTGACTCGCGAAAAGGCCGCCAGCGTCGCCATCCGCGATTTGATTAACCGGCTGTTCGGAGGCTCGGCCGAGAGCCTGGTGATGAGCCTGGTCGAAGGGCGCGAGCTGACCCCGGAGAAGCTCGACCGGCTCAAGCGGCTCCTGAAAGAATCGGATTCCGCCCCGCAAGGAAAGGAGGCTCGACATGGAAATAATTAGCCGGCTGGTGGCGACGTTTCTTGTGAATGCCTTGTGGCAAGTGCCGCTGGTGGCCGCCGCGGCCGCCCTGGCGGCGTGGCTGATGCGTTCCGCACCTGCCCGCTATCAGCATCTCGTGTGGCTCGCCGCCTTGGGACTGAGCTTCGCGCTGCCTCTCGCGAGCTTGCGTGTGGCGACGGCAGGGTCTTCTGAAAGCTCGCGAAACACTATGAGCAGCGTCCAGGAAATCCCGCTTTCGGTGAATTCCGCACGTGGCGCGCTGCCAGCCAAGTCGAACCGAACGAAATTTACCGAAGCGACCGTCGGGGGTTCCGCAAGGCATTCGCCCGCCAGCGGAGAGCCTTTCCGAATGCCCGCGCTCGCGATTTCCGCCGCGCTGGCCCGCTACGTGGCGTTGGGATTCCTCCTTTTCCTGCTCCTCCGCTTGGCGGGTTTCGTGGGGGTGTGGCGGCGGACTCAAGA
>QHZN01000346.1 GCA_003225365.1 Acidobacteriota bacterium
ACCTTCTGAGGCGAGGGCAGGGCAACCTGCGCTTGCGTACCAAGCTCCTCCTTTCATTCGTGTTCCTCACTGCAGCGCTTACCTGCGCCACGTTGTTGGTTGTACGGCGCAACGCACAGGCCCAGGTCCAGCACCAAATTGAACAGGACGCGCGAAACGACACCTTGACATTTCAGGTTGTGCAGCACCAACAGCAGATGGCGCTGAGCCGGAAGGCGGACCTGCTGGCTTCGCTGGCAATGATGAGGAACGGAGATGCCACAACGATCAAAGACGCGAGCGAAGACCCGTGGCAATCGGATGACTGCAACCTGTTTGTGTTGGCAGATAAAAGCGGCAAGATCGTGGCTCTGCGCTCGACCGGCCCGGTTTTTCCGAGGGCGGCCGCGCAAGATATGGTATCTCGCTCGATTCATCGCGGCGACACGTCCGGATGGTGGTTCAGCGGAGCGAGCTTGTACCAGGTGGTCTTGCAGCCTTTCTACGACGGCACACCCAGGAAGAACAACTTGATGGGAGTTGTCGTGGTGGGCCGGTTGATTGACGCGCGGGCCGCCAACGATCTTGGCAGGATTACTTCAAGCGACGTTGTCTTCCGTTATGGCGGCGAGGTCGCAGTCAGCACACTTCCCGCGCTCAAAGAGGCGGAAGTGGGAAGCCAATTCCACGGACCCCTCACATCGGCGAGGGTATACCTGGGTGGCGAGCCGTACTACTCGAGCGCCGTGGAGCTCACACCGGGTCTGCAGCCGGCGGCCGAGCTAATTGTCCTGAAATCGTACAAAGAGGCGGCGGCGTACCTTCAGAGGCTCAACCATCAACTTGTCGCCCTGGGGCTGGTGGCAATCCTGGCTGGAGGAGCACTGATCTTCGTAATATCCGACACGGTCTCGCGCCCGCTCGGCTCTCTCTTGGAGGCAGTCCAAACGGTCGAAAGAGGCGACTTTACGCAAACTCTGGAGGCGGATGGGAGCGACGAATTGTCAGAGTTGACGCGGGCGTTCGACGGCATGCGCAGCAGCCTGCATAGGAACGAGGCCCAGCGTGCGCAGCTCGAAGGCCAGCTCCGCCAGGCGCAGAAGATGGAGGCGCTAGGACGACTGGCAGGCGGCGTTGCGCATGACTTTAACAACCTGCTAACGGTCATCCGAGGACACAGTGAACTGCTCCTCGATCGCCTGCGACCCGGGGACCTTCTCTACAGCAACTCCCAGCAGATTCTGAAAACCGCCGACAGGGCCGCTTCGCTGACACGCCAGATGCTTGCTTTCAGCCGGATGCAGGTGCTCCAGCCCAAAGTTCTGGACATGAATGAGTTGATCGCTGAGATGGGCAAGCTCTTGCGACGGCTGGTTCGCGAAGACATTGAGTTTAGCCTTCGACTGGGTGACTCGCTGGGGCGCGTAAAAGCAGATCCTGGACAACTCGAGCAGGTGCTGCTGAACCTGACCGTGAATGCCAGCGACGCCATGCCTGTGGGGGGCACGCTGACCATCGAGACGCAAAACACGATTGTCGACAAGGAGTACGCGCGAACGAGCCCATCGGTGGAGCCTGGCGCGTACGTCGTGGTGAGCGTCAGCGACACCGGGCAGGGTATGGACGCGGCCACCAAGGCGCGCATTTTCGAGCCATTCTTCACGACAAAGGAACCCGGCAGAGGAACCGGGCTTGGCCTGGCGACCGTGTATGGCGTCGTGAAACAGAGCGGAGGTTTCATCTGGGTGGAGTCCCATCCTGGCCGCGGAACACGATTTGAAATTTATTTGCCAAGAACCAACGAACTGATGGAGTCTCCTCAAACAGCGAGGGAAACCAATGGGTGTAATGGCCGTCCGAAAACTGTGCTCGTTGTGGAAGACGAAAGCGAAGTGCGCGAGCTGGCTTCGGAATTTCTGAGGACGGCCGGTTACGATGTTCTTACGGCGCAGGACGGCACGGAAGCGTTGGAGACTGCGGAACGATTGGGCGCATCGATTCAAGTGGTACTGACGGATGTGGTGATGCCCAAGATGCGAGGGCCGGCGCTCGCCAAACAACTTAAAGCTCTGCTGCCTCGCGTGAAGATCGTTTATATGACCGGGTACCTCGAACAAAATGGAAGCGGCGCCGAGTTTTTGCAAGATGCCTTTTTCCTGCAGAAGCCGTTTTCGCGAGAGAGCATGGTGCGTCAAATTGGCGAGGCTTTGAAGCGTGAACGGCCCGCAAAACGCCTGCTTGAACCAACCCCTGTCTAGCAATTCTCTTTGATACCTGTCCGATCTGGTTCTGTTTCCCGTATAACGTGCAGTTAACACTGGAAGCGCCGGCGGCGTCTTGATTGGAGGTATGCCAACTATCGAACGCCGACGGGATCGGGGGCCGGGTATGTCTCCAAAGCAATTGCGCTTGCTGTTCTACGCTGTGCTCGCCTGCAGCTTCACCATTACGCCCTATTTGCCCGGAAGAGAGGCCCGGCCTGTCTACAGCGGCCTCACGGCGCATGAATGGGGCACGTTTACATCGATCGCCGGGAGTGCCGGCCAAGCGGTCGAGTGGTCACCCTTAACGGGATCCACGGACCTCCCCGGTTTCGTGGAACACTTTCGCAATACTGGCTTTAAGCTCGGGCTGCGAGGCACCGTGCGCATGGAGACACCGGTGCTCTATTTCTATGATTCGCGCGAAGAGACGGTATCGGTCAAGGTGTCTTTCGCCAAAGGCGTCATCACGGAGTGGTATCCACACGCGAGCCGCGTCGAACCGGCCAAGAATCTTTTTGACAGGAGTCTTTACCAATCGCACGCCGACGGGAGCATTACGTGGGATTCCGTCACGCTTGAGCCGAGTCTAAGATCGGAATTCCCCAGAGAGAATCGGGACAACCATTACTACGCCGCTCGACTGACTTCTTCCACTCCCCTTCGCGTGAAAACACCGGCAGGCGACCAGCAGGAAAAGTTTCTGTTCTATCGCGGCGTGTCCGTATTTCCCGTGCCGCTTTTGGCGAAGCTGACGCCCGAGGACGAATTGCTGGTCGAAAACCGCAGCGAGGAGGAGATTCCGAATACCATCCTTTTCGAAAGGCGTAGGGAGAAAGTGGGCTACCGAATGGGTGGCGCGGTGCAGAAAGAAACGATCTTGGAGCCGCCGGAACTCTCCGCGACAATCGAGGATCTCGGCCGTGACCTTGAAGGAATGCTTGTGGCGCAAGGGCTTTATCAGGACGAGGCGCACGCCATGGTCGAAACCTGGCGAGATTCCTGGTTCGAGGAAGGCAGCCGGCTGTTGTACATTGTTCCCGCGCAAATGATGCACGCGGTGCTGCCACTTTCGATCAGCCCGGCTCCCACGCAAA
>QHZN01000347.1 GCA_003225365.1 Acidobacteriota bacterium
GCTCCGGCCATTTCTCCGAGCGCCAGCGTGGCACGCTCCGCGGCTTCCTCGACGGCCGGGCGATTGTGCTCCCAGGCCTCGGCGATTCGCGCGAGCAGAGTTCGGAAGCCCGGGCGGCCGAAGGCGTCGTCGGGGGGCCAGTAGGTCCCGCCGACAAACGGCTTTAGGGCCGTCGTCAGGAACACCGACAGCGGCCAGCCGCCGCTGCCCGTCGTTGCCTGCACATACGTCATGTAAACTCGGTCGAGGTCCGGCCGCTCTTCTCTGTCCAGTTTTATCGAGACGAAATTCCGATTGAGGATTTCAGCGATGGCCGGGTCGGAAAATGATTCGCGCTCCATCACGTGGCACCAGTGACAGGTGTAGTAGCCGATGGAAAGGAAGATCGGCTTCCGCTCGCGCCGGGCCTTCTCGAAAGCCTCCTCGCCCCACGCGTACCAATCCACGGGGTTGTGAGCGTGAAGAAGCAGGTAAGGGCTCTTCTCGTAAGCAAGGCGATTTTGAGTCCCGCGTTCTTGGGGCGGAGCCGTGGCGTCGGCTGGTTTTTTCCCTTCGGGAGCCATCGTGGCGATATCAGCGAGGCTACTCTTCCCGCCTGGCGGGGATATCAGGATTCAATTTGATTGCGGGCGGCGTTCCAGGAGATTCTCCTGCCGCGCTCGAGAGCGAGGTTCCCGATCCAGGACGCTCGCGCCGCCTCAAATCCAGTCTGGACGGGAGCGTTCGGCGCCTTCCGGCTGCGGACCGAATCCACGAAGTTCTGGACGTGGTCGAGCGTCCCGTCGTGCTCGCTTCGGGCAACGATTTCGGGCTCGGGCGCTTGTGTGCCCGGCGCCCAACGAACGCCTTCGGGATAAACGGCCAGGCGCGTCCGGTCTATTTTCAGCGTGGCCTCGGTGCCGCGGAATTCGATGCCGCCGTCGTCCACGCCTCCGGCAAGCGCGCCGGCGAAGGTCACGGTGACGCTCCCCGGATATTCGTACGCCGTCGTAATCGTATCGGGGCATTGCCAGTCCATGAGATAGCGATCGCCCACCGTCACCGCGGTTTTCGGCGCCGGCTCGCCCATGTACCACTGGATGACGTCGATCCAGTGCGTCAGCAGGTCGGTAAGAATTCCGCCTCCGAAGTCCCAGAAAAATCGCCACCAGATGAATTTCTCATTGGAGTAGGGCTGGTCGGGAGCGTCACCGAGAAACTTTTTCCAGTCCAGCTTGCTCTGGTCAACGGTCGCGAGCGCCACTCGTTCGGCTCGGGCGGAGTAGTTCTGATACCAGTAGGTGTGGACGAAGGTCACCTTGCCAAGCTTCCCGGAGTCCACGATCTCTTTGCCGAGCTTGTAGTGCTCCCAACTGCGCTGCTGCATGCCGGTTTGCACCACGCGGCCGGACCCGCCGACCGCGCGGACTATTTCGAGGCCCTCGGGGATCGAGTGCATGATAGGCTTCTCACAATAAACGTCTTTGCCGGCCTGGACGGCGTCGAGGAGCATCTTCTTGTGCCAATGGTCCGGCGCGCCGATGATGACCGCGTCCACGTCTTTGCGGTCCAGGACCTCGCGGTACTCGCCAGTGCCCTGCGCATCTTTGGAGGCGCTTTCGAGAGCTTTCTCGCGGTGGGGTTCGTAGACGTCGCATACGGCGACGATTTCGACGTCGGGGACCTTGTTGAACAGGCTCATCAAGTATTGCGCGCGCTGCCCGGAGCCCAGCACACCGACGCGCAACCGCTCGCCTGCGCCCAACGCTCGTGCGGGCGCGAGACCGCCGAATCCCAGCGCTACACCGCCCGCCGAGGCAGTCCTTTTCAAGAAATCTCTTCGATTCGTGGGCATTGGATCTGCTCCTCGAAGCATAAACGAGTCATGGATTCTGTCTTTGCCTTTTGCTTTTTGCCTTTTGCCTTTTGCCTTCTGCCCCGCCTTACTGCGACCAATCCGTAGGTGTCCGGTCCCAGCGGTGCGCGGTGAGCTGAGCGTGGAGGTCGGCCGGGAGCGGGCCGGCGTCGCTTGCTGCCATATTCGCTTCGACGTGTGGAGTCTTGCGCATTCCCGGAATGATCGTACCGACGGCCGGATTATTCAAAATGAAGCGCAACGCCATTTCGGGCATCGTCATGCGGCGCGGGAGGAGCGGCTTCAGCGCCTCGGCGTGCTCCACGCTCAGCTTGAGGTTTTCCGGGACAAAGTACGTGTTCCTCCAGTCGCCCGCCGGCCACTGCGTTTCGAGAGTCAACGTTCCGGTCAAGGACCCTTCGTCGAACGGGACGCGCGCGATGACGCCTACGTCCATCTCCGCGCAAGCCGGGAAAAGTTCGTCTTCAGCGCTCTGGTCGAAGATGTTGTAAATCACCTGGACGGCGTCCACCAATCCCGAGCGCACCGTGCGCACGCCGTTCCAGGATTCCCAGCGGTTGACGCTGATGCCGACAGCGTTGAACAGGCCCTCGCTCCGGAGGTCGTCAATTTTCTTCACCCAGCGGTCGTCCTCGAGCCAGGAATCCTCCCAGACGTGAAACTGCATCAGGTCGAAGCTCTCGAGCCCCGAATTCTTGAGGCTGCTGTGAACGTGTTTTTCAATATGGTCGGGCGGGAAGACCATGTCGAGCGTGAAATCGCGGCGGCTTGGCCACTGAAAATTTTTGGGCGGGACTTTGGTCGCGGTGTAAAGCTTCTTGCGCGGGTTGGCGCGCAAAAGCTTGCCGAGCAGCGCCTCGCTGTGGCCGTTGCCATAGGCCCAGGCCGTATCAAAAAAATTGCAGCCGAGGTCCACCGCGCGCTGAAGCGACCCGAGCGACTCCTCGTCGTCCGAGCCGCTCCACTCGGCCATCCCCCACATCCCGTAACCGATCTCGCCGACCCTCCATCCCGTGCGCC
>QHZN01000161.1 GCA_003225365.1 Acidobacteriota bacterium
CGAGCCCGAGGCCGGGGTCGGTGCTGAGGGCCTGGAAGCTCAGGCCGGGATAGAACCACGCGGCATCCGGCCAGCAATTGTGCAAGGCCATCGAGTGCTCGACCGCGTCCGCGCCGATCCAATCGCCCGCAGGCCCGTTGCGGATTTCGGTGCGCTGGCCGTCGGTGAGGCTGAGCGTGACGCGCGACAGCAGATTGCCGCTGGCAAGAAGTGTCACCGCGCCCGTCTCCTCGTCCCCGCCAGCCGTGTAGGTGGCCGACCCGTTCAAGGTGAGGTCCGTGATGGTGGTCGTGCCCGCAAGCGCCTTGAGCGATGCCTGCGCCAGCGCGAGCGCCGTCGCATCCCGCGGCGCACTGCCGCTTGTGGTCGAAGTGGTCTGCCCTTGGGCGAAGGGGGCAAAGAAAAGGAAAATCGCCAGGGGAACTGCTTTGATCGGGCCGCTCATAGAGACCTCCTGATCGTTCGCGCTTACTTCGGGGCCAGTTACTGTAAGGGAAACGGCACGGACTATAGACGTTTACCGATTTGATTGTCAAGAACTTTTTATATGACGTTCGAGTATACTCCTTCGACGCTGTTCTACGACGACCGCGAGGCCGAACTATAAGATCAACTGACCGCTGCCGCAGCTAGGTTATTAATTCTGCAGTCGGCCTGAGCTTTGGCGAACCACACGAGTGTATACTGGACGCCGGCCAGGGCACCAAAATTCTGGAAGAACTTTTCGAACGGGCCAATTTCAATTCGCCGCAAAGGCCGGAGGGGCTAAGCCCGAGGTTACGGGGAGGCGCGGAAATTAATCGGCGCGTGCCTCCGCAGAATAGGCCATGAAGCCGATGGACATGCTGAAGCGAATCGTGGCACTTGGGGCGCTCACCATCCATCTCAGCGCCTGCCAGGGGGGTGATCCATCCCCTTACGTTGACTGGAAGGTTTACGGTGGATCCCCGGACGACATCCATTATTCTTCACTTCGCCAAATCAATCGCAGCAACGTACAGCAGCTTCGCGTAGCGTGGACGTATGACTCCGGGGACGCTTTTCCCGACTCGGAGATGGAGTGCAATCCCATCGTTGTGCACGGCATACTTTACGCAACCACACCAAGATTGCGCCTGATCGCGCTGGACGCCGCGACGGGCAAGTTGCGCTGGAGTTTCGATCCGAGCCCGGGCGATAAAACTTTGGGCAAGCGCCGCAATCGCGGCGTGACTTACTGGGAGGATGGGAGCGACCGGAGGGTATTCTTTGCCGCGAGCCAGTATCTCTACGCGCTCGACGCGATGACCGGAAAACCCCTCTTAAGTTTCGGCGACTCCGGCCGAGTGGATCTGAGGGAAGGACTCAACCGCGACCCCAAAGAACAATCCATTTCGGCTTCGACTCCAGGAGTGGTTTATAAAGACTTGCTGATCCTGGGCAGCATCGTAAGCGAAGACCTGCCCGCATCTCCCGGGGACATCCGCGCCTTCGACGTTCGCAGCGGCAAAATTCGCTGGACCTTTCACACCATCCCTCATCCCGGAGAGTTCGGCTACGAGACCTGGCCGCAGGACGCATGGACTTACATCGGTGGCGCCAATGACTGGGCTGGGATGAGCGTGGACGAGAAGCGCGGTCTGGTGTTTGCCGCAACCGGGTCGGCGGCCTTCGATTTCTACGGCGCAAACCGGATTGGCGACAACCTTTTTGCCAACTCGGTGATCGCGTTGAAGGCGGAGACTGGAGAGCGCGTCTGGCACTTTCAGGGCGTCAAGCACGATGTTTGGGACCGTGATTTTCCAGCCGCTCCGAGCCTGGTTACCGTCCGCAGAAACGGACATCCGGTGGATGCTGTTGCCCAAATTACGAAGTCGGGCTTGGTTTTTGTCTTTGAGCGGGAGAGTGGGCGGCCGCTATTTCCCGTCGAATATCGCGAAGTGCACGCATCGGACGTCGAGGGCGAGGCAACCGCCAAAACGCAGCCGTTCCCGTTAATGCCTCTTCCATTCGCGCGCCAAAACTTAACCGAAGACGTTGTGACCAACAGGACGCCGGAGGCGCGCCGCGCGGTGCTCGAAGAGTTGCGAAAAGTACGAAGCGCAGGCCAATTCACGCCTCCAAGTCTCGAAGGGACAGTGGTCTTCCCGGGGTTTGACGGGGGCGGCGAGTGGGGCGGACCTGCCTTTGACCCGGAAACAAGGATGCTCTACGTCAACTCGAACGAAATGGCCTGGATCTTGAGGCTGGTGCCCCGGCCCAAGACGGAAGGGCAAACGAGCAGCCGCCAGGTTTATGCCGCGAATTGCGCAAACTGCCATCGGCAGGACATGAGCGGAAGCCCGCCGGAGTTTCCTTCGCTGCGGGAAATTGGGAGGAAATATAAGGGCGCCGAGATTGCAAAGATCGTCGGCGAGGGGCGCGGCCGCATGCCGAGTTTCGAATACCTCGGGCGGGATGTTGTCGAGGCGGTGGCTCACCTGCTGGTGACAGGGCAGGATACCCAGTTCGATCCGCTGTCTTCTAAATTGCACCCGCACCCGCTTAAGTACACGCACGACGGGTACAACAAGTTCCTCGACCCGAACGGTTACCCGGCGGTTGCGCCCCCGTGGGGAACGCTCAACGCGATCAACCTTGATACAGGCGAGTTTGCATGGAGAATTCCTTTCGGCGAGTTCCCGGAACTCGCGGCCCGCGGTATGGGCAATACCGGAAGCGAGAATTATGGCGGCCCCGTGGTGACGGCCGCTGGGCTATTGTTTATCGGCGCGACGGACCACGACAGGAAATTCCACGCCTATGACAAAACCACAGGAAAACTTCTGTGGGAAACCGTCCTCCCTGCGGCGGGGAATGCCACGCCTGCCATCTACGACGTGGACGGGCGCCAATTCGTGGTGATTGCCGCTGGAGGAGGCAAGTGGGGGGCTCCGTCCGGAGCGAGCTATGTCGCGTTTGCACTCCCAAACTAGCGCTGTGGATCACCGGGTGATCTCTGAGATGCAATCGGGTACTCAGAAGGTGTTCGTCGCAACCGTGAAGAAATCCATCGCTGCGCTGATTTCTCTGTGATTCCGAAGAAAAGCCAGCCGAGGGTTGGCCGGTTCGGAATCCCTCGGAGCTCGTTTAATCTAGTGTGAGATCGTTTTCTCGCAAGAATCAAAACCGAGCATGAGGAGTTCACCATATATCCGCACGACTTCACTTTTGGTCGCTAAATTACTTAGATTCAATGCGAATGAGGTTTTTGGTTTGGACACCTACTCGAACGCTCCCTCCAAAGACTTAAGTTGATTCCGAGTGGATGCTTGACTTTGGACCAGAGGGGAATAAGCTGGGCACCGTATGGAGAGCGCACCAGGCGCGAGGCCGAAGCTCAGCTACGGCCACGGGGCTGGCGGGCCGCCGCTTTTGGGATGCACGATCGGCGAGGCGCTCGACCGTACGGCGTCGGCCCATCCCGATCGGCTCGCCCTCATTGCCCGCCACCAACAGCTTCGTTACACCTACCGAGAGTTCTTGGCGCAGGTAGAGCTTGCGGCACGAGGTTTTCTTCGCCTCGGGACCCAGAAGGGCGACCGCGTGGGAGTCTGGGCCACCAACTACGCCGAGTGGGTAATCACCCAGTTCGCCACGGCCAAGATCGGCGCGATTCTCGTCACCATCAACCCCGCCTATCGTGCCGCTGAGCTCGAGTATGCGCTCGCGCAGTCAGAGTGCTCCACGCTCGTCCTGATCCAAGGCTTTCGCGATTGCGATTACGTCGAGACGCTCGCGAGCATCTGCTCCGAAGCTGGAACGAGCCGTCCGGGTGACCTTCATTCTCAGAAGCTCTCTCTGCTTAAGAACCTGATCTTGATTGGCGGCCCGGCACCCCGCGGCCTGTTCGGCCTCACCAGCTTTGGATGGACCGATCTCCTCGAGATGGGCCGCAGTGTGCCGCCAGAAGCGTTGCGGGAGCGGGAGGCGGCGCTCGATTTCGACGACCCCATCAACATCCAGTACACCTCGGGAACGACAGGCTTCCCGAAGGGCGCGATGCTAAGCCACCACAACATTGTGAACAACGGGTTGCTGGTGGGCGCCTCCATGAAGTTCACACATCACGACCGGCTGTCGATCCCGGTCCCGTTCTATCACTGCTTCGGCATGGTGCTGGGCAACATGGTTTGCGTGGTAGCGGGGGCGGCCATGGTGCTGCCAGCGCCTTATTTCAACCCGCTAGCCACGCTCGAGGCGGTGGAGGCGGAACGCTGTACAGCCCTTCACGGCGTCCCCACAATGTTTATCGCCGAGCTGGACCACGCCGAGTTCAAACGCTTTGATCTTTCGACGCTGCGTACCGGCATCATGGCGGGCTCGCCCTGCCCGATCGAGGTGATGAAGCGCGTGGTCAGTGAGATGCACTGCCGCGAGCTGACCATTGCCTACGGCCTCACGGAGACTTCTCCGGTGGTGAGCCAGACGACCACGGACGACCCCATCGAATTGCGCGTAGCCACCGTGGGCAAGCCGTTGCCGCACACTGAAATCAAGATCATTGCCCCCGCCACGGGCCGCATCGTCCCTCGCGGCCAGCCGGGCGAGCTGTGTGCGCGCGGCTACATGGTGATGAAGGGATACTACAGGGACCCGGAAGCGACGCGGCGCGCCATTGACGAAAGCGCCTGGCTCCACTCTGGTGACATCGCCACCATGGATGAAAACAGCTACTGCCGGATTACAGGTCGCGTGAAAGACATGATCTGCCGCGGCGGGGAGAACATCTACCCGCGCGAAATCGAGGAGTTTCTTTATACGCACCCGGGTATTGCTGACGTGCAGGTGATCGGTGTGCCCGACTGCAAATACGTGGAGCAGGTGGCGGCCTGGATCAAGCTGAAGGAGGGTATCGTCTGCAGCGAGGACGACATCAGATACTTCTGCAAGGGCCGTATCGCAGATTTCAAGATCCCCCGCTACATCAAGTTCGTAGATTCTTTCCCAATGACAGTGACCGGCAAGATTCAGAAGTTCAAAATGAGGGAAACATCAATACGAGAATGGGGTCTGGATTTGGCCGCGAAGATCGAGACGGCGTAGTCCACGAGTCCGAGCCTCTTCGGCGCGCCACTGCGAAGGGCGCGCGAGAAAGGAATCAACGGATGGCGTACCAAACAATCACCGTCGCATTCGAAGGATCGCTCGCCACCGTCTGCTTGAACAGACCTGAGAAGCGCAATGCGCTCTCGTTGGCGTGCATGCGCGAGCTGATCGAAGTCTTTGAGAACATTGGCCGCACCCGCGAAATTCGCGCCGTGATTCTTGCCGCGGCGGGCAAGGCCTTCTCGTCCGGTCACGACCTGGGCGAAATGACCGGCCGCACCGTCGTCGAATACCGAGAGCTGTTCGACGTCTGCACCAAACTCATGCACAAGATCCAGTCAATTCCGCAACCGGTGATCGCGCAAGTGCAGGGGATCGCCACTGCCGCCGGGTGCCAGTTGGTCGCCACTTGCGACATGGCGATCGCCTCGGAGGAGGCTTCTTTCGCCACGCCAGGCGTGAGGATCGGGCTCTTCTGCACCACCCCCATGGTGGCGGTCAGCCGGGCAATCGGCCGCAAGCGCGCCATGGAGATGCTGCTTACCGGCACGCCGATCGATGCGCGCACAGCCGCCGACTGGGGGCTCATTAACCGCGCGGTGCCTGCCGCCCTGCTGGCTGAGGAAACCCGAAAGCTGGCCATGAGATGCTCGGAGGCGAGCAGCTTCACGGTGGCTCTTGGCAAGCAGGCCTTTTATGCGCAAGTCGATCTGGACCAGCCGAAAGCCTATGCCTATGCCAAAGAGGTCATGACCATGAACGCACTCGCCGCCGATGCGCAGGAGGGCATTTCGGCGTTTCTTGAGAAGCGCACCCCCTGCTGGATCGACCGTTAATACCTCCGGATGGGTATCCTGAGGCCATCCACCGCCCTAGTTTTCGCGCTCGTACAGCGCCGGTGTCGGGGTGACCGCCGCACCTATTCATCGACGATTGTGGTTGGATGGCAAGTTTTCCGTAAAGGTGATTGATACCCCTGAAATTTGGTCGCGGCGGCAAATCGCGGATCGCCCGCCGAAGTCGCCCTGCGTCTAAGCAACAGAGTGCAGTGTGGGAGCGGCTCGCAATCGGCAAGCAGGGTGGGGGTTTGCGAGGAATGGGACCGGATCGATGGGTTCGGACGGCTAAGTGGCGATGCCAAACGTCACACGGATTGTCGGCGGGAGCATTTGCAGCCCTGCGATCAACAGGGTAGATTCTCGGCCCTGGAGGATATTATGTCCCTTCGACCGATTAAGCGGCTCATCAGGGCGAAGCCGACTCTGGAGGGTGCGGGCGTTCACCTGCGGCGCGCGTTCGGCTTCGGCAACACGTCCGACTTCGACCCGTTTCTCCTTCTCGACGACTTCCGCAATGAGCGGCCGGAGGATTACCTGGCCGGCTTCCCATGGCACCCTCACCGTGGGATCGAGACCATCACCTACGTCCTCGCTGGAACCGTCGAACACGGCGACAGCCTCGGGAACCAGGGCGCCATCGCCGCCGGCGACGTCCAGTGGATGACGGCGGGGAGCGGGATCATTCACCAGGAGATGCCGAAGGGCGATCCGCACGGACGAATGCACGGTTTCCAGTTGTGGGGGAACCTCCCTTCATCCCTTAAGATGACAGCGCCGCGTTACCAGGAGGTGAAGGCGGTCGACATCCCCATAATCACGGATGACGACGGCACCCAGGTTCGCGTCGTTTGCGGGAGCTTTTGGGGGAAGAGCGGCCCCGTTGACGGGGTCGCTGCCGACCCAGTCTATGTCGATGTGTCGGTCCCGCCAGGCAAGAGGAAGACCCTGCCGGTTGAGACGACTCGCCACGCCTTCGCGTACGTTTTCGCAGGGGCGGGGAAGTTCTGCAACGCGTCTGGTCCTCTCGCCGTGCCGACCGAACCGGTCGGATGGGCGGACACGTCGCCTCCCACGGAGGCGGACAACCGATCGCTCGTCCTCTTCGACCGCGGCGACGAACTCACGGTCCAGGCCGGGGACGATGGGATCCGGTTCCTGCTGGTTTCGGGAAAGCCGCTTGAGGAACCGGTAGCATGGTACGGCCCGATCGTGATGAACACGCAGGAGCAGCTCCGGCAAGCCTTCCAGGAGCTCGAGCGGGGGACGTTCCTGAAACGGCAGACGCCGAGTTAGTAGGCCCGCTCGTCACGGGTGCGCGTCAGGACAGGTGGTTGGCGCGGCGAGCGGTAGACAGTCCGAAGCATGCCAGGCAGAGCAAATCGGTCCGCGCCCGAAGTTCAAGGCGTTTTGATAATGATGTTTGGAATGTTCTTTTCGCGCAGCATGGCGTTGAAAGCCGCCACATCTTTCGACACGAGTTGCTTAAACTCTTCCTGGTATTTATCGCCCTGCTGTTTCAGCAGCTCCTCGACGGCCTCTTGCTGGGTGGTGGGCGAAAAATCGGAGCTCCCGCCGACTTCGGCAGCCAGATAGCTGATTTTCTGGAGCAGCATCGGCGCCCATCGTGTACCGTCCTGGCCTCTTCCCGTTAACTTGAGCTGCAACAGATTGCCCTCGACGCCGATCAGCTTGTCCGCAAGGCCGTCAGCCGCTTTTCGGATCGCTTTCGCAGTGTCATCGGTTCCGAGTTGGTTTTCGAGGCTGGTAAGCTGGACGCGAAGCGACTCAATTTGATTGACGCTGGCGGCCAACGTGTTCATCTCTTCGCGAAGGGCCGAGACTAATTTGGTCTGTGCTTCAATGTCGCTCTCCGTTCCGGTGGAATGCGGGTCCTTGAGAACGTTGAGCTTTTGTGTGAACTCCTGTCCGCCGACCGTCAGCTTCACCGTGTACGTTCCCGGTGGCGCCAGCAGCGAAATGCGCCCCACGCCGGGCACCGGCCGCCACCCTGCTGGTCCCAGGGGGACGTCGGGAGCGTAAAGGGGGCGGGTTGTAAGCCGGATTTCCGTGCCGGGCTCGGAGCGCAGATTCCACCAGACTCGGTTGATGCCCGGCAGGGCTTCGCAGGGGGGCGTGCCGGCGCCCCCGGCGCCGCCCCCCTCCTCGCCGGGACCCGGCGGCGCTGCCGGCGGCGGAGTTCCCTCAGGCTTCGGCGGGCTGCACTTCAGTTCGCGGACTGTCTTGCCGCTCGAATCGCTGATGGTGATCCGAGCTTGATCCTTCTCATCGAGCTTGGACCTGAGATAGAAGTTGATGGCAGCGCCGTAGGGCACATTCTGGCCCGCGGTTGGGTCGTACGAAACCGCTTCGGGCTCAGAAACAGGCCGGAAGCGGTAAGCGGCGCGCGGCGCGAACAAATGCGCATTTGACGCCACCACCTCCGGCACTAGCTGCTCGAGCGGCGTCAAATCGTCCAGGATCCAGAAACCGCGCCCGTAGGTCGCCACAACCAGATCGTGGAAACGTTCCTGCACTGCAATCCAGTAGACCGGGGCGTGCGGCAGCATGCTCTGGAGCGCCTGCCAGTTCTTTCCGTCATCGAACGAAACGTAAAGGGCATTCTCCGTCCCCAGGTAGAGCAGCCCCTTGCGCACGGGGTCTTCGCGAATACAGTGCGCGTAGCTCAGCGGAGTGTGGGGAATTCCGTTGGTAATCGCCGTCCAGGTCTTGCCGTAATCCGCCGTCTTGTAAACGAAGGGATCGCGATTATCCACCTGATGGAAATCCACGGTTAGGTAGGCAGTGCCGGCGTCATAGCGCGAGGCTTCGATGTTGCTCACGGTGCCCCAGTCCGGCAGGTTCGGAATATTCTTGGTGACGTTGGTCCAATTCTTTCCTCCATCCCGCGTGATCTGGACCAGCCCGTCGTTGGTGCCGGCCCAGATCAGCCCGGCCTCCTTGGGCGATTCGGCAATCGCGAAGACTACTCCGGCATACTCGACGCCGATGTTGTCTGGAGTGAGTCCGCCCGAAATCGTTTGGCGGCTCTTGTCCTTGCGGGTCAGGTCGGGGCTGATCATCCGCCAACTGTTGCCGCCGTCGGTTGTGACGTGGACATACTGGCTGCCGACGTAAACTTTATTGTGGTCGTGGGGAGAGACGGTGATGGGAAATTCCCAGTTGAAGCGATACTTCACCTCTGCGGCGCTGGCTCCTGAAACGTCCTCGGGCCAGACCTCGACTTCGCGCGCCTGGTGGTTTCTTTCGTCGAAGAGCGCGACGGCGCCGCCCACGCTGCCAGAGCCCGTCCCACTCGACCAGATGATGTTGTTGTCCACCGGATCGGGCGTGGCGAAGCCGCTTTCGCTCCCCGCCACGGGATGCCACAGGCCGCGCGGGATCGGGCCCGCGCCGCCGCCAGCGCCTCCACCGCCGCCGAAGCCGCCAAACTGCAGGCTGTTGCTCGGGCCGCGAAACGAAGGGCCGTCCTGCCGGTTGCCATAAACGAAGTAGGGGATCTGGTCGTCGACCGTCACGTGATACATCTGCGCGATTGGAAGCTGGATTTGGTCCCACGTGCGGCCGCGGTTCACCGAGATGCTAACGCCGCCGTCGTTGACGACGGCCATACGGTCTCCATTGACGGGGTCGATCCACATCTCGTGGTTGTCCCCGCCGGGACTTGAGGGCATGTTGGTGAGAGTGTGGCCACCGTCGAGCGTCCTCGAGAAGGCGGCCGAGAAGAAATACACTTCATTCTCGTTGTCGGGCGCGATCTCCTCGCGCGTGTAGTAGTGCGTGCGCCCGCGGATTTGACGGTCGGAGTTCACCAACTGCCAGTTTTCGCCGCCGTCGTCGGACCGCCAAAGTTGTCCGCTTTGTGTGGGCTTGCCGTCCATCGGGACGCCGTCGCCGGTCTCGATCAATGCGTAGATCCGGTTCGAATCGCGCTTCGCCACTCGGACTGCAATTCTCCCCAGGGGCGGCTTCGGGAGCCCGTGGCCTTCGAGACGTTTCCAGGTGGCTCCCTGATCGGTGGACTTGAACAAGCCGCTACCCGGGCCTCCACTCGTGCGGCCCCAGGTGTGGATTTCGAGCTGCCACATCCCGGCAAACAGGATGTGCGAGTTGTTTGGATCCATAGCCAAGTCCGAGCAGCCGGTGTTTTCGTCCACGAACAGCACCTTTTCCCAGTTCTTCCCACCGTCCGTCGTGCGGAAGACCCCGCGCTCGGGCTGCGGGCCGTACGCGTGGCCAAGCGCGCAGGCGAGAACGAGGTTCGGATTGTGCGGGTCAATCACGACGTTCGCGATCCGCCCGGTCTTCTCCAAACCTACGAGCGTCCAGGTCTTGCCCGCGTCCACTGACTTGTAGATCCCGTTGCCGACCGAGATGTGGCTGCGAATAAACGATTCTCCGGTTCCGGCCCAGACGATGTTCGGATCGCTTGCCGCCACCGCTAAGGAGCCAATGGAAGAGACCGGTTCGGCATCAAAGGCGGGTACCCAGTGGATGCCTCCGTCGGTCGTCTTGAAAATGCCGCCGGAGGCCGCGCCCACATAGTAGATGTGGGGATTGCCCGGCACCCCGGCGACCGCGGCAACACGGTTGCCTACCGGTCCGATGTAGCGAAATTTGAGCTGGCTGTATGCCTCCGGATCAATCTCGGGCCTTTGTGCCCGAACAAAGCTGGGGACGCTGATCAATACTGCTGCTCCCATCAACAGCATGAAACCGGCTCGCTTCAATGTAGTGGACCTCTCTAGCGGGATTGGGTGATCGAAACCCGCGTATGATACTGGCTGCGTGGAGCGCCGTCAATGGCCGGGAAGGTAGAACAGCAGCTTCGGAATGCACGATGGGGAAAGCGTTCGACCGCGGCTTGGGAGGCCTTGGGGGGCTTGTGGCGACGGTGCCGGAGGCCGGGGCCTATCTTCGGGGGCGATTTTTTCGAGGTTCGCAGACACGGGCGCGGCGAGCTGGCGCGAGAGGAAAAAAATGCAAGGGGTAAGGCCAAGGACTGGAGACGTCGGATTATCAGCTCGAGTCCGCGAGGGTCGGTGCCGACAGGCTGAGTTGAAAAAGCAGGAGCAGGTCGATGGCGGTGCGCGCCGGATGCTTCTCGATTTGCCAGCGGCTCTTGGCCATCGCGTAGAGGCAACGGCTGCTGAGGTGGCGGGAGGGGAAATCGGTGAGCCAGTAAGCCTCGACCACGTCGCCGTTACACGGAATTTACCCTGAACGCACTTCGCTCCGTCATTCCGAGTCCCCCGGCCACGTCATTCCGGGCCACCCACTCACGTCATTCCGGCCACCCACTCACGTCATTCCGAGCGAAGCGAGGAATCTGCTTTTGTTCGGGGTAGACTCCGCGAGGAATCTGCTTTTCGCTCACGGAAGGCACTGCCCGCCGTGGCGAGAGCGTCTCGCTCCGGCCGCGATTCGTCCCACTTTGCGGCCGCGCTACAAACAAAAAGCGGGTTGAGCCGTCGAGCCCAACCCGCTAGTAGTTTTGAACTTTAGGTTTCAGAAGGAAATCCGCAGACCGAGTTCGACGTTCCGCGGGTTCCCATATTGGCCGTATAGGGCTCCCCAGTCGCCCTTACCCTGCAAGTTCATGGACGGGTCACCGTACATCATGTGATTGAGTCCGTTCGCGAACGCGGCGTAGAAACTTGTCTGCACCCGCTCGGTGATCCTGGTGTTCTTGGCGATGGTGAAGTCCAGGTTCCAGCGGTTCTGCCCGTAGTATGGGCCGAGATCGTTCGCCGAGTTGTCGAGACCGAGCAGCACAGGCCGGTAACTGTTATACACAGCGGTCGGGTCTTTGAACAGATTCCCGCCCGTGCCGCCGAATGCAGGATCATTGTTAACGCCGACGCTCCCGCAGTTCGGCTGTGATCCGCAGCTCTGAGTGTCCACGTTCAGGCGGCCCGAGTGGCCGAATGTGCCGGTGTTGACCAAGGGCACGGCGCCCGAGCACCAAGGGGTATTCCCTTGCCCGAACTCCTGACACGAACCCGTGTAGGTTTCAATCGGAGTTCCGGTGGCCCAGGTAAACAGAGGAGCGATTTGCCAGCCGCCGATGACCCGGTCCACGATGCCGTTCGAGGTCCCGAAGCGCTTCCCCCTACCGAACGGCAGCTCGTAACTCGATAAGATATTGACGACCCAGCGGCGGTCCCATGGCGCCGGTGCGTAGTCGGAATGGAGGTTAAAGACGTTGGAGGGGCTCGCCTCGACGTACTCCTGGTTGATGCCGATGGTGTTGAGGCTGTGCGACCAGGTGACGTTCGAGCTCAGCGTTAGCCCGTGGCCGGTGCGCTTCTGCAAGGTCACGAAACCGCCCTGATAGTTGGCAAATCCCTTGGTCGTGCTGACGTCCAACCCCGCATAGCCCTGGAGAGACTCGCCAAGAATGGAGCAACCAACACATCCGGGGAAATTCCAACCGAGCGGATTCCCAAGCGCATCTGTCCCCAAGCCGTCGATGTCCGCGAACATTGGATACACGGCCTGAAGGTTAATGTTGCTCGTGCCTCCGGCTCCGGCGCCTTCGTTCGCCTGCACGGCAGCGGTACAACTTGTGAACCCCGCGCAATAGCCGCTGCCGGCCAGAGCCGTTTCAAAAAAGGGCTGGTTAGCGGCGGCTATGCCAGCACTCTCCGCCTTCGAGAGGTTGAGGTAAGCGTTGGCAAAAGTTTGACCGCCGAGCGTCAACATATAGGGCACGTTATTCTGGTCCATGCCAAGATACAGGTGCTTGGCCCAACGGCCGACGTACCCCACCTCGACCAGCATGTTCCCGGGCAGTTCGCGCTGGATTCCAAAGTCAATCTGGTCGTTACTTCCCGGCCGCCACTTACTGTCGAGGCCAAAAAGGATGTTAGCCGCGGGAGTGTTAATGCCCGGCTCCGCGGGTATGGGAAGGGTTTCGGAAGCCGCCGGGAAGGGCGCGGTGTTGTCATCCACGCCAATGCGGAAGGCTCCGAACCTGCCATCAGCGTCAGCAGTCGTGTTCCCGTTCGGGGTGGTTCCGTTCTGGCCATGACATAGTCCGTCCAAGCCAGCACCCCTGCACCGGATGGGCTGGCCGAAACCATAACCCAACAGCGGCGTTAGCACCATGTCCACGGCGTTATTCCGGTCGTAAATCCGGGCGTAGCCGCCGCGGATGACGCTGCGCTTGGTTCCGAAGACCTTGCCCAGGAAGCCTCCAGTGAACGCAGGGCTCCAGGCGGCTGAAATGCGGGGACTGAAACCGCCGTAGAAAGGCTGGAAGGGATACTTCGGATGGCCGCCCACGGCTCGGATGGGCTCAAAACCGGTAATGGGGTTATAAACCTGCCCGTTGTTCGAATGGTCCTGCAGATATGACGCCCCCGTAAGGTGGAAGTCGCTCCCGCCGCGAACAAAGATTTTCGAGGCAGTCCCGACGAAACCCAGGACCTCGGAATAGAGGTTATTCCAGCCGTTGGCGCCGCCAAGATTGTTTGTGTCTATGCAGCCCGGCGTCGGGGGAGTGGGCAGGTCCGGGCAATGTGGCGGTTGGAACGCGGAGGTCATGCGCAAGCCCGAGCCTTTGTTGATCTGATAGACCAACTGCGTCAGGGCTCCGGTCACGTTATCGGGCCGGACATGGTTGTCCCACCAGTGTTTGATGTTGCCGCCGAACTGCACGAAGTGCTTGCCTTTGAGCCAGCTCAGGGTATCAGTGTAACCCCAGTCGTGCCCGTTCCAGGTGCGGAACCGTGCTTGCTGAGTGTTCATGTTCATGGGAGCGAGTGGTCTGAAGGCCTCGCCGCCGATCTCGAGGCCTCCCGGGATACCGTTCAGAGGTGAATCAGCCGCGCACTGAATGGTAACTCCGCAGATTGGTACGCCCACGCGCTTCCAGTTCCAATCGTTTCTCAGATAGCTCAGCGTGAAGTGGTTGGTCATAGTGGGACTGATCGTCCCGGTCAAGCTGGCGCTAACGTAGCGCGGCTGTTGCGGGTTCGAGGAGTGGGACGCCAGCGCACCCTTGGTGTCGCCCGCGAGCAACCCTCCGATATCCACCTGGTCGGTGGAGGGATAGACCAATTTGTAATACCGGTAGGTTCCGTTGAAGCGCCAGTTGGAGCCGAAGTCGTGGTCAATTCGCGCCACCGCGAAGTCATCCGTGATGGGGAGCTTGAGAGATGCGAAGTAGCCCTGGGTATTCAGGTTATCTCCATTCACAAACGTGGATTTGGTTAAATCGTTTGGGTCCGGCATGTATCTGTTCCACACATTCTGGATCAGGGGACTAATCCCCAGGCCGCGGGGATCGCAGGGGAGGGTTCCGTCGGCGCCGCAGCCCGTCGCTGCCGCGAGATTGATCTGATTAACAGATCCCTCGGTGTCGCGATATTGAATGATACCCTGCCGCAGAAGGGCGCTCGGCGTCAGTTTCTCAAACCGGCCGTTGGCATACGGGTACCGCCGGCCTTCGTAATTGAAGTAGAAGTAGGTTCTGCCACCGAGCGTTTCCCCGGGCAGCGCGCGCCCGCCGACGCTTCCGCCAACCCGGTTCTGGTGCTCTTTCACCTTGGGCACGCCGACGACATTGTTGTCTTGCGGCGCAACGTATCCTCGGTTGTAGGCGGTGTAATTGTTATCACCCGCCAAATCGTCCGTGGCGTTGCCCCCGTCGAGCGTATAGGTGTTTTGGTCGGACATGGCGCCCGCCACCTGTCCGCCCGTGGTGTTGCCCTCCGCGCCGCCGAACGTCGGAGCAGTGTTGGGCTGGAAGATCAAGAGCGATGTGGCGTCGCGGTTCTGGTTGGGGAGCGAGATCAGCGCATCACCGCTAATCACGGTTCCCATGGTCGAATTCGAAGTTTGGAGTTCCGCGCCGGGGGTTGAAGTGACGGTCACTTCCTGCACCGCCGCGCCCAACTTCATCTGGACGTTCACAGTCATCAACTGGCCGACAAGCACGCGTGCCCCACTGAACCGATAGTCGCGGAAACCCGATTTGCTTGCTGTGAGGTCATAGGTTCCGGGGACGACGTTCGCGAAGGTGAACACGCCAGACCCATTGGATTCGGTCGAATGCGACGTGTTCGTGGCCTTATCAGTGAGAGTAACTTTCGCGCCCACGATCACGGCGCCGGTCGGGTCAGTGACCGAGCCCGTAATCTGGCCCGTGTCCGCAGCCTGCGGCCAAACCGTCAGGCACGCAGCTAAAATCATACAGACGATGACAACGCCATTGGCGACCAGTTTTTTCACAGTACTCCTCCTTTTGAACACATTCGGGCCGCGCGCACACAAGCGCACTGCGCTCCAGAGCCCCCTATGGCCTCCAGAGCCTTCGGGCGCCGGAGGCTTCGAGCGCGGGGGCGCCCAGCCCGCCAGTGCATAGCGGCCAAGGCATCGAGGGGGGAGTGACAGGTCGAGGTAGTTGACTTGCCGGGCACACTGCAGCGCGAGAAAAGGCCTCGATCAGATCGGCCTACCGAATTTCACAGACCGAATCCACGAATTTGAAGCTTACCTGGGCACGATTCCACGCTGGTCGTTTAAGTGCTTTATTTTCAATTGTATTTGGAGGGCTGGTTTGGAAATAGACCTGCCTTTGTTAGGGCGTTCGTTGTTGCGAGATGGACGGCCAAGTGATTTTCGCTTATGGAAGTATTTTAACCAGGGTCCTTTCTACTCGAGGTTAACGCCATTCGACGGATCCTGCCGGAAGGACGTATCGAAAATCGCCATCTATGGTCCCGTAACTTTTAATGCTCAGATGGATTTAGGTGCCTAAAGGGGGCTCTATGCGCAAAAAGCTAGTTCTAAATTTCGTGGTTTGGGGATTCATTTTCACTCTAATGGGAGCCGCTTCGGCAAAAGCGATTGACGTCTATGCCAGAATCCGAGGCGTGGTAACCGACCCTTCGGGCGCGGTGATCCCGCGCGCCACCGTTACCGTCACTAATACTGGTACTGGAATTTCTAGTACAACCACCACAGCGACGGATGGCAGCTACGAATTCATTCAACTTCCCGCCCCCTCGAGCTATGACCTCAAGTGCGAGAAGAGCGGCTTCAAAGCCTACCAAGCCCGGCACATCCGGTTGACGGTCACCCAGGTTTACGTGCAGGACGTGCAAATGCAGCTCGGCCAAGTCACTCAGGAAGTGACGGTCGAGGCTGCCCCAACCCAGGTCGAAAAAACCAGCATCGAGCTTGGGGCCACGGTTTCGGGGAGCCAGATTATTGATATTCCCTTGAACGGGCGGAACTGGATTCAGCTCCAGCAGACTTTGCCGGGGGTGGTAGCCGCCTCCGACGGGCGCGGCAATTTCGCGACCAACGGTAGCCAGACCGACCAGAACAGCTTCCTTGTGAACGGCGTGGACACGAACGACCTTCCGCTCAATACTCCGCTGGTTGTTCCCAGCCCTGACGCCATTGCAGAGTTCCACTTGGTTACCAACACCATCAATCCTGAATACGGCAGGAATTCTGGTGCCATATTGAACGCGGTGACGAAATCGGGCACCAACAACTTCCATGGTGATGGATTCGAGTTCTTCCGGGACACGGGGCTGAACACGCGGAACTTTTTCTCCCCAACCCCTACTGTCTTCCATCAGCACCAATATGGCGGCACCGTTGGCGGGCCCGCTTGGCGGGATCACACGTTTTTCTTCTTCTCCTATCAGGGGACCCGGAACCGAATACCTCAGGGCGGGAGCCAAGCCGTGTCGGTGTTCACGGCAAGCGAGCGGAACGGGGTATTCCCCGATGTCGCGAGTTCCAGCACGCCCTCCCCATTTCCTTTGACCGGCGAGAACGGGACGGTCTTCCCCGCGGGCACCCCGTATTCCACAATTTTCCCAACCGGAAGCATTCCCGTCTCCAACTTCAATCCGATTGCCGCTACCTTGATGAATAAGTATATTCCGCCGCCCAACAACGGAACGGAATTTGATTTTAACCCCGTCACCACCGGCAAAGCGGACCAATACCTCACGCGCATTGACCACAACTTTGGTTCGAAAGACACGATCTGGGGTTCCTGGTATTGGCAGATCAACCCCACGGTAGACACGCTGCCATTCACCGGCTCCACGCTGCCGGGTTTTCCCGAGACGGCCAAGCGACATATTCAGGAGTACGTCCTGACCTGGAACCACACGTTTAGCCCGACCGCACTGAACGAAGCGCGTTTTGGCTACACACGGTTTAATTTTGTGGCGGTCCAGCCGGTAAACGTTTTGAATCCCCAGGCCGTCGGCTTTTCAGGCATCAACACG
>QHZN01000348.1 GCA_003225365.1 Acidobacteriota bacterium
CCATACTACCTCGCGGGAATTATTTTTGTCAATGGTTACATATCCTGCGCTTTGTGCTGCTTACAGGAAAACGTCGCGAGCCGTATGTCTTCCGACCATGCCCCGGGCCCAGGTCGGCCTAGACGGCTGAAATCCCTACAGGCTGCAAAGGCTTAAAGTTTCAGCTTGGCAGAACGGTGAATTGGTGCATTGATTTTTGGGCCCATGGTGTAACTGAGAAAACCGTACGCTGTCATGGTGGCGGCGGATTTAAGGTGTATAATCAAAATGGAGCAACACGTTATGCCTACGGTCAAGGACCTCACCATCGAAGAGTTGAAGGACATCATCGACGAAGTCGTCGAGGAAAAGCTGCGCGAGTTGCTGACTGATCCCGACGCCGGCCTGGCTCTTCGGCCGGAAGTTCAAGAGCGCCTTCTGCGGGACCTTCAAGAGCCTCAGCAAGATGGCGAAAACATTCCTGTCGCTGACCTGGCTCGCCGCCGGGGCTTGGAATGGTAGATGTACCGAGTCGAGTTCCGCCCTCGCGCCGCCCTGGAATTTGAAAATCTCGACGCCGCAGTGGCGGGGCGCGTGTTGAAGAAGCTCCGATGGCTAGCCGAGAATTTTGACTCGCTCAACCCCGAACCGCTCGTTGGGCCCTTTTCAGGCCTCTTCAAGCTCCGCGTGGGCGACTATCGGGTCATTTATCAACCTAACCGCGAAAGCAGAATTCTCAAGGTCCGCGCGCTGGGCCACCGCCGGGAAATCTACAATCAGCCCGCGTAATATCAAGCCTCGCCGGCTGGCCCGCCGCCGATAATAATTTTGGATTGACACGCCGCTTCGCCTTATCCCATAATTGTCCGTACCGAAAGTTTCCTTCGCTCTTCCGATTCGGTACACCAAATCAAATCGCCGGGCATATTTTTGTTCGGACTTTGCCAAACCGAAAACTTGATTCGAGGAGGCGTATGGGTGCCAAGTACATTTTCGTGACCGGAGGTGTGGTCAGTTCGCTCGGGAAGGGCCTGGCCTCGGCCTCGATCGGCTGCTTGCTCGAGGCGCGGGGGCTTCGCTTGACGCTGCTGAAGTTCGATCCTTACCTGAACGTAGACCCGGGGACGATGAGCCCGTTTCAGCACGGGGAAGTTTTCGTCACCGACGACGGCGCGGAGACGGACCTCGACCTGGGCCATTACGAGCGCTTCACGCACGCGCGCATGCTGCGCGACAACAACTCGACCGCCGGGCGCATCTACGAAACCATCATCACCAAGGAGCGGCGCGGCGATTATCTGGGGAAGACCGTGCAGGTGATCCCGCACGTCACTAACGAAATCAAATCCGCCATCCGGAAAATTTCGCAAGACGTGGACGTAGTCATCGTCGAGGTGGGCGGCACGGTGGGCGACATCGAATCACTGCCCTTTCTCGAATCCATTCGCCAGATGCGCCAGGAGCTGGGCCGCCAAAACGTGGTCTTCGTCCACTTGACGCTCGTCCCCTTCATCGGCGCCTCAGGCGAGCTCAAAACCAAACCCACCCAGCACTCCGTCAAGGAGCTGCGCGAGATCGGCATCCAGCCGGATATTCTGCTTTGCCGCACAGACCGGTACCTCTCCGCCGAATTGAAGGCGAAGATCGCATTGTTCTGCAGCGTCCCCGAGGAAGCCGTGATTACGGCGAAGGACGTTGAACAGATTTATGAGGTGCCGCTCGTGCTCGGGAGCGAAGGTTTGGACGAGCAGATCCTCCGCTGCCTCAAGATCCAGACCTCCGAGCGGCGCATGCAGCCCTGGGTCGAGCTGGTCGAGAAGCTCCGCCATCCCGAGGGCGAGGTCAACATCGCCATCGTGGGGAAATACGTGGGCTTTCAGGACTCTTACAAGAGCTTGAACGAAGCGCTGGTCCACGGCGGCGTTCACGAACGCTTAAAGGTGAATCGCATTTGGGTGGAAGCGGAAGGGCTGGAGGGCGAAAACTGGGAAGCGCAGCTCGAAGGCTTCGACGGGATTCTGGTGCCGGGCGGTTTTGGCAAGCGGGGGATTCCGGGGATGTTGCGCGCCATCGAGTACGCACGAACTCGCAAGGTGCCGTACTTTGGGATCTGCCTGGGGATGCAGTGCGCGGTCATCGAATACGCGAGGAACGTGGCGGGCTTGGCCGGCGCGCACAGCTCGGAATTCGACCCTGCGACGCCCCACCGGGTTATCTATAAGCTGCGCGAATTGCGCGGGGTGGATGAGCTCGGCGGCACGATGCGCCTGGGCGCCTGGGCGGCAAAGCTCAAGCCTGGCTCCTTCGCCGAACGGGCCTACGGCCAACTCGAGATTTCCGAGCGCCACCGTCACCGCTACGAATTCAACCGCGAATACGAGGAGACCTTGGTCGCCCACGGCCTAGAAATCACTGGCTCAACTCCCGACGGCACTTACGTCGAAATCGTCGAAATCCGCGACCATCCTTGGTTCCTGGGCTGCCAGTTCCATCCCGAGTTCAAGTCGCGCCCGCTTGACCCGCATCCGTTGTTTAAGGCCTTCGTGAGCCGGTCGTACCAGAATCGCAAGCAGCGAGGCGGGATGCGTGAGGCGGCGCCGGCGCACGCTGAGGCCGAGGTAACGTAGGCAGGTTTTGGGCTGTGCGAATTACCTGTCGGGCTGATGAAAAATTGTCTTACGCTGCCATTCTGTCTCACGCTGTCATTCGGAGCCCTTCGCTGTCATTCTGATCCCGCAGTCGCGGGAGAAGAATCTCGCTCTGAAGGCTCAGGGTAAACTCCGCGAAAAATCTAGGTCATTTCTTTTCAATCTGAAAAGCAGACGGTTCGCGGAGTCTACGCTGAGCGCGCAACAAAAGGGATTCTTCGCTTCGCTCAGAATGACAGCCAGCGAAGGGATCAGAATGACAAGTGAAGAGCCTGCCCTGAGCAGAGCGAAGGGGCCCAGAATGACAAGTGAAGAGCCTGCCCTCCCTTCGACTCCGCTCAGGGACAGTGAGCGAAGTCGAACCGTGAGTGACGCGAGGGGCTCAGAGCCTGCCCTGACCAACGGGAAGGGATGGGTACCCCGCAGGAGTTTTTCAGCAGGCTGCTTGGGGGCTCAGGCTTTCCTTTACCCGTCACCCTTTATACTTTATCCTTTTGACCGTTGCCCATGCTTCACACCGTTCGCGTTGGCAGGCTCGAACTCGGCCCAGCGCGGCCTTTGTTCTTCATCGCCGGCCCTTGCGTTATCGAGAGCGAGCGGCACTCCATGAAGGTGGCCGAGTTTCTCTCGAAGGCAGCGCGGGCGCTCGGCGTGCCGCTTGTATTCAAAGCCTCTTACGACAAAGCC
>QHZN01000349.1 GCA_003225365.1 Acidobacteriota bacterium
GTTCATTCAACAAGAAAGCAAGGAGCGCTCGATTGTCATTTGCCATCAGGTGCGGCATCGGTGCGCCGAATGATTCCCCGCAGATTTCAGCCACCTTTTACGATTTCGGGACCCTTCGACCAATAGTGTCGGTCCCGTTGATCACCGGCCCTCCTTGCAGCTGCGGCTTTTCAGGCCAAAGCGCAGTTAATGTGACCGCCGCGGTCCGGGCCGGCAGCAGCACCATTGCAATCGCTGTAAATGGCGAAATTGTGATTGCACCGCTCACCAGCTTCCAACCATGGCCTTCTAATACATGGAAAGTCCAGCCTGTTTCAACCGGTGTGCGGCGAATCGACATGCCCGTCAATGCGATAAGCGCCCTTCCCGGCACATCGAAATTATTGTTGGCAACTTCGAGCCGGGCTGGGACCATGGGGAACAGTGTCGTCACTTTCGATTCCGATACGAACCAAATCGAAAGTGCGGCATTTATTGGCAGCGAGCCATCAATTCTATCCGCCTCTCCCGACGGATCAGCAGTTTACGCTTATCTCTAAGGGGATACGAGCTGGCGAGGCTTAATGTGGCGGCAGGCTCCCGCGATCTCGCATTCGCTGCGGACCCAACGGGCGGTTTTGATCAACAATACGGCGTGTTCGCCATGGCGGTGAGTCCGGACGGCGGTCTGGCCGTCAGCTCCTAATCAGCCTTCGTAGGTATAACCGGCGGCTTTGACCAGACCCGTCCGGGCCAATTCATCGGCATTTTTGACAACGGGGTTCCACGCCCACAAGTCGATGCGAACTCACAGGGGCCCTTCGCAAATGGTCCGGCCACGTTCGATCTGGCTTTCGATGACACTGGATCGCGGCTTTACGCCTATAACTCTTTCCTGTCATCCTTCGAGCTTAAACGGGAGGCTGTATCTCCGCTCGGAGTGCAATGGCTTTCCAGCAAAGGAGGGTTGATCAGCGGATACTTCGCCACAATCCGATACGCTCAGGGCTTGCTCTATAGTTCAAACGGCCGGGTGGTCGACCCTGAACAATCCGTAGTCGTGGGGCGATTCGAATTCCCTGATTCATGGTTCGTGGGATCGGGCGCAGCGGTTGCACCAGACCCTTCTGGTGGTAGAGTTTACTTCGCGATATATTCCGGAATTCTGATCTTCGACATCAACACACGTGTCCTGCTAGGGCGCCTTCCCATCGACCTCGGTTCGAATATCTTTAACTCCCCTCAGAGCCTCGTGAGGTTTGGAGCCGACGGCTTGGCCTTTTTGACTACCACCGGTCAGGTGTATCTGGTCAGTATCTCTGCGATCCCGCTACTGCCAACACCGCCTCAGTAGCTTTAACAGTCACATTGAGGCTCCGAGGACTCCAAAATAACATCCACAACTTCGATTCGGATGCCCCCGGTCGCGTCTTGCCGGAACACAGTTTGGGATCAAAACAATCTACCAATGGGTGGTCGAGTCGCGGCAACCATCACGCGTTTTCTTGCGCCGCGATCTGGCGTGCTTTGGGAGGACCCGGCGACACCCAGGGAAGTTAGAGCTCTCGCCGAGGTACGGATCTGGGCGGCGAGGGCGCGGGAGGATGAGCCGATTCCCTTGGCTCCGCGAGCGGATGGGAAGCCACCCTCAGCCGCACGCAGATCCTTGCGCACATCCTGTCGGCCCTCGCATCGGACGATAGTCTGATACCAAACACGCCACACGTGGGCGGTTGAACATCTCGAACAACACCCGCGCCGGTGCTTCAGTTCGTCGGGCGCGACCTGCCGTGTCGCCGTCGTCGAAGACGACATTTCATTTCACGTCCTACCTACGGCACTTTTGTGTTATTGCCCGAAGACCAAACGCCTGCTAGCAGGGGGAGAAACGTTATCCCGATCTGCATTGTACGTTGGCCGGATCTCACGGCGTCTCTTGTGCAGGCGGAAGGCAACGGCTTTTCCGAAACTGTACCCCGAGATGGAAGAATGCAGATCAGAGCACAGTGACAGTTTCTTCACTGGGGTCGCATCGGGGCAACTCTCATGGCCCAAGAACGACAAGTGAACCTCGTGTAGACTGCCGCCTAGGTCGGCTCTTACGGCTACTGAATAGAATTTGCCAGTTCTATTACTTGGGTTTCAGTCAATCCGCCCGTAAGGAAATAGATATGATCGGCCGTGCTCCACACCAGTGCCAAATCCCCGATCTTGCTGCCGTTCTGCAGAAGCAATCCGGGACCGGAATTCAGACGCACCTCGTGAATGTCCATTTCATAGCGGATTGGGATCGGAAAAAACAACGCCGGATTGGCCGCGAACTTCTGGCGAAGCGTCCGGGCATCGGGTGCGTTGATCCCCACAACGCGGAACAGAACCTCGACGAACTGGTCTAACGGAAAACCCGAAGGTGTGTTGAGCGTAGGCGCCGGCGCCTGAACGATAACGAAGTCGCCATAGTCGGCGAGAACGCCTGGTCCCCGTTCGATGGCAATCGTGACAGCTTCCCAGTCTTGCGGCATGGTCACATTCGTCACCGTCCCATCGCGCAAAGCCTGGCTAAGAGCCTCAAGCTCGATTCTGGCATCCGTGTGAACCGGATCAGTCACGCCGAGTTGAATCGGCGTGGCCGACTTGGGAAGCCGAGGAGTGAATCCCGCCCGCATTGCGGCCTCGTTGAGGCTCGCGACGGGTTCGGCATCCGGAACCGGGTCTGCAAAAAAGGCGCGCAATGGTGGCGGCAGTCTGTTCATCCCCGCGGGATCCACGCGCAAAATTTCAAAGCGCTTCAGCTTAATGGCCTGCTGGGATTGCAGAGCAAGGAGAAGAACAAGGAGAAGAAACATGGAACGAGTATAGAGCAACTATTGACGAACGATTGAGCTGGAAAGAAGATCGAGTAGATCACTTGGCAAAGATTTGTTGCAGCCTCTCCGGTTCCAGCAGACTTCTCAACCGCAGATTCCCGAATCGCGCTTCAATGTCGCTCAGTAACAATTCGCGATATTCCAAGGTGGCCTCGTTGTCCACGTGGCGGTAGACGTAAACGACCTTTCCGGGTCCAGGCGGCGCCTTTAGATCTCCTGGAAAGTCCTGAATAGCATCATAGGAAATCACGAATGCAAGGGCGTGCTCCTGAGCACTTGTTACGACGTCGCCAACAACAGAGCTATCCACGGATTCGGGATCACAAGGATGGTTATTCCTCATGCACCAATCTTCATGCGTGCGATAGAACTCGGCCAATTTAGCGCCGTAAGCCGAACGGATCGCCTGAAAAGGTTTGCGCGGGAACAGTGCC
>QHZN01000308.1 GCA_003225365.1 Acidobacteriota bacterium
GGACAATGCTGGATTGGCTCAACCAGGAGGGAGCACGTGCGCATGTCTTCTTTCGTCGGTGTACACTTCCCTCCAAGTCAACCATTGACATTCTGGACGCAGGCGGCCACGAAATCGGACTGCATTTGGAAAATTCTCGCTCACTTGAGACTTTCCTGAAGGAGAAACAGATCGTTGAGCGCCACGTCGCAAGGAGCGTGTTAGCTGTGTCCAAGCATGGTTCCGGTGGAGCAAAATATGGATTTCATCATTACTCCCCGTACGAACCAGAAAGATATGTTGAGTGGGCTAGGCACGCATCCATGCGGTTGTTCCTCGGTAATCTGCAAGACCCATCGATTGAACCCACGCATGTCGGCGACGGCCTGTTGGTCTTCCCTTCGGCGTTTTGGCTCGAGCCACCTTGGAGGGACACCACGAAGTTCACGGTGGACTGGCTGCTGGATCGCGCCAAATGCCGAGACATCGTTATGTTGGTGCACCCTGAAAACGTCCTAGCTGATCCCGGGTTGGTCGCCGATTTTAAGCGCGTAATTAGGAAGTTGGAATCGAGACTCTTTCAGTGACTGGCACCCCCCATCAGCGGGAAGCAGTCCTCATGATCGCTTACAGTTACTATGAGCAGGATCCGCGGGTTATTCGGGAGGCTGAAGCAGCTGTTGATGGAGGATTTGATGTGGACTTTTTGGCATTGCGGAAGGAGGGTTCCGCCCCGACGGAGGTAGTTCGTGGCGTACATGTATTCCGGCTGAATCAAGCCAAGTATCGCGGTGGGGGGCATTTCAGATACCTCATTGAGTATCTGAAGTTCTTTCTCAAGTGCTTAGGAGTGACCACTAAACTTTTCTTCAAGCGGAAGTACGTGGCCATCCATGTCAACAACATGCCGGATTTCCTGGTGTTCGCTACCATTATTCCCAGACTGTTCGGAGCGAAGGTCATTCTGGATATTCACGATCCGATGCCTAACACGTTCGCGTCGAAATTTAAGGGGGGCGAGGGCGGATTCTTTTATCGAGTGCTTCTCTGGCAGGAACAGCTACTTTGCGGATGATGAACTCTTTTGCCTCCAAAAGTCTTTCAGTATCGAGGGCAAGATAAGACTTGTTTTCCATGGAACGATCCTCGAGCGTTCAGGACTCCGGATGTTGATGGATGGCTTGGCAAGGGTCCGTCACAAGGACCGGATCTCTTTGAGAATCATTGGGGAGGGAGACTTTAGTCAATCGCTAAAGCAGATGATCCAATCGTTGGGACTTGAGGGCATCGTTGATTTTGACAATCACAGCTACCCTGTGCATTCCATTCCCGAGCGGATCGCCGACTGTAATGTCGGGATTGTCCCTCTCGAGATTTCTTCTGTCACTAACTACGCTCTGCCTTTGAAGTTGGTCGAGTACATATCGCTGGGACTGCCAGTCATGACTGTCCGGAACGACGCGATCTCGTATTACCTCAGTGAGGAGGACTGCATTTTCTTTAAGTGGAACGATCCCTGCTCACTGAGTGCCGTTCTGGACCGCATCGCCGAGAACCCTGAGGCTCTGCTCCACTACCGGGAGCGCTCTGTAGCCCTGCGTGAGGGTTTTTCTTGGACTGGCGAGAAGAGAAAATATGTGGCGTTGCTCCGCCAACTCACAGGTGCTAGCCGAAACAATTAGTGCGCCCCAGGAATTGAGGATAGCGGCTCAGGAGAGTGTGTCGACGGCTTGGAAGGTGGCACTGTTGATACGTCCCGTGCCGGCAAGCTAAGGGAGACTCGCGATCGCTCGGAGGATGGAATTCTTCGAGTGCCTTGACTCGGTTGGCTCGCTTGGACGCTCGGCGAGTCACAGATTGCAATTACTCGCGCCCCCCGATCACGGCGCCTGCGGTGCTGTTGCTCTCTGACGTTTTGTCACGGGCTTCTGCGGCGCTGACCGCCGAAGACGAAATACCGGCTGCGAAACGGATCATAAACAGGAGGTCGATCAGCGAGAAATCACTGAACAACTGCCTGGAGACCCGTGGGTGGAGCAGGCGCGGATGCCGTGCCCGAGGCATAGCAGGTCGCCGCATTGAAACTTGTCATGTTTCCGCTGATGCTCGTGTAGCAATCTTGTGACGGAATCATGTAGGCATGGCCCCCCAATCCTGAGATATTGCCGCCAGCTACATCAGGTCCGATTGCGGGCCACGGCTTCGAAGCAGGCCACCAAGAGGGCTTCAACAAAAGGTAGAGCGATGGCGGAAGAATTTGACTCGCAGGGAGAGGATTTGCGTACTGACTGAGACCGGTTGGAACCTCCGAAGATATGAAGCGGTTAACCGCGCTCACAACATCGTAGTTTCCCCAGCGCATCAGCGTGGCTTTTACCTGCCCGTCTGGATTAACGCCAGCTTCGGAACCTGTTGTTGCGTTTTCTCCTGGGTACCCCAGGCGGAATATATTCGGGCTAAACCGACCGCAGTTGGAGGTGGCGCTATTTGAGCATTCGTAATTGTTGGAGTTTCCGCTGGTCCCAAGCACGTTTCCGATGACATTGTAGTAGCGGCTGAACGCCAACAAGTCAATAGCCGCTTCTTGATTCATGTTTTGCTCAGTGGCCGTAAGACGATTGCGAAAGATCGTCCAGAAGAGCGCGTTTCCGTGGTATGTGTCTGGTCGAATCTGCGGTCCGATGTTGCCTTCGAGTAAAATGAACATCCCTCCCACGTCATGCCCGGTAAAAATTCCTGTGCAGCCCGTCGATGGCGTACAAATCCCTGGGTCATAATTGTAGGCATATACGTCGCCGGCGTATCCTCCCGCCGTGAGGATGGGAGACTCGACATTTTTCAGAATGTTGTTCTGAACTAGGGTGGCCGATGATGCGATGTTCGTTATTCCATAACTCGTAGTTGAACCAAATCCTCCACCTGCCATTACATCCAGGAAGCTGTTCTGAATAGTTATGTTCCTGCTCAAATGAATCAGAAACCCCTGCCGCGATCCGTTTCCAACATGCAAGGCAACTCCTGAAAACCAACAGTCGGATGCTTCATGGCTGAGAAGCCCAGCCCACACTCCTAAACCGGTCGTAGCTGTGAGATTCTCCACTCCGGCCATGCGCGTATCACCGCCCCACCAATAGGCCACGGGATTCTTGCTACTCAGCCAAAAGTCGGCGTAGATGCCAGGAGAAACCGTAACGGCTGACCCATTGATTGCGACAACTTTCACGTTTTGCCGCATCGCCGTGTCGTGGTAGGAAAGCCCCTCACCCTCACGCGAACATCCAGCGCTTGACAGGGAACATACGAATGGCCCAGTACTCGCTACGGCCTGGTCATCAGTCTGGACTAGTTGCAGCATATCTCCGACGTTCAACCCGGCTGGAGCCGAGCTTAGGTTCAATATGGTTGCTCCCTTTGTATAGACCCCAGTCAAGCCATTTGTACCGACCCAGCTTCTTAACTGAGTGCAGCCGGTATAAGTACTCGGTGGCCCAGGAGAGCCAGAGCAATTAAGCGAACCACCCGGTCCTGGTGGTGAACCATTGTCGGCTGATCCGTTGTAGTTTCCTGAGAAACCTATCAAATAGCTGCCCCAGTAATAGGATGAACTTCCAGTAAAAGTAAGGGTCGTCAGATTCGCCCCTGCGCCGCGAAGCGTAACATTACTAGGAACAGTCAATCCACTGTTTAATCCATAATTTCCAGAGTTCAAAAAGACTACCTGACCACTTGGACAGGAGTTGAGTGCCGACTGGATCTGCGCCGTTGTCGCGCCAGGATTCAAAGTGCTACAGATGGTCGTTCGATTGGGAATGCCGCCAGTGACGCCTGCTCCTGACCAGTCGATAGCACGCTTGGGGTCAAGGATTCCAGACCAACTTTGCGCGTGGGAGTAGGGGGAGAGGCAAAGCAGGATGAGGGAAAACAAAAGCAACCGATTGCGTTTCATCAACGAGCTCCTCAACATTCTCTTGAATACTGCAAAAGCACGCTTGCCCGGGCGGGTTGGGAAACTCGCAACAATCAAAAAATCGATGAGACCGTTCGTTCTAGAGGTCATTGTCGAAAACAGCAGACCCACGCTATCTTTGGCACAGGCTCCTTGCCAACGCGATCGGCCTCGTCCTCCCCTAAGATAGCCCTCCACCTGAGGCGAAATCTACTGGCAAGTCGAACAGACGAGGGGCAATAAGGAACCTGTACTTGGGGAGGGTCTGCGAACCCAGTCTAATGCTGCCCCGGGGTATGGCAAGAGCGGA
>QHZN01000309.1 GCA_003225365.1 Acidobacteriota bacterium
CGAGTAGAGGAGGCCGCGCATCGCGGTAGGATCACCTTGTCTGTATCCGCCGTTTCCGGCTTCGTGCCCAACTTAGGATCACCATGACGAGGCGGACCTCCCCCCTCACAGACCCGAGCTTGCAGGATTACTGCACTCGGTTCCTCAAACCATACTCCCCGGCACCGCTAGGAAACCCAAGCACGCGTGATGCGAGGAAGCAGCAATGGATGACAGCAAAGAAGCCGAGCGTAGCGTTCCCAGTTCAAGGTCTTGCCCCGAGTCCGCCGGTTCAGCCAAGTTTTCCAGATACGGCGAACTTTCCGATAATACCGCCACAAACATCGATAGTTCGTCGGTCGTCCGTAGTACTGGTAGTGCCCCCGGAGCTTCCGATTGAGGGCCTTGCACTGTTCCTCGACCGGATCATGACGGTGTTGCCGGCACCACGCCGCCACTGCTTTCAGGCTGCGTTTGAACCGCTTCCGCATGGTCCGAACGTGAATCGTGAAATACCCCCGCCGACTCCGCGCACAGATGTGCGTGAAGCCGAGGAAGTCGAAGGTGGCCGGCTTCGTCCCGCCTTGCTGTTCTGATGTTGTCAGAGCCTTTGGCCCAAACTCGATCAGTCGAGTTTTGTCGGGATGAAGTTGCAGCCCATACTTGGCAAACCGCTGGTGGAGTACTTCCAGCACTTTCTCCGCATCTTCCCGATACTGAAAACAGAGAATGAAATCATCGGCAAATCGAACCTCGTAAGCTTCGCCTTTCAGCCGCGGCTTCACCACGTCCTGGAACCACTCATCCAGTACATAATGAAGGTAGATGTTCGCCAGCAAGGGGCTAATGACCTGCCCCTGTCCGGTTCCCTTCTCGGCCATCAGAAGCCTGCCGTCATCGATCACACCGACGTTGATCCACTTCCGTATCAATCTCAGGACGCTTCCATCACTGACTCGCTTCTCGATCATCTCCATGAGTTGACTTCGAACGATGTTATCGAAGTAGCTGCAAATGTCAGCTTCTAGAACAAACGAGATCGGCCGGCGACAAATCACCTTGCCGATTTCGTCGAGTGCGTCTTGTGCACTGCGTTCCGGACGGAATCCATAGGAGCATTCCAGAAAATCTTGCTCATAGATCGCGTTGAGCAGCTTCACCGTGGCCCGCTGGACAATCTTGTCCTCCAGAGACGGAATCGAGATGGGTCTCTGCCTTCCATCTTCTTTCGGAATATAGATTCGTCTCAACGGCTGCGCCCGGTATTCGCCACTCTTCAGCTTTCCATGCAGGATCGGAATCTTTTCCCACGTATTCCCGTCATACTGCTTATACGTGACGCCGTCCACTCCCGCGCTCGCCTCCGTTCTTAGGCTGAGAAATGCCGCATACAACGCATCGATCGTCAAAAGGTGAGCGATCGAGAAGAACTTCCGCTGCTTGTCTTCCTTTGCCAGTTCGGCTATTCGGGCAAGTTCTGGGGACATGGTGCTCGACTTCTGTGTATCGGTCATGTTTCCTTCACCCGATTCGTTGATTTGTTCCCCCCTTCCCTCGGTTGGGTCCCGTGGCCGCCACATCCACCGTGGCCCTGCGGTTCCCCACTGTCATCGGTACTATGGGTTCGTAAGACTGCTCCATCGCCCTTCCGCGCCATCTCGGTTTCCCTCGATTTCGCGTACCTGCTTTTTTTCACAGGAGACGGGGAGCTCTCCCAAGTTCCTGGGGAATCCCTCTGTAAGCGTGCCCTGGGCTAGGGACTCCGGCGGCTCGTCACAACCTCGCATAACGGTTGCTCGATTGCTGTCTTCCATCAGGCTAAGAACGTCGACACCGCAACGTGAACGATTTCGGAGCTGATCCTCACGGCCCGCTTACTTGCTGCCTACGCTTCAACCCCCACAGGTCACCCCATGAGAGGCAAGGCTCACTACCGGCCTGCCCGCTACGGCTTTGACCGGGTTGGATTCTCACCAACTGGATTCCATTAAGAGGTTTCCGTCAACTCACATGACTTCCTCCTCCTCCAAGCTTTGCTTGGCGCGATAGCCTCGATTTCCACAGTACTGGAAAACAACTAACAGTTTGATGATTGACGACAGACTTGGTTCAGGAGAACTCGATGACGAGCTTCTTGCCGGCGAACCAAGGCATAGGAGTGGAAGAGTTCGCCAGTCCAGAAGAGACAAGGTAGGGATTGTGAGCGCGTTTGTCGAGTGTGACGACTACTCGACGTTCTTCGATAGTCACGGTCGCCGAGATATCCAAGAGGTTTCTGAAGATGGTCTTTGCCTGAGCCCGGCTGTATTCGCGTCCAATGCGCTGGGCCATAAGCCGGTAGAGAGAACTGGCCATGAGAGTGATTTGCAAGTCGAAGTCGACTTTAAGGCCGATCATGGAAGAGAGGGCGTCAATATGAAAGAACTGGATAGCTTCGGAGATTCCGTTCTCGATGAGCATTCTTTGGGCGTATCGCGTGATCAGGGCCGAGCAGCTAATTTTGAAGTTGTTGGTGAGTAGAATGGTGGGCTCTTCGTGTCCGATATCAATGACGCTGACCTGGCGCAATTCGCCACCATATTCCTTCAGTTGAATGCGCTCATCCAAGACTTTAGGAGTGCGGAAAGCGCGGGCTAAAGAGGGCAAGCTGATCCGGCGCCAGGCGGAGACGGGACGGCTCCAGATCTCGCCGAGCATTTTCTTGGAGCGCCGCCGCAGGGTCATAAAGAGGATGCCCCGCCGATTGATTTCCTTGAGATGCTCATACGTGGTGAGGCGGGAGTCGAATACCAGTTCAGCGGGCAGCAATCCGGTCTGCTTCTTC
>QHZN01000310.1 GCA_003225365.1 Acidobacteriota bacterium
GACGACATCGTCGCTGGCCTTCGTGAGCGAGGTCTCCAACACGACCCGACGCAGCGCGAGCTTGACCTGGTTTGCCAACACACTGATGCTGCACTCGATGAAGCCGTCTGCAAGTTGCTGGACGTGCTCATGACCCGAATCCGACAAGAGCGGGGATGGGAACGATTGAATGGGAAGGGCAGGTAGGCGTCACGACGTTATTGAATGCGGCGGTCTTGAAATTCGCCATCCGCCGTGCCTTTGTTAACCATAATGTCCCTTCTCGTACCTGCATGGGGGTACGAGGACAGAAGCGTGAGGTATCACTTCGGTGCTGAGTCGAATTCCACATTTCGAACACACTAGTTCGGGTGAATACACCCTCGTTTCGCGTCCTCAACAGGCTACGCTCCCCCTCCATGCTGCCAGCTAGCTGATATACGCTTACGCTCAAAGTGACTCCGGGCTCTCTTGGAGTTCTTGCCAACGTCGTATATCTGAAGCGTACTTCAGCATATCGTCACTGGGAGTCATCAATATCCCGACTGGCAGACGATTACCGATTTCCCGTAGGGGATATCGTGCATTCCAGGATCCCCGGTCGTCGCCCTTCTCAAAGAGTTTGAAGGTCTCGTACGCCATGATGTCGGCGGCTTGAAGCTGCCTGAAGTCCCGCTTATCACCCTCTGCCAGCGAGATCAGGCCGAATTTCTCTTTGGTCTCTGGTATGGCGATACTTCTGTTAAACGTCTGCTGAATCGCTCCAAATTCTGGGGTGCCACTCTCGAAGACGTACGCTATTCGGGCAGCTGGAACGCGGCTCCTCACGACTTCGGCTGTCGCGCCGAACACGCACTGAGCAGCATAGCCAATGACGGACATGTACTTGCGGCCCTCGGGGAAAAGGGCGTCAAACCTATCCTCTTGGACAGCCGCGCCAATAGGCACCGCATTGAGTCCAGTAAACAAGTCAATCAGTTCGTTGAGGTACTCGTGCCGCCGAGAGTCGGGCCAGTCGTCAGGAGTGAAGGGCGGTGCGTGATTTGACCACTTGTTCTGGTGATGGACCTCTATGCCGTGCTTATCGAGAATCTTCTGCCAGCGAGGATTAAAGCCCAGCCAATCAGCCGGATGCGCAACGAAGCCAGCGACAACCGCAATCGGATTTGGGCCGTCCTTACGCCCACTGTCATCAAAGTAGCCAACATATAGACTCACGAACGAATTCTCTCAGAGAGTAGAAACCGTTCGGTGGTTACGTACGGGTTTTTCCGTAAGAAACAACGTCGCCCCGCACCCGCCGGCCGGCTTCGCCGCCGTCACCCACGTCGCGAAGCTCACCGGCCTCTCCGGGCAGAGCCGCACGCGCTGATCGCGGCGACCGCCAAGGCGCGCAGCGCCGTGCGAGCGCGCCCTGCCTGCCACTCGTCATCGGGCAGTCAAAATCTGCAGGTGCATGCTCACTCCTCTCGAAGTGCCTGCAATCGCCTGAACCATTCTTCGCTGGTTTCCGGATTTCGGCGCAGGAGGGGATAGGGGCCTAGGCCAAGTCTCAAGTAATACTCGGTGTCATCCCAGGCTACTCGGATGAGAAACGAGTTGAATCCCCAGCGCTCCCTGCGAAGCAGTCGAACCCGACCTAGAGGAACTTCGAGCACGTCTGGGATGGATATCGCGCGACGGATATCGGACGGCAGCAAAGACCAGTGGCGAATCCATATTAGGCGCGATTCGGTTAGGAAGGCCCGGCCCGCACCGAGCTGCGGAAATGGCCACTTTCGGCGGTACACACTGCATTCTGCGTCTAGGAGAATGTGTTCGTCTTCGCGCAGCATGCTTTGGCAATGCTCCTTGAGCTTGTCAACAGCTGTTGCGAGTCGTTTACTCATGGGTTCAAGCTACCTCATTCTAAGACGCCATCCGCCAGCCCCGTTTCGGCGCACTCGATCGCGCACCCGGCCCGCCACGATGCCGCCCCCGGACCCGCCGGGCGGCTTCGCCGCCATCACCGCCATCACGAAGCTGACCCGGCCCTTCGGGCCAGCGCTGCGTGCGATCCCGGCGGCTCTGCACGAGGGGCATTGCCCACGCCTTGTCGCGAACGGGAGGTGCACAGACTGGCGCGGGTAGTGTAAATCAGGCCATTCCGGTGCGAAAATGCGCTTGCTATGGGCAGGCGAGGTCGGCCGCGCCATCCGGACATTTTGACCCCGCGCGAGTGGGAGGTTCTGGAACTTCTGCGTCAGCACTTGTCCAACGAGCAGATCGCAGAGCGAATTGGCGTCACGTTGGATGGCGCCAAGTATCACGTCTCGCAGATACTTTCGAAGCTCGGCGTTGCTTCGCGCCAGGAGGCGGCGAGTGTGGCGCCCGCCGAGCGGCGGCGCTGGTGGGTGCGCTGGCCGCTATGGGCGAAAATCAGCGGCGTGATGACGGCTGTCGCGCTCGCGGGAGGTCTCGCTGTCTTGGCCTGGGCGGCTATACAAACGGGCGGGGAAAGCGAGGAGATTGTTGGTCAGGAAGCGAGCTCAGCAGCAACCCAGCCTCGGCCGACTCCTACAAGCGTGGCGACGGCTCCAGCTGTGCCAACGCTCGTCGCCCCCTTTGGTCCCAACACGATTGGTTCCTACGACGACATCCATGATTTCCGTTCATTCGCGGCTCAAATTGACGCTGCTGTTCGAGGTGGCGACGTTCAGTTCTTCCTGGACAACACTCGTTTTCAGGATTTCCATTGCGACCAAGCGGGGTTCCCCGCGCGGCCACGAGCATGCGGCCGATCCTTCAACCCAGACGTAATTACTGCGGTCGTAATAGGCGTCATTAGTTCGGAGGGATATGGCGCCGACAGGGAGGAATACGGGCAGTTCCTTCGCGGATTTCTCAACAACTCACCCGAAGAATCCGATCCTTATGGCGGTGCTCGCGTGCTTCTCTATTCCTATGGGGTGCGAACTCAGCGCTCGGGTGGCCCCTCGCCAGGCGAGGATAGGGTAGACGCCGTTATCACTGCTATTTCAGTTCAGGGACCAAGCGGGATAGTATTTGATTCACCACGACGAGCACTCCTCGAGCTTCATTCGGCATTCAACGGTGAGAAGTGGCTGATCGACTGGCTCTCTTATGGCGGAGATCCATACACCGCCGCCATCGATCTCGATCCAGGTGGCGCGGGGGCCGACGTGGCCACCGGAGGACCTCCATGGCACTTTTGGCAACGGTGGAAACCCGTTTCTACCCCCTAACCCGCCGCCCCTGCTCACACTCACCACCAAATACCCATCGCCCATTCCCCTTTCCGTTTCCTA
>QHZN01000311.1 GCA_003225365.1 Acidobacteriota bacterium
CCATTGCTTCCCTACGGGCCGAGCTGCCGGAGCGCTTCTTCGACGGGTTTATTTTCGGGGTGGCGCTGGTGGAATTCTTGCAATAACGCGCGCGCTCGGTCCTTGTGCCCAAGTGCGACTTCGAGCTGTGCGAGATTCAGGTACGCCTGCTCGTAGTCCGGCGCCACGCGGAGGCATTGCTCGAACTCGCGCTCCGCGCCCGCCACGTCTCTCGATCGGAGCAGCAGCACTCCCAGATTATTGAGGGCGTTCGGAAAATTAGGCTCAAGCTGCAAGGCTCTCTCCAGATATTTTCGCGCCTCCCCAAGATCATTCTGCTCGGCATAGAACATCGCCAAGCTGTAAACGGCTTCCGGGTCGTTCGGGGAAAGCTCGACCCCGCGCTCGAGCGCTGCCTGCGCATCCTTGGGCCTTCCAATGCGACGGTAGAGGTTGCCCAGGTTGAGGTGCGCAATGGCGCTCCCCGGGTCTTGCTGAATCGCCCGCTCGAAGTCCCTGATCGCCTCCTCCGACTTCCCTTCCCGTTCCGAGATCAAGCCGAGATTAATCCAGGCGTTCGGATAGTTGGGCTTTAAGCTCACCGCCCGGTCGAGGTTCTCCCGCGCTTCCTGGAGCAACTGCTTTCTCACGAAAAGCGTGCCCAGATTGTAATAAGCGTCCGCATCGTCGCGCCTGGCGGCAATGGCTTCTTCAAACGCCGCCACCGCCTGGTCGTCGTATCCGCGCTCGAAGAAGGCCACACCGTAGGTGAAATGGTTCCGGCGCAGCGCCGCGCCGTAGTAGGTTCCCGGAAACGGTGTCGCGCGGCGGAGACGTTCCTCGAGCGAGCGCGGCCGGGTTTCCCAGTCCTTCAGAAACTTGTCTGCCGAGAAAACGCCCTGATAGACCTTGAGGATTCTTCCCTGCTCATCCAGAAGAAATGATGTGGGCGCCGCGATATCCACCCTGCGGTCGAAGAGGTAACGAAATATGATGTCGTAGATCGCGACGACGTCCGCCGCCCCCCCGAGCAGGGGAAAGGTCAGGCGGTGCTCTCCTGCAAAGGCACGAATCCTTTCGAGCCCTCCTGCCTCGCTGGCGTTGACGGCGAGCCATCCCCACGGGCGGTCCCGGAGCGCCGCAGCCGATGCCTGGATGCGAGTCAGTTGTTCGCGCGAACGAGGGCACTCGGCCTCCCAAAAAGTGAGTAGCGCGGGCCGCCCGGCGAGCGCGTGGAGAGAGTGCATCCGGTTTTCAAAGTCCGGCAATGAAAAGTCGGGCGCCGCGAGCGGCTCGACCAGCCAGGTTTCTCGGGCCACGTCCGGCCCCTCCGCCAAGCGAGCGGCGGCGCTCGGGGAAGCCGCCGTTCGCCGCGGATCGAAAGGCTTGGCGCGAAACTTTTCCAAGCCCTCTTCGATTTCAATTCGCTGGTTTCGAGGGATATTCTCATGAGCTTGAACCGACCCATTGGGCCAGCGCACCGTGAGGCGGACGTTGCCGCCACGCTCGCCCAGCCCGAAGAAAAGTTCCTTCGTATGTTGGGTCAGAAACCCGGAACCGGCCTGGAGCGTCTTCGCCTGGCGGCCGCTCTCCGTTTCTACCGTGACCACGGCGCCGATGGCATCGCGCCCGCTCGCCCTTCCTCGAAGCAAGACGGCGACGACATCTCCGGGCGCATCCATCTCGTTGCGCAATATTCGCAGCCGGGGAGTATTGCGGCTCTTGAGAACCACCTCGAGCCGCCCGTCGTGATCGAAGTCGGCAAGAGCGAAGGCGCGCGAATCCTCCGGGAAATCCAATCCGACGACACCGGAGATGTCGGAAAAAGTGCCATCCCGATTGTTCGCGTAAAAGACGTTTCGCTGATAGCCCGCCCAAGTGCCGTCGGAGCGAATCAGCTCATTGATAGCGTTCCACCCCCTTTCGTAAGCGGGTGAGGGTTTCGTATCCAGCGGGGAATTGGCCACAACTTGCCGCCAAAAGAAGCTGGAAAGTTCAAGCCGCTTGGGCCCGGAAATAAACCCGTCGGCAATGTAGAGGTCGGCGAAGCCGTCGTGGTCGAAATCCCAGGCGTCGGCGCACCACGCCCAGCGGCCCTTGGCGACGCCCGCTTGTGCGGTCGCGTCCTGAAACTTTCCTCTTCCGGAATTTCGGTAAAGTGAATTGCCCGCGGCGTGCTTTCGGAATGCCGCCCGAGTGGCATCTTTCACAACGGGCTGAAAGACCGGCTGTTGGGTCAGGCGCTGCCCCGCCGCCGACCACATATTTGCGACGTAAAGGTCCGGCCGGCCGTCGTTGTCGTAATCCACCCAGCAGACGCTCATGCCGGCGCCGTAGTCTTCGACGCCCGCTTCGCCGGCGAGGTCGGTGAACGTCCCGTTCCCGTTGTTGTGATAGAGGTTCTTCCGCCCGAAGTCATTCGCGACCGAGAGGTCCGGTCGGCCGTCGCCGTCAAAATCCGCCCACGCGCAAGCGAAGCTGTAGCGGTTGTTGTTCTGGTTGAGCCCCGTCTCGGACGTCGAGTCTCGGAAAGTCCCGTCGCCCTCGTTGTGGAAGAGGAAATTGGGAGGGCCGTTCTGCGCGTCATAATATGGGAGCGGATAATGATATTGATTGAGGCCCAGGTAGTAGCTGTAAAGGCAGAAATAAACGTCGAGCCTCCCGTCGCCGTCGTAATCGGCGGCAGCCGCACCCGTAAATGTGCCCTGCGGCTGCTCGGCGAACCGGAAGGCGTCCGGCTTCAGCTCAAATCGCCCGCCGCCCTGGTTGAGAAAGAGCAAGGGGCCGGCGGTGCGCACGACGATCAAGTCCTGCCGGCCGCGGTTCAAGAAGTCGGCGAAGAGGGCGCAGGCGGTGTCGTCGAGGAGACCGACGCCTGCGGTTTCCCTGACGTCTTCGAACGTCCCGTCCCCTCGGTTGCGATAAAGGCGGTTGGGGAGGCCCGCGGGTTCGCAAACGTAGAGGTCATCGAATCCGTCGCCGTCAAAATCGCCGACCGCCAATCCCGTGTTGCCGTAAACGTCGATGCCCCACGCTGCGTCCAGTTGCGAGCGCCAATCGTCCGTGCCCCGGAGCATCTGCTCGCGAAACGAGGCGGTTCCACCGAGCGCCGCCGCGGTGACGTCGCTGAACAGGCGCCGCGGCGCGCGACTGCGCGTTTCGACGCCGGCTTCCCAACGCCCGACGCGCCATCGTCCGGCGGAGTCGCGCCGCCATTCCATCCGCCACTCGCCCACCCGCTGCTCGAGTTCTCCCCCGGGGCCGTGGCCCACCAGGTCATAAACTGTC
>QHZN01000162.1 GCA_003225365.1 Acidobacteriota bacterium
TCTCGTTCACTTCAGCCATGGTGTAAAGAAGATCGAAAGTGGGTGCCAACTCCCGCGGCCTGTCATCCTGAGCGAAGCGAAGGATCTCGCCTCGAGATCTTCCCTCGTCGGCTTTCAGAGCCAGATTTTTCGCGGAGTTTACCCTGGGCAGTCAGAGCGAGATTCTTCGCTTCGCTCAGAATGACAAGCGAAGAGCCTGCGCTGAGCAGAGCGAAGGGGCTCAGAATGATATGCTCCGCGTCTTTTGATCGGCCTCCTATCCGTTCGCTCCCGTCGGGGCGCTCGAGTAATCAATCTTCACCGCCGCACGCACCTCGCGCATTGTCTCCTGCGCAACCTTGCGGGCTTTCTCTGTGCCCTCTTCAAGAATCGCCCAGACCTTCTCGGGGTCCCGTTCATACGGTCTGCGACGCTTCTGGATAGGCTCGAGGCCCTTGTTGATATTGCCTGCAAGAATCTGTTTGCAATCGAGGCATCCAATTTCTGCCGTCCGGCACTCCCGATTGACCTGGTCAATGTGCGGTGCGGTCGAAAACACTTTGTGGAGATCGAAAACGGGGCAAACGTCCGGGTTGCCTTTGTCCGTCCGCCGCTTCCGCGCGGGATCTGTGATCATGGTGGCAAGTTTTTTGGAAACGACCTCCGGCGGATCGGAGAGATAGATGGCATTATTATAGCTTTTTGACATTTTCCGGCCGTCCGTCCCCGGTAGTCTCGGCGCGCGCGTGAGCAGGACCTGGGGCTCAGGGAAGACCGCGCCGTAAAAGCCGTTGAAGCGCCTCGCGATCTCGCGCGTCAGCTCGACGTGCGACACCTGGTCCTCGCCCACCGGAACCGCATTCGCCTTATACATAAGGATATCGGCCGCCTGAAGCACCGGATATCCGAGAAACCCGTACATGTGAAGGTCGCGGTCCCTGATATTCTCGAGCTGCTCCTTGTAACTTGGGACGCGTTCGAGCCAGCCGAGCGGCGTCACCATGGAGAGTAAAAGGTGGAGTTCGGCGTGCTCCGGCAGGCGCGACTGAATAAAAAATGTGGCCTTGGCGGGATCGAGCCCCGCGGCCAGCCAGTCCGTCACCATTTCTTGAACGTTCGACCGCAGCTCGGCGGTGTCCGCGTAATCGGTCGTCAGCATGTGCCAATCGGCGACGAAGTGAAAGCTCTCGTAATGGTCCTCGAGCTCGATCCAGTTCTGAAGCGCCCCTACCAGATTCCCCAGGTGCAGCTTCCCCGTGGGTCTCATGCCGCTCAGAATGCGTGGCTTTGGCTGTGGAGTCATTCAGGAGGCGCCCCGATGAACGGCATCGGGGAGGCCGGAACCCAGGCTTTCGTCCCTGCCCTGCTTGCGCAGGCAAGTTTCGCAGGCAAGCGACGGGAATTCGGTTCGCCCTGTCAGGCCGGCACGCGCAGCGAGACTTGCGACACAGTCCATCGTACCATAGGGGGCCAAAATGGCGAAGCGTGGCGCCGCACGGATCACGGCTCGCCTTCTTGGTTTTCGCGCGCGAACCCGGCGGTTGATGGTATAAAAGATAATTGTGGAGCTTATCTTTTCTTAGAGAGCGGAGGGACGCCTTGATGCGCGTTCAAGAAATGTTGGCGGTTGCAGGCGCGTTGGCCGTTCTCGGAACCTGCGCCTGTTCCGAGGAGCCAAAACCGACGGCCTCCGCTCCCGGAATGCCCGCGGCCACTGCCCCTTCGCCCGCTGCGGCGGCGAAGGACGTGTGGGTTTCGGAGACGACCGGGCGCGAGTACCGAGTCCGGCAAGGCCCCGGCCACTTTTATGCCGAATGGTCCAACATGTCCGGAGCGTTCCTCGCTCACGGCGCTTATATCCGCAGCGAGTGCAAGCGGCAAGGGAACAAATGGGTCGGTGAGTCGCGCAGCCACCTGCCATGCGTCGAAGGAAATTTGCCCCCGGGGCAGTACTCCAATTGGTGCGACGTGGTCACGAAAATCAAGTTCGATGAGGTCACGCCCACCCGCATTAGCGGCAGCGGCGAGGGCTTGAAACGCTTCGACTGCCAGAAGTGCCAAGTCCTCGAAACCAACTGGAAACCCTTCGTCTGGATCCCGAAACGGTAGCGCCATATCGCGATCCGGTTGCGCCGTCACGCGGCTGTCCCTTAGCTGGCGCTGTTCGGGCGAGTTCCGCCAGTCTCACGAGGCCGCTGCCGCTCTGGATCCGCGCTTCCCCTTGCGAATCTAACCCGCGCCGGCTTACCTTCTTTAAGGCCGTGCGTCCAAGGAAATGGGGAAGGCACGAGCCAATCTGCGATGGATGGCTGCTTGACGCTGGCCGGGGACATACCTAGTTCGCGCGAGGAGCCGGGCGAAGAGATCGCGCTCATTCGCCTCGCGCAACAGGGCGACCGCACCGCCTTTGACGCGATCGTGCGCCAGTACGACCAGCAGGTCCTGCGGCTGATTCTAAAGATTGTGCCCTCGGTTGACCAGGCTCCCGACCTCTATCAGGAGGCCTTCTTGAAGGTTTATCGCTCGCTCGGGCGCTTCCGTTTCGAATCGCGGTTCTCGACCTGGCTGTACCGAGTGGTCACCAACGCCTGTCTCGATTACCTGCGGCGGCAGAAGTCCCGCGAGGAAATCCAAGCGCCGGAAACCCAAGAAGGTGGGACGGATTTCTTACAAACGGTTCCCGAAAAGCGCCCCGGGGGCAACCCGGAGCGCGAGGCGCGGTCGGGCGAGATCCGCCAGCGGGTTGAAAAAGCGCTTACTAGGCTTGCCCCCCGCGAGCGAATGGTGTTCGAGCTGCGCCACTTTCAAGGAATGAAGCTCAAAGCTATAGGCGAGGTGTGCGGGACCACGGAAGAGACCGCCAAGAATTCGCTCTTCCGGGCCACGCAGAAGCTGCGCCTGGAATTGAACGACCTGGTCTAAAGATTTTGGCAAGGAGGCGCCCATGAGCTGCCAGGAATTCGAGGAAAACTTCAGCCTCTATATATACGGCGAGCTGGCCGCGGAAGACCGGGCGGCGCTCGACGAGCATGTCGCCGCTTGCCCCGCCTGCCGCATACGCCTGGGAGAGACCGAGCGGCTCCTCGCATTGCTTTCTGAGCGGCCTTCGCCGGAGGTGACGCCCGAGCTCCTCGCCCGGTCCCGGATGTCGCTCGAAGAGGCTTTGGATAAGGAAGCGGTCCCGAGCTGGCGAAACCTATTCGAGCGCTGGTTTGTGGGATTCGGCTCGGCTCTGCCTTCGCGTGCCGCCGTGGCATTGACCTTGCTCGTCCTCGGCTTCGGCCTGGGCTGGGAGATTCGGCCGCGAGTGGGAACGCCATCCTCCACCGGAACCGCAGGCCTCACCGAAGGGTATCTCGGCGATTTGCGCATCAACAACATCAGCCAGGTCCCCTCCGGCACCGAAAACGGCCAAGTGCGGATTTCGGTGGACGCCGATCACCACATGGAGCTCGAAGGCTCGCTCGATGACCCGCGAATCCGCCAACTGCTGGTCAACGCTGTCATGGATTACGACAACCCGGGCATCCGGCACGACAGCCTCAGCGTGCTGCGCTCGAATCCCGAACAACCTTCAGTGCGCGGCGCTTTGCTTTACGCCATGCAGAACGATCCGAACGCCGGCCTGCGGCTTGAGGCGCTCCAGGCCGCGCAAGAGCTCGCCTGGACGCCGGAAGTCCGCCAAGCTTTTCTGACCACCCTCGAAAAGGACAAGAATTCCGGCGTGCGGGTGGCGGCGGTGGATGCTCTCACCGAGCACGCCAACAGTTCGATCCTCCCCGCTTTGGAGCGGCTGGCCGCAAGCGACCCCAACCGATATGTGCGCCTAAAATCATTGAGCGCCCTCCGAAAATTGAACGGAGGTCTAAACTGAAAGCCATGATTCAAACGCGTTTTCAAGCGGTCGCCCTGATGTGGCTCGCGGCCGGTTTACCGCTGGCGGCTCAGAACCAAGTTTTCGTCAAGCGCGGAACTCCCCAGCGCGAGGGGCGCGCCTGGACGGAAATCGCCGAGTGCGGGGGCGCGGCGCGGGAAGGTGGGCGGCTGGTTCTGCGATCGGACCTCGGTTCCGTCACGGTGAAACCCCAGGGAAATGGCCGCGTCGCGTGCCGCGTCCGTATTCGCGCTTTCACCCCCAACCTGGAGCAAGCGGAGCAATTGTTCCGGGGATTCGAACTCGGCGCGCATACCCTCGATGACGGCAGTCTGATGATTAGCGCGACCCTGCCTTCCGAATACCGCTGGCGTCGCGCCCTATCCGTCCATTTCGACATCTCGACGCCCAAAAAGTTCAACCTGGACATCGAGACCAACGCAGGGGACCTGATTATCGGCGATCTGGACGGCGAATTAAGAGGCGACACTGCCGGGGGAGACGTTCAAGTGGGCGACGTCACCGGCCCCGTACACGTCGAGACCAAGGGCGGCGACATTGACCTCGGTCTGGTGGCAGGCCGCCTGGAGGCTCAGACCGCCGGCGGAGGTATTCACGCCCGGCAAGTCAACGGCGACGCCGTCATGGAGACGAGCGGGGGGGAAATCACGGCCGGCGCTATCGCCGGCTCCGTCACCGCGGTCACCTCCGCCGGCGACATCGTTTTGCGCGGCGCCAAAGGCCCGCTGCGCGCCGAGACAGCCGGGGGAGAGATCCGCATCGGCAACTGCGGCTCGAGCGTGCGCGCGGAAACCGCGGCGGGGAGCATCCGTTTGCAAGGAGCGCGGGGCGTGGTCGAGGCCGAGACCGCAGGCGGCAGCATTTACCTGTTCCGCGTCGAGAGCGCCGTGCGCGCGGAAACCTCGGCGGGGCGAATTTTTGCGGAAATTAGCGCCAATCACGAGGCCTTCGCCGCTTCCCACTTGGCGACTTCGGTCGGCGATGTGGACGTCTTCATCCCCGCGGACCTGCCGCTTTCCGTGGACGCAGCCATCGAGCAGGCGTTCGGCCATCGCATCGTCAGCGACTTCCCCAATTTGCGCTGTATGGGAAGCCAGAAAGCGCTGCCCGGGCGTGTCGTACACCTCGAAGGCGGGTTGAACGGTGGCGGGAAAATTCTGCGCATTCGCACCATCATGGGCGACATCGAGATCCACAGCGCCAATTCACCCGTCCTTCAGGAGATGCGGCAGCACCAGGAAGCCTTCTGGAGCAGATGGCAGGAGTATTGGAACTCCCATTGCAAAGTTCCAAAGACGACAGAGGACAAGCCGGAGTAATTCTTCGGAACATCGGGGCCCTGACTTACGTTCTATCCGGTGGGGGCGCTCTGCGTCCCCGCCCAATCATGGAGGATGGTTATGAATCGTAAATGGTTGGCGGCAGTGGCTGGGACGGCGATCGCAATCGGTGTGGGCGTGGCGGCCCTTCACGCTCAACGGAATATCGTAACCAAGCGAGGGCGGACTGCTATCGTGACCCGCTCGAGCGAAGGCGCCTGGCTCGGCGTCCAGGTAAGAGACGTTACGCCCGACGACGTCAAAGATCTGAAACTTTCCGGGGAAAACGGCGCGGTGGTGACTGAAGTCGAAGAGGACAGCCCCGCCGCCAAAGCCGGCTTGAAGAAAGACGACGTCATTGTAGGATTCGCCGGGGAGCGTGTGTGGAGCGCGGCGGAACTCGCGCGCCTGATCCGCGAAACGCCCGCTGGCCGCAAGGTGAATTTGGAGATCAGCCGTGACGGCGCCAAACAGTCGGTCACCGCTGCCTTCGAAACCCACGAGGCTGAGGCGTTCCCTTCTTTCAACATGGAAATGCCTCACGTGGAGATGCCCCACATGGAGATGCCCATGGCTCGACCGAACTTTGACTTCAATATGTTTTTCAGCGGCAAGCCGCGCCTCGGCGTTTCCGTGGATGAGCTGACGCCCCAGTTGGCGGAATATTTCGGTGTCTCGGAGGGCAAAGGCGTGCTGGTTCGCGAGGTGATGCCCGATACGCCCGCCCAGAAGGCCGGGCTCAAAGCCGGCGACTGCATCGTTAAGGTCGGTGACGCGTCGGTCAAAACGGTTGAAGAGCTTCAACAAGCGCTCGCGAAAGACACCGAGGAGAGCAAGCAGTTCACCTTGACCATCGTCCGCGACCGCCACGAGCAGACTGTCAATGTCCGCATTGAGAAACCTCAGCCGATGCGAGGCCCGGTGGCTGAGAACGGCGAATTCGGAACTGAGGAGTTGGCTCCCATGCTACGACAAGAGCGGAAACAATTGCAGGAACTTCGGAGAAACCTGAACGAGCAGAGCCGCAAGTGGGAGGAGGAGCTGCGGCGCTCCCTTCAGTCGCAGGGCAAAGAGTTCGAGAAGCTCCGCCACGAGCTGCTGCGGCTTCAGCGCGACCCCTCCCAGGTCTGATTCACGCCGGGCCGGACGCGGCTGCATGAACGCCGGCTGGCGCCCCGATTTATCGGGGCGATTCTCGAATTGTTCACTAGGGTCAAGCTCTGGCCAGGCATGACGCGCCCCCATTCCTTTGCCCTAGAAATATAGCGCCCCGACTCGTCGGGGCGGCTGTTTCACCGCGACGCGCTTTGGGCGGCGCGGAAAATGCCCGTGCCGCTGGAAAATCCGCTGAGCCTGCCCTGAGCAGAGCAAAGGCGCTTGAACGCGAGCCCTGCGCGACGGGCCGATACTTCGAAAGAAATGGTTGACAGCACCGGCCTAGCTTGGTAATCTCAAGTTTCGCATTATGCGGCGCACCCTGACACATCACGCCCATCACTTTAGCCACCGGGCGACGTGTCAGTGGGCGGCTGCATAAGCAGCGAATCTAAAGTACGAGAATTAAGAAGCCCGCTGACAAAGAAAGTCGGCGGGCTTTTTCATTTTTGGCAGGTTGCTGAAAAACCCTCCACGGGGTCTGTAGAGGCCCCGATTTATCGGGGGCATCTCGTCGAAACTAAGGTGCCGGTCCCGCAGCGCGGGCCCGCCGCTACGAAGGACGAACGAGCGATGGAGATTGAATACAAAGACGGGCTGATACCGGCCGTCGTCCAGGATGAAGCCTCATGCAAAGTCTTGATGCTCGGCTACATGAACCCGGAAGCGCTCGAGGCGACTCTGCGTACCGGCTTTGTGACTTTCTACAGCCGGAGCCGGCAGAAACTGTGGGTGAAGGGCGAGACATCCGGCCACAAGCTCCGCGTGCGCGAGGTTCGCGTGGACTGCGACCGGGACGCGTTGTTGGTGCGCGTGGAGCTTCTGGGCCCGGGGTGCTGTCACCAAGGCTACGAGTCCTGTTTTTTCCGCGCGCTCACGCCGGAGGGCGAGGAGAGAATTGTCGAACCGCGGCGCTTCGACCCCGGCGAGGTTTACAAGGAGAACCGCTCATGAAGTTGAAACTCGGCATTCCCAAAGGCAGCCTGCAGGAAGCTTCGCTCGGCCTGTTCCGCCGCGCTGGATACGAGATCACCGTCCACCCGCGCTCCTATTTTCCCGCGAGCGACGACGAAGAGATGGAGTGCATGCTGATCCGCGCACAGGAGATGGCACGCTATGTCGAAGACGGCATCCTCGACTGCGGCCTCACCGGCCGGGACTGGGTGCTCGAAAACCAGGCCGACGTCGCCGCCATCGCCGACCTCATCTACGCCAAGCAGACCCTCGGCCGAGTGCGGTGGGTGCTGGCCGTTCCCGAGCGCTCGCCCTTCCAGAACGTCAAGGAGTTGGAAGGAAAAATCATCGCCACCGAGCTCGTCAAAGTCACGGAGCGCTATCTCGGCGAGCGCGGCGTCAAGGCCAAAGTCGAATTCTCCTGGGGCGCGACGGAGGTTAAACCGCCTGTCCTCGCCGACGCCATCGTCGAGGTGACAGAGACCGGATCCTCGCTCCGCGCCAACGGTCTGCGCATTCTCGAAACTGTCCTGGAGTCGAACCCACAGTTCATCGCCAACCACACTGCGTGGCAGGACCCCTGGAAGCGCTCGAAGATGGAAACCATCGTCATGCTGCTTCGCGGCGCCATCGAAGCGGCGGGAAAAGTCGGCCTGATGCTGAACGTGCGCCGCGCGGACCTGGTCGCAGTGCTGGCCGTGCTGCCGGCGCTCAAGCGCCCGACGGTCTCGAACCTGAGCGACCCGGAGTGGGTGGCCGTCAACACCGTCATCGAAGAAAAAACTGTGCGCGAGATCATTCCCCGGCTCAAAGCCGCGAACGCGCAGGGGATCGTCGAATATCCGCTCAATAAAATCGTCGTCTGATGCTCCCGATCGTATCCAGTCACGACCGGAAATCGCTCGCGCGCCTGTGGAAGGCAAGAGAAGCGAGCCTCGCGTCGGCCGAGCGCGCCGCCAGCCGAATCGTCCGAGAGGTGCGGCGCCATGGCGACGCGGCGCTTGTCCTCCTGACGCGCCGCTTCGACGGCGTGGACCTCGGAAAAGCCGGCTTCACGGTGGGGCGCGAGGAAATTGTGAGGGCGCGCCGCGAAGTCCCTCCTGGCTTCCTCCCCGCCCTCCGGCTTGCGGCGCGAAATATTCGCGCGGTGGCGCGGCGCCAGTTGCCGAAAGCGTGGCAGAGCGAAACCCTTAAAGGCGTGCGCGTGGGCGAGATCGTCCGCCCGCTCCGGCGCGTCGCCTGCTACGTGCCGGGAGGGCGTTATCCCCTGCCCTCGACAGTTTTGATGAGCGCGATCCCGGCGCAAGTGGCCGGAGTCGAGGATATCGTTCTCACCACGCCGCGCCCGGCCGCTACGGTGCTCGTGGCGGCGGATTTTCTGGGGATCAAGAAGATCTACCGCCTGGGCGGCGCGCAGGCCGTTGCCGCCTTCGCTTACGGGACGGCGAGCGTGCCGCGCGCGGACAAGATCGTGGGGCCCGGCAACCGTTTTGTGGCCGCGGCAAAAAAACTTGTTGCCGGAGACTGCGGAATTGATTTCATCGCCGGGCCGACGGAGCTCGTGGTCGTCGGAGGACGTGGGAAGGCCGCTTGGATCGCCTCGGACCTGGTGGCGCAGGCCGAGCACGACCCGGACGCGGTCACCCTCTTCTTCACTCCCTCGCGCGCGCTGGCCGTCCAGGTGCGCGAAGCCGCCGGGGCCCTGGTGGCGCGCCTCGGCATCAGGGTCGCAGAAGACTCGCTCGGCCGATGGGGGGCGATTGTCGTGACCGGGAGCCTCACGGAGGCGATTGCCCTGGCCAATTCTTTCGCGCCGGAACATTTGTGTCTCCTCGACGACGCGGCCCAGCAGCTCGGGCGCGTGCGGTCGGCGGGATCAATTTTCCTCGGGCGGACAAGCCCGGTGGCGGCGGGCGATTATGCTTCCGGCTCGAATCACATTCTTCCCACTTCCGGAGCGGCGAGGCTGCGAGGCGGCTTGAGTGCGAGGGATTTCGTGAAAGTGATTTCCGTCCAGCGGCTCTCGCGCCCGGGCCTTCGGCGTTTGCGCCGAGCCGTCGTCGAGCTCGCCAGTACGGAAGGTCTCGCCGCGCACGCTCACTCTATCGAAACGAGGTGCACCGACGATGCTCAGACCGCGTGAGGCCGTAAGGCTCTTGAAAAAATATCGGCCGCCCATGGAAGGGCGGGCGGGAAAGCTCCGGCTCGATTTCAACGAGAACACCGTGGGCTGCGCGCCCGAAGTTGCCCGCGCCCTGCGCCGAGCGCTCGTGCCGGAGGCGCTCGCGCGCTATCCGGAATACGAGGAGGGCCGCGGGGCGCTGGCTCGCTATTTTAACGTTGCCCCGGGAGAGATGCTGCTCACCAACGGCACCGACGACGCCATCAAGCTGATCACGGACACGTTCGTGGATCCGGGCGACGTCCTGGTGGTGCCGGCGCCGACCTTCCCGGTGTTTCAATTTTTTCACAGCGCGGCGGGCGGCCGCACCGTTCAAGTCCGCTTCGACGAAGACTTCCGGCTGCCGCTCGACCGCTTGCTCCAGGCGATCAACCAGTCCCGCCCCGCGGGACGCTGGGTGGCCCTCGCAAACCCCAACAATCCCACGGGCACGATGCTGCCGAAAAAAGATTTGGCCGCGGTTCTGGAGGCCGCGCCCCGAACGCTGGTGCTTGTGGACGAAGCATATTTCGATTTTTCCGGCGAAACCGTTTTGCCCTGGATCCGAAAATACCCGAACTTGGCCGTGAGCCGGACGTTCTCAAAGGCGTTCGGGCTGGCGGCGCTGCGGATGGGGTGCCTGTTCGCATCGGAAGGGCTGGCCGACGATCTGCGCCGCGCGCAGAATCCTTTCGCCGTGAACGCGCTGGCGCTCGCCGCAGCCTTGGAGGCCATCCGGCATCACTCGGCGGTCCGCCGCTACGCCCGTGATGTCCGCGCCAACCTCGAAGTGTTCTCGAAGTGGCTCGAGTCGCGCGAGATTCCTTACGTGCCCAGCCGCGCCAATTTCGTCTTGACGCGCGTCGGCGAATGCGCGCCGGAGATAGCCCGCCGTTTGCGCGAGGAAGGGATTCTGGTGCGCGACTGGAGTTACGATCCGCACCTTCGCGGATACCTGAGGTTCACGATCGGCACCCGGGAACAGACCCGGCGCCTGATCGAGGAGCTCGCGCGCATGGAGCATCGCATGGATACGCACGCCGGTTCGCACGTCTGGAGGAACTTCGTGAGCTATTCGCCGACCGGATGGTTCGCATGAGAGCGCGCCGAGCGGCCGTTCGCCGCAAGACCGCCGAAACAGACATTCACGTCCGGCTCTCGCTCGACGGGCGCGGGCGATACCGCGTCTCGACCGGCATCCGCTTCCTCGACCACATGCTGGAACTCTTCGCAAGGCACGGCGGTTTCGATCTCGAGCTCGCTGCGCGCGGCGATCTGGATGTGGACCAGCACCACACCGTAGAAGACGTCGGGATCGCCCTCGGCGAGGCGTTCCTCAAGGCGCTGGGCTCGAAACGCGGCATCAACCGCGCCGGATATTTCATCATG
>QHZN01000300.1 GCA_003225365.1 Acidobacteriota bacterium
AGGGGCCGGTGCCGTGGGCGTAGGCGTTGGCGCCATAATGCGCCGGCCCCACTACCCGCAAGCCGTCTTCCCACCATCGGGGGACGTCGGCCGGGGAAAGAATCGGGTCAGCGCCTTCCATGCTCAGGATGAATCCGATTGGCAACGATCCGCCCTTGGAAGCCTCCCAAGCCTCGACGTGGCTCTTTAAGGCTGGCCAATCCTTAAGCATGCGCATCCGCCCCGCGCGCTCCTGGATGCGGTAATAAGCGAACTGCCCGCGCGCCACTGCCGAGGCGATTTACGGGCTCGACCAGTCGAGCAGTGGCTCACCGAGCCCACTCGAGCGGGCCAACAACGTCGCTAGACACGCCGCGACTTCACCCTTCCGCATCTCGGGAAACGTCACGGTGTTGTGGCCCCGGCGCTCCTCCTTCATGGCGGCTTCGGCCCGACGGATCGCGGCAACACTTAGCGACAGGTCGCGGTTCCAGTTCACCGCGTTCCAAGCCAAGTCGAGATGGGAATCAATGACGACCATTCGTAAACACCTCCGGAACTACCTCAAGCGCTCAGAAAGATTCTGCGGCGATACAGCCGGTAAAGGATCGCCCACTCGACGGCAAGAAGCAACATCGCGTGGACAAGCGCATCGGCATCCCCCGAGTACGGCGCCCCGGCGCGCGTAAAGATGTCGGTGATCTGCCCTAGCCGCGCCACCGAGCTGGAAAGATAGGCGGCCAACGCGTTCGTGCCAATCACCGCAAATGGAAACGCCCACCGGTGCCAGCCGACGAGGTCAATGATGCCGTAAAAAACCAGGAACATCAGGCACGCGACACCCGCCGAGGCCAGCCCCGGTTCAGCTATACATAGCTCTTCCTGTTGGGGTCGAACACAAACGGATGGTGATGTAGGTTGAACAGGTCGAATATCGCCTTGGACCCCTTTTCCAATTTCAAATCGCATTCAGGCGTCGTCAATGGGACCACCCAAAGAAAGTCAACTGGTTCGCCGGCAAGGGTCAACTCATCTGACATGGTGGCGTCGCTCTTCAGGATCGTGGGGATGAAAAGAATCATGTTCAAAACAGGACTGCCCCAAAGGGGCGCCGGAATATTTTCAGTCGGGAGGGTGTGACCTGGACCTATCCACGTCTTGTAGTTGTGGGGGAAATGGGCGAGCCATTGTATCGTCTTAAGATATTCCTCTTTCGCCTCCCAGCAGTAGAATATCAGTTCAACGCGGCGTGCTGCACCTTTGGCTTCAACAGGGAGAGTCATCTCCAGGTCACTCATTCCGCCCGTAATAAGGGTGTAGAAATCGCGACCCTCGTGCTGGCGAACGTAAGTAAAGACGTCGACGTGTGGAATCAGCGGAATAAGCTCGTGCCAAACTTTTATAGCCTCGCCAAAGTGCCGTGTATATACACTTTCACGAGCTTCGGCGAACTGGGCGCGTTCCTTTGTGAGACCGATTCGCGGTCCCGATGGGGATTCGTACCTAAGGATTTCTGATCCGCCCGGCGACGTCTCAGGTGGAGACTTCTTCTTGCTGAACCATGAAAACACAGGTCTCACTATTGACCCTTTCTTGAGATGGATTCATCGTAAGCCGAGGGCCCAGGTTCCGTCAACGTCCGCCGGCGACGCAGGAAGGACTGGCCGGTCTTGTGGTCGGGCCAGAGCCGGTCGGCAGGACAAGGTTCCATGGCCGAGGTCCCGCCGTCGCGGTTTTAAGATCCGCGCGTCGCAAAGCTCATAGAAGTTTCGAAACAGGCGGGAACAGCCCAAGGCTCCGTCGGCCAAGGCCATCCTGGCATAAGTAGCCCCGAACCGACGACCTCAGCGGGGTTTACCTCTTTAAACATCCGGCTGGTTAGCGGTGTCGTCCCGCCGCAGCAGTGCTCGTGGGAGCCCGGAAACATTGTTCGGTTCGCCCTCTACCGAGACCTGCGCGTTGACGGATCTCGATTCTCGCGTCGAAGAGCCCTCTCGAAAATCCCCTTCCGCTGGAAATCCCGCCTGGTGTATCCTCGTTCGGCAGAGGAGACCTGGACGAGCTGACCACGGATGCCGGGAATCGACTTTCGCCGAAGAAACGCCCGTCTGCCGCTGCGGATTCCGGTGGTGTTAAGCGGCACGGATTCGAGCCACGAAGCTTTTCACGAAAACACCGAAACCGTTGACATTGGGAAATTTGGCGCAAAGGTGCTGACCTCGCGCCGGCTCAAGCCCGGAAGCCTGGTGACCGTTCGCCGCTCGAACCGTGTAGAAACCGAATCCTTCCGCGTAGTTTACGTAGGCGACCCGGACCCCGAGACCCGCAAGATCCCCATCGGACTCGAGATGGCCGCGATCGAGGACTTCTGGGGCCAGAGTTTCCCGCCGGACGCCTGGTGATACTCGATCCTATTCCACGACAATGTGCGTCTCGGTCCGGTCCACGCCCTCGAGTTTTTGGAGCCGGTCCATGACCAGAGTGTTCAGCGATTTCTCGTCCCGCGTCTCGACGTAGGCAAAGACGTCCGGCAAGCCCCAGCAGGCGTCCGCATGGCGCACCCCCTCGAACTGACTGACAGCGGACACCACGTCGCGCACTTTGCCCGGCCGCACGTTGATAAGCACATACGCCCTCACAGGTCACCTCCCTGGTTTTCCAGATTATCCGCGATTCCGCTCGAATGCCAGTCGAAGAGCGGAACTGAAAACAGGCTTTGCGCGGGGGCCGGCACTCGAAGTCTTTGGGTGCCTCAGGCTGGATGCTCGTAATATAATTCCGCTTCGGTTCGGACGGGACGCCCACATCTCCGCGCGGCCGTTGATTCGGAAACGCCAATGCCGTAGGAGAAGGGTATCCAAGCGAGGTGCTATGACGAAAGTTGAGACGATTATCCAGCCTTCGAAGTTCGATGCCGTCAAAGAGGCCCTGCGGCAAGTAGGCGTCGAGGGCATGACGGTCTCGGAAGTGCGCGGTCACGGGCGGCAGAAGGGCCACACGGAGGTCTACCGCGGAAGCGAGTACACGGTGGACCTGTTGCCCAAGATCAAGATCGAGATGGTGGTGGCGGACTCGCTTGCCGACTCGGCCGTCCAGGCTATCTTGAAGACGGCGAAGACCGGGAAGATCGGCGACGGCAAAATC
>QHZN01000301.1 GCA_003225365.1 Acidobacteriota bacterium
CAACGCTCTTGCTGCAAACGGCGGCTCGCTCAACTACTTCATCGGGAATCCAAACGCGAAACAAGATATCTTCGTCAACCCCAACGAAATCGTCTTTCAGGGAACGCAGCTCCCTGGAGCTTGTATTGACGCCAACGGGAATGCAACTCCTTATGTGGCCATGAATGTTTCAGACACGTTTGGCAATGTTCTTGGGAACGCATGCTTCCCGGCGGTCAACACGAACACTTGGACCGATTCGAGCGGCAATTTGCTCCCAACGAATGGTTCTGATCCCGCCAAATGTAACAACATCAAAGCCGCTGGTTGCGCTTTCTTCGGCGGCGAATTCCTGCCCGATGGCAAACCGGACACCTACAAAGATCCGAAGCGGAAATACCAAGCTGTTGAGTTCGAAGTGAACAAGTCGTTCAGCAACAACTGGGCCCTGGTTGCGAACTGGCGGATTGCCCGCCTCCGGGGCAACTACGAAGGTGCGTTCCGGAACGACAACGGGCAGGCCGACCCGGGCATCAGCTCGCTATTCGACCTTACGGAAGGCAAATTCGGACTTCTCGGCCAGCAGCAGGGAATCGGGTCTCTGAGCACGGACCGTCGGCACGTCGTGAACGTTTATACCACGTATGTGCTCGACAAGAGCCGCCTGAAGGGCCTGGTGCTTGGCTCGGGGGTGAGGATCCAGTCTGGCATCCCGTGGACCACTCTGGCGGCCCAACAGGCCTATCAGAACCCGGGCGAGGTGCCTCTCTTCGGCCGTGGTGATCTCGGCCGCTCGCCCGTCACGGGCACGGTGGACGCACACATCGAGTATCCCTGGAAGATTACTGAGAAGAAGCAATTGAAATTCGGGTTTGACGCCTTCAATATCGGAAACACCAAGCGGACAATTCAGGTCAACCAGAACGTGGACTTGGGCTTCGGAGTTAATAACGTGGACTTCCAGAAGCCCGGAGGAGGTACGACCTACGGGTTCGTCCATCCGGACGCTGGCTTTGTTAGTCCATTTACGGCTCGCGCCTCCGTCCGTTTCGTGTTTTAGCATCAACTGTCATTTCGGGGAGGACGCTTCGCCGCGCCCTCCCTTTTCTATCGATTGTCAGCAAACTCGATCGTCGGTAGCGCTGAAGCTCCTTCCGCACAGCATTCATAACCGGCTGCCCGGTACTTGGTTTGTTTTCTTCCATTTAAGACACCTGTTTTCTGCCCGATTTGCTGTTTTCGGCCGTAATTCGAGCGCTGTGCCGCACGTATGTTAGGATGAGGAATAAGTGTCCCCTCACGGCTCATGGCGCGCGCGTCCACAATCAACCTAACCGAAGCAGTAGGAATCGCCACGGGCAGTCTCTGGGCTCACAAGCTCCGCAGCGTGCTCACCCTGATCGGCGTGGTCATTGGCGTCGCCGCGGTCATTGCCGTGGTCAGCCTCATCAACGGTGCCAATCAATATGTCGCGACTCGCGTCTTCCGCCTCGGCGCCGACGTTTTCGGCTTATCCAAACAGCCTTCCATCATCACCAACGTCGACGACTGGCTCGAATTCCAGAAGCGCAAACGCCTCACCTATGACGACTTTGAAGCGGTCCGTGATCTTTGCAAGACCTGCAAGGAAGTAGGCGCCTCGCTTGGAGGCCGCGTCGAAGTGAAAAGCGGCCTCAATTCCCTGAAAGACACGAATCTTCGCGCCTGGACTCCGCAGATGCCGGAATTGTACGACGTAGATCTCGTCGCCGGCCGCCACATCACCGATTCCGATTTGAACAGCGCCGCGCCGGTGTGCGTCATCGGCATGGACCTGGTGGAAAACCTCTTGCCCGGCGTGGATCCCATCGGCAAAGAAGTTCGTTGGAACAACATTCCCTGCCAGGTCGTCGGCGTCGGCAAGAAAGAAGGCTCCTCGCTCGGGACTTCGCTCGACAACTGGATCATCCTGCCGCTCAGCACCTATAGCAAGGGATATGGCAACCAGCAGAATTCTCTGCGCGTCACCGCCCGCGCTGGTTCCGCGGCCAACATTCAGTTAACCGTGGACGAAGTCCGCCAGATCATGCGCGGTCGTCATCATTTGACCTACGGCGCCAAGGATGATTTTGCCATTGAGACCAGCGATTCTTTTCTTTCGCTCTGGAAGAACATCAGCGGCACGTTTTTTGTCGTGACCATCGCCATCGCCTCCATTTCGCTGGTCGTGGGCGGCATCGTCATCATGAACATCATGCTCGTCAGCGTGACCGAGCGCACCCGCGAAATCGGCGTGCGCAAAGCGTTGGGCGCCCGGCGCGGCGACATTCTGCGCCAGTTTTTGATCGAGTCCTCCACGATCGCGGTCATTGGCGGCGCGGTGGGCGTCTTGATCGGCGTACTCATGGCCAAACTCGTTTCCTGGGTCTCGCCGCTCCCGAGCGCTGTGCAGCTCTGGTCGGTCATCGGCGGCCTCGCGGTCGCGCTGAGTGTCGGCCTGTTTTTTGGAACGTATCCGGCATCCAAGGCCGCCAAGCTCGACCCCGTCGAAGCTTTGCGCTTTGAATGACTCTGGATAGTCTGTCATTCGGAGCGCAGCGAGGAATCTCTCTTTCGGTTGAATTGGAAGGTAAAGCCGTGGCGACCATCGGTCAAACATTAACGGGCACGCGCCCGGCGCGCTTGCGCACGATGATGCGCAAGGAAGGTGGGCTGAAGCTTCGCGGCGAAGTGCTGCTCGCGCTGGATACCCTCAAGAAAAACCCTCTGCGTTCCGCCCTCACCATTCTCGGCATCGTCATTGGCATCACCACCGTAATCACCGTGAGCGCCATGATCAATGGCCTGAACGACAACGTCCTCGCCGGCATCCGCGAACTCGGCTCGGACACCATCATCGCCTACCGCTTCCCGTGGGCCTCGCTTTCCCGGCCGCCTAGCGAGTGGTTTACCCGCAAGGAATTGCAGCCCGAATGGGCCGACGACA
>QHZN01000302.1 GCA_003225365.1 Acidobacteriota bacterium
AATACCCGCCAAAAACCCGCTTGACTTTGTTTACTATTTGTGGTATATAGCATTTTTGTTAGGGCGTGGTTTCTGGTTTTCCATTCCGACGCGGCCTGGATGACCGCGAAACTAAAAAGTGCAAAACGAAGCCAATAGGTGCTTTGTTTTCAACACAAATGCCGACATATGGTTGCTCGGTCGCCGTGGCTCTGCAACTAGCAAGATCGCATTAAACTCTTTGTAAGCTTATGAATTAAAATGGGTTATACTCAAAAACGGCTCGAACGAAATAAAACGCGCCTCGAAGCTCTACTCCAGCGCGCCAACGCCCCGGAATACGCCAACGATTCGGACGCGCAGCTCGAAAATCGCCCTCAGTTGCTTTTCTAATTTGGTTAACAGCACCCGAACAGAGGTTACAGCGGTTTGAGGTGGGGACGCGGCCGTGATGGCGAGCTTTGCTCGCCGCGACGATATCGGCAATCATAGATCGCCGCTACAGCGCTTGGTTTGACGGCAAGCGATGGGGGAGGGTACACTCCGTTGCTTGGCCGGGCCTGCCCCGACCTGTCGAGGCCCGCGCACAGCGTTGAACGCGCATTTCAAGTAAGGGCGCAAGTCTTGCGCCCCTACGGCTCTGAAGGGAGAACTCGTGGGGACTGCGGCGTTTGAATACTATCAGGCGAACCGGGAACGTTTTCTCGAGGGGCTGAAGGACCTGCTCCGGATACCAAGCGTTTCGACGCTTCCCGCGCACAAATCCGACATCGCGCGGGCGGCGGGATTCATTGCGCGCGAACTGACCGAGATGGGGATGGAAGGGGTCGAAATCATCCCCGGGAAGCCAGCCGCGGCGGGCGGGCCCGCCCAGCACCCACTGGTTTATGCGGAATGGCTCCACGCCGCGGGCAAGCCCACTCTGATCCTGTACGGTCACTACGACGTCCAGCCGCCCGACCCGCTCGACGAATGGATTTCGCCGCCCTTCGAGCCCGCCGTCCGCAACGACAATATCTACGCCCGCGGCGCCGTGGACGACAAAGGCCAGACCTACCTGCTGCTCAAAGCCGTCGAGGGATTTCTCAAGGCCGATGGCAAGCTGCCCATCAACGTCAAATTCCTTATCGAAGGCGAAGAAGAAGTCGGCGGCGAGCACATCGAACAGTACGTTCGAAGCAAGCCCGTGCGCCTGAAAGCCGACTCGGTGCTGGTTTGCGACACGGAGATGTTCGCGCCGGAGCTGCCGACGCTTACGACGGGTTTGCGCGGGCTGGTTTACACCGAAGTCGAGGCGCGCGGCCCTTCGCACGACCTCCACTCGGGCTCTTACGGGGGCGCGGCGCCAAATCCCTTTCAGGCGCTTGCCGAAATCATGGTGGGGCTGAAGGGGCCCGACGGACACATCCGCATTCCGGGCTTCTACCGGCGCGTCAAGCGGCCCGGCCGCGATGAACTCGCCGCCTGGAAACGCCTGCCGTTCAAAGAGTCGGAGTTTCTGAAGAAGGAAGTCGGCGCGAAAGCCCTGGTCGGGGAAAAAGGCTATTCGGTGCTGGAACGCGTTTGGGCGCGGCCGACGCTCGAAGTCCACGGCTTCCGCGGCGGCTTCACCGAAGAGGGCGCGAAGACCGTGATCCCCGCCGTCGGCACGGCCAAGATCAGCATGCGCCTGGTGCCGGAGCAGGACCCCAAGGAAATCGTCCGGCTTTTCACGGCGTACGTCAAGAAGCTTACGCCTAAAGGTATCCAGACCAGCGTAGGCGTGTTGAGCACCGCGCCCGCCACCATCGTCTCACCTCACAGCCGCTGGGCAAAGGCCGCCGCCGAAGCCATGGAACAGGTCTTCCACAAGAAAACCGTCTATATGCGCTGCGGAGGCTCGGTCCCGATCGTTGACCAATTCGAACAGTACATGGGAATTCCCAGCGTCATGATGGGATTCGGCCTGCCAGACGATAACCTCCACGCTCCTAATGAAAAATTCCACCTGCCGAACTTCTACCGCGGCATCGAAGCCGTGGGACGGTATTTTGAATTGCTGGGACAGTAAGGCCCGTGGACTGGTGCCCGATATTTCGGGGCAGTTGTGCGAAGAGTCCGTAGCGCAGAGTTGTTTCTCAAACTCTGCGGCTTTTTGGCACGGCGTCGAAGAACCGCCCCGATCCATCGGGGCGCTAATCTCTCCGCGTCGCCAATCACTGACGTAGAGAGGCGTCTCAAAGGAGCCGGGCGGCAACCACGCATAGGGGCTCCGCCACGACGAGTTATCAAGGGCGTTCGGCCAGGGCTAGCTCCAAGGAGCGAAGCATGAACACGTCTTCCTTGTTGTAGGCCAAGAGCTCGTCGAGCAGACGACGATCGTTGTTTTGTTGGTATTTCCGCCATGTCTCGTCCGCCCATTTGCCGTCCTTGCCGGGCAGTTGCCGCTTCAGCCCAAGATCTTGCTCCACCCGTTTCAAGCCTCCATACAATCGTTTCTTCCAGCACTCCGGGCAAAGATCGCGATGCTTGAATTCCTTGTCGAGAACCACGCCCAACCCAGCGGCAATCACTGGAAAATCGAAGCCAATGTATCCCTTCACCTTGTCGGGTAAGGAGCGGCCGTTGTACGTGACAACAATCTCGACGCCTTCGAGCGCCGCCATCAAATTGGCAAGCGTCACGTCCCCGCCGACCAGTTGCACAAAAACGTCGTTGTCGCCGTCCATAACGCGGATGCCAGCAACTGTGATTTTATGATTCGCGAAATCCTGGAACAGCCGTGAGTCAGTGAACGCGCCCACGTAGGTCGTCTCGATATCCAGGTAAGCAGTGCGCACGCGCA
>QHZN01000303.1 GCA_003225365.1 Acidobacteriota bacterium
GCTACTACCTCAGCAGCGGCAGTGAACTCGTAACGAGGGTGAGTCCGGCGGGCTGCCCCGGCAGGCGCGGCGGAAGGGCCAGCAACCTTTTCCTCCTCAACAGCGGCGATGAACTCATCGCCAAGATCAATCACGCATTCTGCCCCGGCAAGCGCGGTGGGATCGCTACCGGGCCTTTCCGCATCAACAGGGGCAATGAATTCGTCCCCAGGATGAGCCTGGCGGTTTGCCTCGGCAAGGGCGGTGGAAGGGCCAGCAGTCTTTTCCCCATCAAAGGGAATCTTGGGAGTGGGAGGGTTCGCAGCTTTCGAGCTTCGCTTACGCTTGCGGCGCTTCATAACTATACAATTCTATCGCAAAGGTTGGAGACGGAACTAAGCGCTGCGGCTGAAAGTGCACCTACTGGTAAGGAAGAGAAGATAAGATATTTTCGACGCGGAGGGCATGAATTTCAGGAATCGGCGGACACGGAACGGCATCAAACTGAAGAAGTTACAACTCTACGTGGTTGCCCGTTTCGACATTCATCCAACCCTAAGCAGTTCACCCGCTAGGGAATTACAGTCTGCACCGACTTGGCAGCCATTCTCGCTAATGCTATCCAAGTTCTGTGGTGCGCACGACCTACGCGCAAAAACGTGGCCATCCGAAACTGGAGACGAACTGTCGGTTAATGTGCCGCCCAGCGTTATGAAAGAGAAGAACGGTTGCTCTGAGGAAGTCGGGGAAGACTATGCCGATGCCGACGGGCCGAATCGAAAAGCGGATTGCGAGGGCGGTGATCGTAGAGATTTGTCCTGAGGAAGAAGGCATGCCTAAAGAGAGGACGCTGACCGAAAACGTGAGTCCTCACGGTGCACGCGTTCTCATGGAACGGGAGTGGCGGCCGGGGCAGCGAGTGATGGTTATGTCTCCGAATGAGGGCGTGTGGGCACGGGGGCAGATTGTTTACTGCGAGGTTTTGGCGGAAAGCAGATGTGCTGTCGGGTTGGAACTGTCCGTCCGGGTGGAGTCGTGGGGAAAGTCTTACTAGCGCCGTTCCAACTATCTCAGCCGAATGATAAATTTAGTTTCGTGCTGATAGCCGAAAAGATTCGGTCAAAAGACTTGACCGAAAAAGTTGGAACAGCGTTAGCCGGAAGAGATTGCGGTACTTGAAAACTCCCCATTTGTTCGGATCTCGCTACATTCCGGGCATTTCCAAAGACGGAAGCTCTTTCTATCGGGCCGCACCTCCGCGAGGTACATAACGCGCCCATCCTTCGGACAATGGACGCTAGGCTTGATTTCCGGCTCGCTCCTGTCCCCATCTTGATCTTGGGGCTCGATGAAGTAGCCTTGCGAGCTGTAGTAGCGGATGAAACAACCGGGCTCCTGGCAGGCATATAGGAACGTCCCTACATACTTGCTCCGGCAGTCTAGAAGCATTGCCGTATGATGCTCATAGCAAAGTACGCGAAGGTCTTCCATGGTACTGGTACTCCGCTTTCCTTACTTGGTTGCCGTTTCCGGTTGGATTTTGGCCCTTCCACCCCAAGGGCATGGGAGCAATTTTTCGCCCACTGGTACCCCCACGACATGTTAGCAGACGTATCTTAGGCATAAGAAAGACCTTAGGTGCCATGCCTGCTCCCCACGGTAACCACGCCGGACTTGACAGCGCCCCTGGTTTGGCAAAACTTTGGACATTCTGCCCAGTCCTTGGCAAGTTTTTTCCGCGCCTTCGCAGAAGGGCAAAGAGACAGTAAAAAAATATACCGCTGGAAATATGGGCTCCAAAAAGAGGTTCCCGGCAGTCTTGCGCCAGCCAGGGTAATTTGACCGTAGCGAGAGTAGAATCACCATCACGCCAGGAGTCTGAGTGCATCGATTGCGCCGCATCCGATCTGGCGATCAATAATTTGGCGATATGTCAAACGGGCGTGTAACGCTTTACTCGTAGATATGAATCCGGCGAAACGCGCCAGAGGTCCGGAAATCGGAAAGCGGGCGGTAGGCTAGTTTGGCGGTGTAACAATAAACTTGGCTCCCTGCGGCAAAGTAACAGTGTTTGGTGAGACCTTGAAAGTCTTCATGCAGTTTGTGCAGTCGTAGAATCTTTCCATCGAGCTATCCTTTCCCAGCCCGCCCCCTCCATCCCCCATTATCTCCAACAATCTTGCTACCACAGATAGTGTGAGCCGGAAGGAAATCGTTTTGACACAGAGATACTACCCTGGGTTAGAACCAGGGGATTTACGATAGGGCAGGTTCGGCGCGGATGGACTTAATCCCTTCGATAACGGCCGCCACGCCTGTGTGCGTGGTGTCGTCTTCTCTTCTCTCTTCTGCGCGCAGCACCCTGCTGTGAGCGTGTATAGAAACACCGGTACCCTGGGTAATTCCCACCGGTAGGGCGACAGTAAATTCGATCTCCGCGCCCGGGGTAAATTCTTCGTCGGTGATGAAGTAGATCCCACGGGCAGAGATGTCCCGGATTCTGCCGTGACAAGGCTCAGATCGCTTCTGCGGAACTATACGTACTACGATGGGAAGAGACAAGTCCTAGCGACGAGCCGCTCGTCGCTCCCTCGAGCCGAATGGGGGAGATCCTATCGGTGGTGAGCTCATTTGCTGGCCTTGCTTTCGCCTTCCAAGTGGTTGGCAGCCAGGACGCTTGCGCAACTTAGTGCTCGCAGCGAGGATGCAGCATCACCAGAATCAGCAGGTCCGACAGCGTGAACAGCCACTGATCCGCCTGTTTACCTGCTGCCTCGGCCGCGCGCGCGATGAAACCCAGGTGGCGGGCCTTCGCCAGGTCGTGCAGGTGCTCTACGCAGATCCCCGTCAGGGTGGCAACCTCCGTGTCCATAAAGATCTTCTGGCTCGACTTGACCTTGATCATGCCTTTACCCTCAATCATCCATCTAATTCTGATTCGGAACGGGCTCCCGAAGGGGCAAAATCATTCCTCATCTTTCGTTCTGAACACAATTCGCCGAACGACTTCGCGAACCTCGCGAACCTGCTTGCTCGCCGGTCCGTCAGGCTCAAGTTTGAGGTACGCGTCCAGGTTCTGGAGTTGCCTTGCATACTCGCCCCTGCGCCCGTGGACGTCCGCCAGCACAAGGTAAGCCCAGGCAAAACCGGGCTTCCTCAAGAGAGCCTCGCGAGCGCTTTTCTCTGCCTCCTCAAGACGGTTCAGGCGAAAAAGGGAGAGGCTCAAGAAGAGATGACCTGTGGCCGGACTCCCATCCAGGTCCAGT
>QHZN01000338.1 GCA_003225365.1 Acidobacteriota bacterium
CCTCATGGGCGACGCCGTCGAGCCCCGCCGTCAGTTCATTGAACAAAACGCCCTGGACGTCAAGAACCTCGATATTTAGTGGCGAAGCTACCATGCAGAATTACGAAAAGGACTGGCAGGATTATCGCCACCGCAGAAATGTCTTCTTGCTAGTGTTCTTGGGTTACGTGCCAACGGATGGCTTAGTCGCCATCCTAAGCGAAAAGCTATTCCATACGTTCAGGCCAGCATTCGTGGCTGCGTCCTTGTGGATGGCCTGGTTCGTTTACTGCGGGGTGAGGGCCAGTCGTTGGCGATGTCCCCGGTGCGGGAATTGGTTCTTCGGGAGTTGGTGGTACAGCTTATGGCCTCTCGCGTGGCGCTGCGTTCACTGCGGCCTGCCCAAATATGCAAAGGAAGGACAAGAGTTTAAGGGACCCGGGGAGCCCCGCCTGAGCTAGTTTTTGCGGGCGTCCTCCGGGGACCGCAAACCCGGGCTCGCCTGAGCGTTTCACGAGTGTTCTCTAAGTACTGCCACGCCCCCGTCGCGCGCCGCGCTTCATGTGAGCTCGAACCCACGTCGCGAACTGCTCCTCGTTGATTTCTCCAGCCGCCAGCGCGAGCATGTTTCGCGCGGCATCCACCTGATCGGCGGCCAAGCGGAAATCATTTAATCCAAGGAAGAGGCCGACCGCCAGAAACGCGGCTCGCTTGTTGCCGTCCACGAAGGGATGATTACGCACGAGCCCCGCCGCGTAGGGCGCGGCCAGACGGGCCAGGTCGCGCTTTCTCTCGTAACGGAAGATTTGGCGGGGACGAGCCAGAGCGGAGTCCAGGCGCCCTTCATCGAGGATGCCGGAGCGCCCTCCGTGTTCCGCGAGCGTCTCCGCGTGCAGGAGCGCGAGCGCGCGCCGGTTGACCCATCGGGGCTCCTTCATTTCGCCAAGGCCCGAAACGTGTCGCGGTAATTACTCATGAATTCTCGGCCAACCCTCAACTGCTTTTCCACTTCCGGGTCGTAGGGCGTCAGCAAGTATCCTTCCGGGGTCTCGACCGCGAACAGCACGTCATCCTCCCGCACTTTCATGCGCGCCAGCATCTCCTTGGGGACAATCATTCCCGTGGATGTTCCCACCGACCTCAGCTTGAGTTTCACGAACACCTCCATTACCATACACATTATAATACGATTCATGCCCCCGCCGCCAGTCCATTGAACAAAACACCCCGCGCGTGAAAGATCTGGATATTTGAGAAAGGATTTAATCGAGCAGCTGGATTCTGCGCAGAGCTTCCATTAGGGGCTTGCGGCTTCCGCAGATTCATTTCTTGTTCAGACCACGCGACCACTGCCCCGCATGGTAAAATGAGGGTTTGGGCAATCGTTCCAAGCTCAGGGTGATGATTATCAGCAAGAAACGAAAGGCTAGGCGGAACCGACGAGGGAATTGCCCGTCAACATCGAAGACGAGATGCGGAAGTCGTATCTCGACTACGCGATGTCGGTGATCATCGGCAGGGCGCTGCCCGACGTCCGCGACGGCCTGAAGCCCGTGCACCGGCGCATCCTCTACGCGATGTACAAAGAAGGGAACACTTCCGGCAAGCGTTACATCAAGTGCGCGGGCGTGGTCGGCGAGGTCATCAAGAAATACCACCCACACGGCGACTCGGCGGTTTACGACGCGCTCGTCCGCATGGCGCAAGACTTCAACATGCGCTACCCGCTGATTGACGGCCAGGGAAACTTCGGCTCGGTGGACGGCGACCCGCCCGCCGCTTACCGGTACACAGAGTGCCGCCTGGCGCGCGTCGCGGAAGAGTTGCTGGCCGACATTGAAAAAGAAACGGTGGATTTCGTCCCTAACTTCGATGAGTCCACCGAAGAGCCAACCGTGCTCCCGACGCGCGTCCCCAACCTGCTCGTCAACGGCTCGGACGGCATCGCCGTGGGCATGGCGACGAAAATCCCGCCGCACAATTTGACCGAGATCATCAACGCGGCGATTCTGCTCATCAGCAAACCCTCGGCTTCGCTGGACGAAGTGCTGGCGCTCGTTCCCGGCCCCGACTTTCCCACCGGCGCATTCATCTACGGCAAGCGCGGCATCCGCGACGCCTACCGCACCGGCCGCGGCCAATTTACCATGCGCGCCAAGGCCGCCATCGAGCGCCCCACCAAGGAGAAACAGCAGATCGTCATCACCGAGATTCCCTATCAGGTCAACAAGGCCAAGACCATCGAGCGCATCGCGGAGCTGGTGCAGGAGAAAAAAATCGAAGGCATCTCCGACGTCCGCGACGAGTCGGACCGAGACGGCATGCGCGTGGTCGTCGAGCTCAAGCGCGGCGAGCAGCCGGAAGTCATCCTGAACAACCTTTACAAGCACACGCAGCTTCAGGAGAACTTCGGAATGATCATGCTCGCCATCGTCAACGGCCAGCCGAAGACGCTTCCACTCATCGACGCCCTGCAATTGTTCATTGACCACCGCGTCTCGGTGGTGCGCCGGCGCGCCGCCTACGAGTTGCGCAAAGCCCAAGAGCGCGCCCACATCCTCGAAGGCTTCCTCAAGGCGCTCCAGCACCTGGATGCCATCATCAAGCTCATCCGCGCGTCGAAGACCCCCGCCGAAGCGAAGCAGGGCCTGATCGAGCGCTTCGAGTTTACCGACCGCCAGGCGCAGGCCATCCTGGAAATGCAACTCCAGCGCCTCACCGCTCTCGAACGCGAAAAGGTCCAGCAGGAGTTTGACGAGCTTCAGAAAAAGATCGCCGAGTACAAGGAAATTCTGGCGAGCGAGAAAGCCCTCAAGAAAGTGATCGTGGACGAACTCAACGAGATCCAGAAGGATTACGGCGACGTGCGGCGCACGGAGATCATCGAAGAGCAGGCCGAGATCCAGCTCGAAGACCTGATCGCCGACGAAGACGTGGTGATTACGGTGTCGCACTCGGGCTACATGAAGCGCACGCCGCTCACCGTCTATCGCCAGCAGTCGCGCGGCGGCAAGGGCCGCCTGGGCATGAAGACGCGCGAGGAGGATTTCGTCGAACACCTCTTTATCGCCTCGACGCACAGCTACATCCTGGTCTTCACCAACGCGGGCAAAGTACACTGGCTGAAAGTGTATGAGATTCCGGACGTGGGTGCGGCGGGGCGCGGCAAGAACATCGTCAACCTGGTGAACCTCGGGGCGGGCGAAAAAGCGGCGGCGCTGGTCTCCGTCCACGATCTGCCCGACAAGCCGAAAGACGTGACCGTGGAAGGCGAAGCCTACGCCGCGGAGGGCTACGTCGTGCTCGCCACGCGCAACGGCATTATCAAGAAAACCCGCTTGGCGGGGTTTTCGAATCCCATGTCGCGCGGCATCATCGCCATGGGCATCGAGGAAGGCGACGAGCTCATCGCCGCCAAGCGCACCACGGGCCGCGACACCGTCTTCCTCGCTTCGCACGAAGGCATGGCCATCCGCTTCCCGGAGACGGACGTGCGCGATATGGGCCGGCCCGCTTACGGCGTCAATGGCATGGACCTTGAAAAGGGCGACTACCTGGTGGGCATGGAAATCGTGGGCGAGAAGGAATTGATCCTGAGTGTCACCGAGAAAGGCTACGGCAAACGGACCGAGATTTCGGAATACCGCTTGCAGTCGCGCGCCGGCAAGGGCGTGATCAACGTCAAGACCGTCGAACGCAACGGCAAGGTCGTGGGCGTCCTTCCGGTCTCGGAAGCGTCCGAAGTCATGATCATCACCCAACAGGGGAAGATCGCGCGGCTCGACGCCGGGGAAATCCGCGAGTCGGGCCGCTCCGCCCAGGGCGTGCGGCTCATCGCGCTCGAAGAAGGCGACGCGGTCGCCGCAGCTTGCCTCATTCGCGCGGAAACCAACGGCGGGTCCGGGCCGACGGTCCAATGACCATAGCCCAGAGCGGCGCTGAGCGGGCCCGCTCCTTCGGGCTCATGGCGTAGTTGCGGCCTGCCGAATAGCCGTGCGTTTCGCTACACGCAGGGTCGGCCGCGAGTGTTCACTTATCGCTTCCCTCCGCAGCGTTCAGGAACTCCACACACAAGATCGCAACTAGGTCACTGCGCGACATTCCCCTTTTCTTGGCGTACCGGGTCAGCCTCTTTAAGACGGAGGGCGGCATGCTAAAGCCCTTCGTCTCTCTCCGTTCCCTTTTCTGTGTTGGGACGGGGATCGAAACGAAAGGAACCGCTTTGGTACTGACAGGAAGTCTGACGGAAATCCCGTCAGAAATTCTGCTTGACATTGCAGTGACTATCCTACTACGATTGCGTCTGGAAGTAGAGACACAATATGTTGCGCCTACGACAGCGCTGACCCCAACATCTTCGGTCCAGTCGTAGGGTTTTATTCGAGGCTGAAGTAAGGTCTTTTTCAAGGCTGTGGCTCAGTGCTTTTGGGGTACAATTTGTGGCGTCGGAACT
>QHZN01000339.1 GCA_003225365.1 Acidobacteriota bacterium
AAGCGCGCTCGTACACCTGTTTCCCGAGGTTGCTGATCTCACGCGCGCTTTCGGCGAGTTTCTCCTGCCTCCACCCATAGGCCACGGCCTTGAGCAGAGCCACCAAGGTCACCGGCGTGGCAATCAAGATCCGGCTCTCGACCGCAGATTCGATCAGGCCCGGATCGGCTTCGGCGGTGGCGCTGAAGAAGGCCTCGCCGGGAATAAACAGGACCGTGAACGCCGGCGCCGACGCGAACTGTTCTTCGTACGCCTTCGCCGCCAGTTTGGCCACGTGCCCGCGGACATGGCCTGCATAACGCCGCAGGTGCTCTTTCCGCTGCTCTTCCGAGGTCCGCTTGGAGGGCGTCGAGGTAAGCGTCGAGGGGCGCCTTGGAGTCCACCGGTACAATGAGGCCGCCGGGCATTCGGATGGTCATATCCGGACGCATGGGTCTCTCCCGCTCTCCCACCGCGGGCTGCTGGTCGAAGTCGCAGTGCTCGACCATGCCGGCCAGTTCCACCACTTGCCGTAACGTGAGCTCTCCCCAGCGGGCGCGCACCGAGGTTCGGCGCAGCGCCGTCACGAGGTTGACGTCTCGTGCTGAAGGCTTTCCCTGGGTGGCCTGAACGGTGGTCAACAGGCCCTTCAGGTCCCCGTAGGCTGCTTCTCGCCTCCGCTCCATGTCGTGGACACACTGGGCATAGGTCTTGAGGGATTCGGATAGAGGAGTGACGAGAGCTTGGATGGCTTCCTTGCGCTGGCCCAGATCCCCAACGCCTTGAGCGCGCAGCGTCTCCAGAGTTTGAGTCGCCAGCTCCAGGAAAGCCTGGTTGTTGCTTTTGAGCGCCCCCCCGCTAGGCCCTGGAAAGTCTCGCTCAGGCGGGCGCGGCCCTCGTCAAATTGGTTCTGCTCATCTTTCAACGTGAGGTTTCGGCAAGGCTTGCATGACTCGACCTGAATGACCTTGGTAACGTCAGTCTGTCGCCCAACCAGGGCAAGGAGAACAGACTGATGTCTCTCTTAAAGACTCCTGTTGTTCCCGTCAAGATGGAGCAGGCACGCCAGCAGTTGGAGCGCTGGCGGAGCACCCGCGCGCATCGCTCGCCGATTCCGGAACCGCTCTGGGCTGCAGCGGTGCAACTCGCCCGACAGCACGGCATTTTCGCCACGGCGCGCGCGTTGCGCCTGGACTATACCCGGCTCAAGGCACGGGTGGAGTCTGCTCCGTTCAAGAGTCGTACTTCGGTGGTCCATTCCAAGCGGGCCTTTCGGCGAGCGGCACCGCCGTCGTTTGTGGAACTAATCGCGCCGCGGCCCGGCAGTGCCCCGGAATGCCGGGTGGAGTTGGAAGGCCCGCGCGGCCGGATGAGGATCGAATTCAAGGGCATGGCTATGGCGGAGCTCGTAGCACTGAGCCGGGCGTTGTGGGACGGCGCCGCATGATCCAGATCAGCGCGCCGACCCGCATCCTGGTAGCGGTAGAAGCAGTGGATTTCCGCAAGGGGATTGACGGCCTAGCGCAGGTGTGCCAAGAGCGATTGCAGGCGGACCCTTTTTGCGGCTGGCTGTTCGTCTTCCGCAATCGCCGGCAGACGGCGCTGAAAATTTTATCGTACGACGGGAGGGGGTTTTGGCTGTGTCAGAAGCGTCTGTCGCGGGGGCGCTTCGGGTTCTGGCCGGCGAGCGCGACGGCCGTGACGAAGACTCTGGAGGCGCACGAGTTCTACGTGCTGCTGGCAGGAGGGGATCCGGCCTCGGCGCGGGCGGTGCCGGTGTGGCGACCGGTGAGCCTCTCGGCGTGAAAAAAAGGCGGGCGGGGGGCTTGCGTTCTTCGCGCCCCTCTGCTACGCTCCGGGCATGGAAGGCACGTTTCGCTACCGCAGCCAAACCATTACCGCCCCTCAGGTCGAGTTCATCCGCCAGTTGATCGCGCAGCATCCGGGCGCCACCCGGCGGCGGCTTTCGCTGTTGCTGTGCGAGGCCTGGGAATGGAAGCAGCCGAACGGCACGCCGCGCGACATGGTCTGCCGGGGGCTCTTGCTGGGGCTCCACCGCGCCGGGCACATCGTGTTGCCGCCGGCGAAACAGCAGGGCTTCAACCCGGCGGCTCGCTACCGGGGCCGCCGATGGGAGGCGAGGGCCATCGCCGTGGATACGACGCCGCTTGCGGTTCCGCTCGCCGCGCTGCGGCCGCTGGAGTTTCCTCAGGTGCGGCGCACGCCGGACGAAGCGCTATTTAACAGTCTCCTCGAGCAGTACCATCCGCTGCGGTACATCCAGCCGGTGGGCGAACACCTGAAATACATCGTGTATGCTGCGGGGCGTCCGATCGCGTGTCTGGCGTGGTCGTCGGCGCCGCGGCACTTGGGCGCGCGCGACCGCTACATTGGTTGGTCGGCAGAGGCGCGGCGCCGCAATCTCCGTTTTCTCGCCTACAATCCTCGCTTCCTCCTTGTACCGTGGGTTCAAGTCAAACACCTGGCCTCGCACATCCTGGGCCGCATGGCGACGATCCTGCCTGAGGACTGGGCGAGGGCCTACGGGCATTCGATCTACTTTCTGGAGACCTTCGTCGATCCCACACGGCATCGCGGCACCTGTTACCGGGCGGCGAACTGGGTGGTGATGGGGCGGACGACGGGGCGAGGCAAGAACTGTCCGAACAAGCGGCCGAACCGCTCGATCAAGGACGTTCTGGGGTATCCGCTCACGCCGCGCTTTCGCGAGCTGCTGGCCGAGGGGTAAAGCCTGCCCGGAACGGAGTGAAGGGGTGAAGCGGGCGAGCGAGGTGATTGAAGTGAACTTCGAAGAGTTGGCCAAGCTGCGGGAGCGGGCGCGCCAGGGGCCACTCGACGAAGAGGATGGTCAGAGGCTCGACGCCGCCATTCAGGCACTACATTATCTGATCGAGCGGATCGGCGAGAAAGACACCACCATCAGCCAACTGCGGGCGCTGCTGGCGAAGCCGACAACGGAGAAGACGAGCAAGGTGCTGGAGCAAGCTGGGATCAAGGTCCCTCCGCAAAACCCTCCGCCTCCCAAGGTGAAGGACCCACCGAAGCCGGGGCACGGGCGAAACGGCGCGAAGGCGTATGGGGGCGCCGAGCGGATCAAAATCACGCACTCTTTGTTGAAGCCTGGGGACGAAAGTGCGGCGGCGATGATCGGACTGCTCCGGTATGGCAGCGGGGTGCCGTGGTGTCGGCTGGAGCGGCTGGAGGCGAGTCTGGGGATTCCGCTGCCCGCCTCGACGCAGTGCGAAATCGTGGCGGAAGTGGCGGAAGTGATTCGGCCCGCTTTCGAAGAGTTGATCCGCCAGGCGGCGCAAGGCGAAGTCTTCTATAACGATGACACCAGCATGAAAATCCTGGCGCTGGCGAGGGCGAGCCCTCAGCGCGCGGAGGAGAAAGAATCGTTAGGTTCCAAGGAACGGACGGGGCTGTTCACCAGCGGGATTGTGTCCACACGCGAGGGGCGGCGCATCGCGCTGTTCTTCACGGGGCGGAAGCATGCGGGGGAGAATTTCGCCCGCGTCCTCGCCGAGCGGGACGAGGGGCTGCCGTCGCCGATTCAAATGTCGGATGCCTTGTCGCGTAACGTGCCGAAGCTCGAGGAGAAGCTGGAAATTCTCTGGGGGAACTGCAACGCGCACGCCCGGCGCCGCTTCGTCGAGGTGACGCCGAACTTTCCCCAGGAGTGCCGGTTCGTGCTCGAAAGCCTGCGCGACGTCTATCGCTACGATGCTGAGGCCGAGGCGCGGGGTCTGTCGCCCGAAGCGCGGCTGCGCTTTCACCAGCAGCACAGCGAGCCCGTGATGACGCAACTCCACGCTTGGTTCGAGGCCCAGTTCAAAGAAAAGAAAGTGGAGCCGAACTCGGGGCTGGGCGAGGCCATCACCTACTGCTTGAAACGTTGGGATCGGCTGACGCTGTTCCTCCGCGAAGCCGGCGCGCCGTTGGATTCAAACATTGTCGAGCGCGCCCTCAAGAAAGCCATTCTTCATCGGAAAAACTCGCTATTTTATAAGACCGAGAACGGCGCCGAGGTGGGCGATCTGTTCATGAGCCTGATCCATACGTGCGAATTGAACGGCGCCAATCCCTTCGACTACCTGACCGAATTGCAGAAACACGCCGAGGAGTTGGCGGCAAATCCGGCGGCGTGGATGCCGTGGAATTACCGCCCGACCCTTCAGCAACCCGGTACAAGTAAAGATCCCGCTTAGGCCCGCCTGGAGTAGAATGCCTCCCGCCTGGCCGGAAACCATAGTCTGCGGCCATGGGGATTGGACATTCTGAAATGGCCGAAAAACGGGCCTCCCGCAAGCCGAAATCGCCAAGGGTTTTTGGCCACTCCCCTCGCCGGGCCCAAACACCGCTCCGGGCGGGCCTCTACGCCCGGGTTTCTACCCAGGACCAGCAGACCATTCCCTTGCAGACTCGGGCGATGCGTGAATACGCGACCCGCCGGGGCTGGAGGATCGCTTTGCAAGTCAAAGAAATCGGGTCGAGCGCTGTCCAGCGAGAGAGACGGGAGCAACTGCTGGAGGCCGCGCGCCGTCGGGAGATCGACTTGGTGTTAGTGTGGAGGCTGGACCGCTGGGGCCGGTCCGTCACGGACCTGCTGGCGACCTTCCAGGAATTGGAGCATCTCGGCGTCGGCTTCGTGTCGCTGACGGAGGCGCTGGATCTGACCACGCCAGCCGGTCGAGCGATGGCGGCTTTGCTAGCCGTCTTCGCGGAGTTCGAGCGGGAGATTCTCCGGGAACGGGTACGCGCCGGCCTAGCGCACGCACGCCAAAACGGCCAACGGTTAGGCCGGCCGCTGACGGCGGCTCTCCACGCCAAGCAGGTACGAAAGCTCTTCTGTGCGGGCATCAGCAAATCGGAGATCGCCCGTCGACTGCAAATCGGACGCACCTCGGTGCGACGCGTTCTGAAAGAAAGGATTCGACCCTAAGCAACAGTGCCTATGTACCTTCGCTTTGTGGTTGCGGGAGTCGACGACGATTCCGAGCGCGGGCTCGGCGTATTCCAGGCGACATACAACCTGCGTGACAAGGGCAAGTTATACCCTTACGAAGAGCCGCATCTCGACGAACTGCGGCAATGGTTTAACACTCACCTAGAAAAACCCACCCGCTTCACAGCCGCTAAACCGCCTTATTACAGAAAGAGGAGCAGGGCAATCTCTTGGTTCAAAGATTCTGCGCATGAACACATCGCTCGCGTCCGCGAGATGGTGGCGATCCTTGAGAACCACGGAGTACCGGTCCGGATGATCAAAGCTGATCGTATCGGTTACATTGTGTATGAAGACGAACACCAAATCGTCGCTGAACCGTTTTCCGACTTTCTGGGCTGAATCCCAAGCGAGTTGGACCCAAACGAATCGTCGCTCCTGGGATATCCCCAGCGAAACCGTTTCACCCAAGTAATCCGAACCAGGGCGCCTGCCCGTCGACCACTTGCTCCTAATCGTCTTTAACACCAACTCTCACGGCTTCATTCGATGCCTGCTGACCAACTGAGATTTACGCCGCCTTGCCGAAAGGACACGACAGACCCGTAGTACCGGGGAAGTCTCCGAACAACGCCAGAGCATCGGCGGAGGAGGGGATGGAGGGAAG
>QHZN01000163.1 GCA_003225365.1 Acidobacteriota bacterium
TACTTCCACCGCCCGGAAGTGAACGCGGGATTCATCAACGATTGCGGGTTCAATTCGCCGAACCGCTACTCGGCGCGGAATGTCGAGGAGTGGATTCGCCAGGAGCCCGCGATTTTCCCCCCGCCCGCCTCCCTCATCCATTGCGAGTTTATGCGCGACCTCGGCCCCGTCACGGCGCTTTACGACCGCTACTGGACGGAAATCAAGGCGCGGTAAATTTTCGTAGTGGGTCAATTTGAGTTTCTGTAGCGGCGGTCTATGACCGCCGGCGTTGATTCCACGGCATCTTCGGCGCTCATAGAGCGCCGCTACAGCAAACTGACCCACTATCTAAATTTTTTAATCTCGCCTTGTTGAACTCTCGGAGGCGTTGAAATATAGTGAGCGCCTCAAAGCAACACTCTGCTGCCATTCCGCTCCTTTCGCCTCGCTTCCATAGGGGCGGCGGGACTCTGGGCGCGTCGCCGAGCGGCGCGCTTCGGAGCGCGGAGTGGCGGTCCTGGAGGATCACATGCCGAGCCATCCTCTTCGTCTTCTCTCTCGTTCCCGCTCGCTGCTGGTTCCTGCGCTGGCTGTTCTGACGTTCTTCGCCGCCTGCTCGCCACCGGTCGAGCGGCCGACGGGCTGGGCGCAGGCGTATCAGGACGTTAAAGACACTTTCTATAAAGGGGACATCGAACGGGCCATCCAGTTCTCCGACCCCATCGCATCCGCGAGCCCCGCGAACGCCTTTACCGGCAAGGCGCTAGTCCTGCGCGCAGTCATCTTCGCGGGGGAGGTGAAGGGCTATAAGGAGCTGGAGGAGGCTTATACTAAAGGGATAGGAGCCGCCAAAAATCTGAGCACCAAGTCCCAGTTCGAGCGAGTCCGCACCGACTACCGCCAATTCGGCACTAATGCGGGGCTGGCGCTAGCGGAATCAGCCTTGAGGCTCACCAAGGGCGGGTCGCTGCCCAAAGACCTGGCGCTCGAAGCCTCCTACCCTTCCGTCGAGGGGCCGACCGTGCTGACCGCGCTCAATCGCGTCAAAGACGGCGCCACTCTCTCCACCGAAGACCAGGAAGGGGCGGCGCGCGACGCGATCCGCAAAGGCGTGGATGACACGCTCGCGAAACTTGCCGGAGGTGATCGATCGAAGGCGCGCGCGAGCTTCACCGGCTCTCCCTATCCGCTCAAGGAATTGGAATTCGCATTGTTTCTCGACCGTGAGTTGGTCGAGGCGGCGAGCCTCTTCGACCCCAAACACAGCAGCGACCCGACCAGGCTCGGCCTGGTGTGCGATCAGGCCGATAAAGTCGCCGAGGCCGCGCTCGGGTTGTTAAAAGAGAACCCCGACAAAGATAAGCTAAAGGAAGTGAAGAAAATCCAGGACGAAATCAAAGCTCTGCGGAAGAGCGTTCAGTGACTGACCGCGGGGGCCGGCGCTGCGGGCGGGCTTGTGGGCGCGGCCGCTCCCGTGGCGTGGGGATTTGAGGCCGCGCCGTTGGCTGAAGAGCTCGAGACCACTTCCCAATGGTCTCCCGCGTGGCGAAGCGTGTAGTGGACGCTCACGGCGAGGCCGGGATCGTCCTTGCTGCGAAACTTGGTGTCGGCCTGGGCGGAGTTGTCACCGAATTTGACGTTCTCGATTTCAAGCGTCATCTTGCTAGCCGCCAGGTCGGAACGCGACTTCAGGTGCGCTTCGATGGCTTCGCGGACCGCTTTTTCAGAGCGCAGCCCGCTGCTGCAAGCCGTGAGCAAAATGCACAACGCGAGAACGGAAGCAACTTCGGCCTTCACAATTTCCTCGTAGCGCGGGCAGCCTGCCCATCGGCTGGCGGACGGTATGCCCACCTGCCGAGAGCCCGCCCAATTTGCGAGCCTATCGGAGCCCTTTGCGAATGTCAAAACCACGGACTCCGGCTACGGGTGTGGGGGGCAGCACAGCCCAAGCCCGCGCCGCCGCCCTCGCTGGCGAATTCTGTTCAAACGATTTGGGACCATAAGGCAAAAAGAAGTTTTCTTCGCAACGGGCAATGATCCCCTTATTGCGCCTAGGTAATTAAGTTGGAGCGACACTAGTCCTGCCACCTTGCTGTTTTTTACTCGCCCCCATACTCCTTCGCTTACGTACATTTCTTACGGCCGGGCCCCGACTATGCCTCCGTGGATTACTTGCCCTTAGCAGAGGCTTGGTTCGAGTAGCCGCTTTGGCCGCCACCATTCACCGCGGTAATCACGTAATAGTAAGTCTGCCCCGCGCCGACATTGGAGTCCGAATATGTGGTCGTCGCGGAGAGCGTGGCCAGAAGTGAGTAGGGCCCACCGCTCGTTGTCGAGCGATAGACTTTGTTCTGGGTCACTCCCGAACTTGTTGACTGAGTCCATCTCAGATTGATCTTCCATTTGGCCGCTGACGCGACGAGCGCGGTCGGCGCGGCCGGAGGCACGGGGGCCCGCGGCGTGGCGCTGGCCTGGCTCGAGTAGGGGCTCGTGCCGGCAGAATTTTGCGCCTGCACGACGTAGTAGTATGTCTGGCCGTTGGTCAAGCCGGTGTTCGTAAAGCTTGTGGTCGCGAGGCCCGTTGCAATCTGGCTGTACGGTCCGCCGCTCACGCCCGAGCGGAGGAGATTATAGCTGGCAGCGCCCGTGGAGGCGTTCCACGACAGGCTGACTTGCGCGTTCCCCGGCGTGGCCGCGAGGCCGGTGGGCGCTGGGGGAGCCGTAGGGGCGCCGCACGAGGAAAAATGGAACCAGGCTATTTCCGTGCTCCAATTAAAAGTGCCGTTCGCCTGGAGGTATTCGTTCGCGTACCAGAACGTGCAGTCGTCAACTGGGTCGATGGACATGCTGGTGTAGTCGCCCCAGCGGCTGAGGCCGGCGGTCTGCGAGCCTGTGCCTTCGACAATGCTGGCTTCGGCCTCCATCGTACCCAATGGGTCTACGGATGCGTCGGCCACCCGGCCCGTATAGCGAATCGCAGGGTGCATGTTGGCGCTCGAGACGCTATAGCCCAGCGCGATGTCCCCCGCCTTGTCCATGGCGATGGATCCCATCCAGCGGTAATTGCCATCGCTCGGTGCGTAAGTTCCCTGCTGATAGACAACCGGCGTGCCGCCTGGGTTTCGAAGTTCGTACCAGCGCACACCCGCGGCACTGCCCGCGTCAACGGAGTGGTTTACCACCAGCGACTCGTGGTCCCCAAAATTGCGATAAGCCAGCCGGTACATCAATCGGTCGCTGAGCGAATCAAGCTGCTGGGATGTTCCGAGCTGAGGAATGCAGGTTAAGCCGTTGGGGCTTCCGTCGCAGGCTTCAGTGAATCCGCCTACGGTGATGGCCGTCGGTCCGATAAACGAGGAATTGGCGGGCGTAGTCCAATCGGTGTGGAATTTCCAAAAGTCCAGAGTACTTGAGCCGGGTAACTGGAGGCTCATGTAGTAGTTCGGTGAGCCTGTCGGCGGAGCTGTCGAGCCGTCGAGGTCGGATGGCAAGAGACTGTAGTAAAAATTGCTCAACTGAAAACATTGCGCAGTCGCCTTGTTGCCCGCGAGCATTGCATTCCGCTCAAGAACACAGGCCTGAGGTCCGATGAATGACAATGCCCCGTTGCCCTGCCTCTGGAACATATTCGCTGAAAAATAATAGCCGTCCGGCCAAACACCGAGCTTGGGATAATCGTCGAGGTTGGTGAAGCTGAAGGCATACCGGTTGTAACTCCCGGTCGCGTCCGAACCAACCGAGACGGCGACACATTGATAAAAGGGCGGCCCGTATGAAACGTTGGCAAGCTGCGACATCACCCATCGGTTGGCCGCTTTGTCGTAGATCACGGTAGGGTCCCCATCATTGGTGGTTTCACAGGGGCCACCAAAGCCGCTCCAAAGCGTATTCCCGGCAACAGGGCCATGCACTAAGGCCCCGGTCGACTTGTCGTACACGCCGAACACGGTGTTGACCCACAAGACGTACTGAGTGGCTCCGACTGCTCCATTGGTGTCGGGTGGGGCAATAAAATCAGCTCCGAGCCCGTTCGTAGTTGACGCCGAAGTGGTAGAAACCAATGGACCTGTCAGCGACTGAACGATCGGGTCTGGCTGGCCCCGATGGGCGGCGTGCGGGACGAAATGCAAGGGTATCTGGCGCGGCTCCCGACCCCCCTGCGCCGGAGAAGCAGACATCTCAATTAAGGCAGGCGATTGATCGTGGTTAACCTCGTTAATTACTTGTGCCTTGGTTTGGGCAAATACTAAGGGTGTTGACGAAACGGCCAAACAACTTGTGATAAAGAGTGCGGATAGAACCCAGAGCATCCACTTTCGACGCATGACCCCCTCCGATGTGACGGCATGGTTTGAAAGTGGAAGTCGGGGCTGTCGTAAAGAAAGAGAAATTGCCACGAGATCTGCTTTCAATTTCTGCAACCCGAACACATCCAGGCAGTGTGCACTTCGCATTCCAGATGCATGGAAGCACCGCCAGGAGGACAGAAAATGTGTCGCCCCCATCTGCTTACTTTTCAGTTAGTAACGGCGCCGGTCGATTTGAGCCGAATTATTTTAGGGCAGGTAAGGCCAAAACAATGCGAAAGCGGACAGCAGCCGCAGAAAATTGCACTGCAAAAGTTTGCCGATCCGTCGGCCAAAGTCACGACCTACGCTCAATTTGACACGCCGGTTGCCCTCGTTTAGATTGGCCTACGGTCGCTAGAGCGAAGAATCCATGTTGGACTTGGCTTTTGTCCGCGAAAATCTGGAACTGGTCAAACAAAAGATGGAGGAACGCGGGTTCCCTGCTTTACTAGCGGACTTTGAGAGCCTTGACCGCGAGCGGCGTCGGCTGCTGGTGGAAGCCGAGAGTCGAAAGGCGCGGCGCAACAAAGTCTCCGACGAAATTGCCCGGCTCAAGAAAGAGAAGCAGGACGCCTCCGGGTTGATTGCGGAGATGAAACAAGTCGCCCGAGAGATTCAGGAGCTCGACGAGAAAGCCAAGGCCTCCGATGAGGGCTTGCGAGAGCTTTTGGCAAACCTCCCGAACCTTCCGCACGCCTCGGTGCCGGTCGGGAAAACCTCAGCCGACAACCGGGAAGCCCGGCGCTGGGGGGAGCCGCGAAAATTCGATTTCGAGCCCAAAGCTCACTGGGACCTGGGGCCGGCGCTCGGAATTCTGGACTTCGAACGCGCGGCCAAGATCGCCGGGGCGCGATTCGCCGTGTATCGAGGCCTTGGCGCCCGGCTCGAGCGCGCGCTCTCGAACTTCATGCTCGACGTTCACACCCGCGAGCACGGCTATACGGAAATGCTTCCTCCCTTCATGGTCAATTCCGCGGCGCTCTACGGCACGGGCCAATTGCCGAAGTTCTCCGGGGACCTCTTCAAGCTCGAAGGGCACGACCTGTGGCTTATTCCCACCGCAGAAGTGCCGGTGACGAACCTTTACCGCGACGAAGTCCTCGAAGCCGAGCGTTTGCCGGTGAAGTATTGCGCTTGGACCGCCTGCTTCCGCAGCGAGGCCGGCTCTTACGGCAAAGACACGCGCGGCATCATCCGCCAACACCAATTTCAGAAAGTGGAGCTGGTCAAATTCTCGTTGCCGGAAAAATCCTACGAGGAGCTCGAATCCCTGACGCGGGACGCAGAGACGATTCTCCAGCGGCTCGGGCTCCCCTACCGCGTCGTCGAATTGTGCACCGCGGACTTAGGCTTCAGCTCGGCGAAGACGTATGACCTCGAGGTCTGGCTGCCCTCCGCGGGAGAGTACAAGGAGATTTCGTCTTGCTCGAATTGCGAAGGGTTTCAGGCGCGCCGCGCCAATCTGCGTTTCCGCCGCGGGAAAAGCGGCAAGACCGAATTTCTGCACACGCTGAACGGGAGCGGGTTGGCGGTCGGCCGAACCTGGCTCGCGATCATCGAAAATTACCAGCAGGCCGACGGCTCGGTCACCGTGCCGGAAACTCTCCGCCCCTACCTCGACGGCCTGGAACGGATTCAACCTGCCTGATGGTAAAAAGCAAAGGTTGAAGGATGAAGGATGAAGGACGAAACCAATGTGCTCTTTAACCTTTAGCCTTCACCCTTTAACCTTCAGCCCTTCCCCTTCTGCCTACTGCCCTCTGCCTTCTTTCTTCGCGGGCGGCGGCTCGGGCATGTAGCGGTGGAACTCGCCGGGCGCGTGCGTGTGCTCGAACTGAATCGTGCTGTGATGGATTCCAAACCTGCAGGCGAGAACTTCGCGGATGCGGTGCGCGATGGGTTCGGTTTCCGACGTGGGCATGTCGAGGATGAGGATGTGGCAAGAGAGGGCGCGCGAATCTGCGCCCAGGCTCCAGATGTGGACGTCGTGGACTTCGCGGACCCCCGGCACTTCGAGCATAGCATTGGCCACGGCCTCGAGCTTCATCCCTTTGGGCAGGCTTTCGAGAAGGATGTTCGTGGCGTCGGCGAGAATTTCAATCGTGCTCAGCAGGATCAGGCCGGCAATCAGGAAAGCGATGAGGGGGTCAATGAGCGTCTGGCCCGTCAAGCGAATCAGCCACGCACCGGCGATGATGCCGAGGTTCGATAGCGCGTCGCCCAGGTTATGGATGAAGACCGCGCGCAGGTTCAGGTCGCCTCGGTGGCCTCGAAGCGCCAGCGTAATCCCGCCGTTCGTCACCAGCGCCAGTAAACCCACCGCCAGCATGACGCGCGTTTCGACGCCCGCCGGATGAACGATTCGCTGGTAGCCTTCATAACAGATATAGACCGCAACCGCGACCAGAATGAGCGCATTGATAAACGCCGCCAGCACTCCCGCGCGTTGGTAGCCGTAGGTTCTCTCGCGGTCCGGCGGCTTCCCGGCGAAATAAATTGCCAGCCACGAAAGCGCCAGAGTGGGAACGTCGGAGAGATTGTGCCAGCCGTCGCTGACCAGCGCCAGGCTGTGGGCGAGCGTTCCGGCAATGAATTCGACGGCCACCAGCGCCAGGGTAGCCCCCAGCGCCAGCTTCACTTTCCAGCCAGCCGAGGTTGAGTGAGCGTGTAAGTGCAAGCGGGCGCTCCGCCGTGCACCGTGCAACGCACGGCTCCCCCTGAACCGAATGGTGCACGGCTCCGCCCTCCAACATGGAGGAGGGGGTTCGCCCTGAACCGAATCGTTCAGGACTCCTCCCAGCACCATGCGGCGCAGGGCATCGCCGCCATTCTATTTCATCCCGAAACGGGCTCGCAACGGGAGCGCGCCCCATTCAGGCATCGTTCGGTGGTGGGGCCTGCCCCCCTGCTCCTTGCGGCTAAGTCTGTTGCCAGCGTCTTCGGAGGAATCCGTCAGGTCCGAGGGCGCTAGGTTGGAAGCTGGAGATTGGAGTAGAATAAAGCCTCGAGCTTAATTGTATATGCGCGTGCTTTCAGGTCGTCCAGCGTCGAAGCCCCGTCCCCTCGCCATCGAAGCCAGCAGGCGCGCAGCGGCCGCGGCCCCGACCCGATCGGCCTGGGGGCTGATCTCGCTTTCGATCGCGGCTGGGTTGGTTTTTTGGACCTCGCGGGCGCTGCCGCAGGAGGCGAAGGCTCCCGCAAATCCTCCTGGCGGGACCGAAGGCGCGGCCACGGCCCAAGGGACGCCCACTGAGACTCAGCAACCCATCCGCAAACTCGTCGAAGTGGTGAACGTCCCTGTCTCCGTCCTGACCAGGCAGGGCCAGCCGGTGATTGATCTTGCCAAGACCGATTTTCAGGTCTTCGAGAATGGGCAGTTGCAAACCATCAAGTACTTCTACCGCGGCACTCGCCCGCCGCTGCGCGTCGGCCTCGTCCTCGACACCAGTAACAGCGCGCGCATGCAGATTTCATTTGAGAAAGACGCGGCCACCGAATTCATCTTCAACATGCTTCAGGGAACGGACAGCAAGAACCAGGTGTTTCTCCAGACTTTCGACTCCACCAGCTCCATCATTCAGGACTTCACCAACGACCCGCAAGGACTCAACGAAAAAGTCCGGGGCCTGAAGGCGGGTGGCGGGAAGGCCCTTTACGACGCCATCTTTTTCGCCTGCCAAGAGAAGATGTTGAAGCTCGGCCAGCCGGAAAACATGCGGCGCGTCTTGGTCGTGGTCAGCGACGGATTGGACTTCCACAGCGAGCACACGCTCGACGAAGCCGTTTCCATGGCGCGCCGCGCCGAGACGGTGATCTACACGATTGGCAATGCCGCCTATGGATACGATAATCCCGGCGACAAAGTCATGAGCCGGCTGTCGGAGGAGACCGGAGGGGCCGCGTACTTCCCGCTGGAAGTTTCACCCGGAGCCGACCTCGGGACCGGTTACCTCTCGCACGGCCAGATCGGCGACACCTCCCAGAACAAAGGCCTGGGCGCTTCGACGGGGATTTATTCCGCCCAGCGGCTGATCCACTTGGCGGATTCCTTGGAAGCCATCTCGAACGAGTTGATCGAGCAGTACAGCCTCGGCTACACGCCCACCAATCCCAGCATGGACGGCACTTACCGGAACATCCGCGTCGTCGCTATGCGAAAGAATGTCCAGGTGCGGGCGAAACCCGGCTATTTCGCCATGTCAGAAGAAGCGCGCTGATTCCTTTTCGTTTCGGCATTCTTACTCGATTGCCCCCCTTCGGTCCTCGCGACGTATCCCAGTTTCCCGATTGACAACCCGCACTAAGCGGAATCTAATTCGCCACGCGAGGTAAACCGATGGATGTCGAACAACTTCTCGGGGCGCTCCGTGGCGGGCGGCTTGTGGACCTGAGCCAGACGCTCGAGGAACACATGCCGAATTACCCGACGCACTCGAAAGTCTTCCACAATCTGTGGGGCTCTTATTGGCACGGCGGGCGGTCGCTCACTTATCAGTTGGTGATGAACGAACACAATGGCACGCACGTGGACGCGCCCGCGCACTTCATCAGCGACGCCCAGCCCGAGGCCCACGTCACCATCGAGCGCGTTCCGCCGGCTCGCCTCGTCGGCCGCGGCGCGCGTTTGGATTGCCGTAACATGTCCGCCGGCGCCACGGTCTCGCGCGAGTTCGTCGCGGCCTGGGAACGGACCCACGCGAGCCTCCGCGAAGGGGACATCGTTTTGTTCAATTTCGGCTGGTCACGATATTGGGGGCTTCGGCCAAATGAAAAGTTGTACCTTGAGAACTGGCCGGGCGTGAGCATGGACGCGGCCCAATATCTGATTGAGAAATCCGTTGCGGCGCTCGGTGTGGATTCGCTATCCCCGGACTCCCCCGAGGCGCTCAAAACCAATCCCATCCATCCCGTCTTGCTCGAAAAGGAGGTGCTGATTGTCGAGAACTTGTGCCGCCTCGAGGAATTACCGGACTTTTTCCTGTTCGTCGCCTTGCCGCTCAAAATCCGGGGCGGCTCGGGCTCGCCCATCCGCGCCGTGGCATTTTTTTAGTGATCAGTCATAACCTATTCAAGGATGCGGATGCCGTGGAGGAATATGTGGTTTTCAATATCCGGCGGAATCGCTACCGGCTAGTCACCATCATCCACTGCTCGCGGTTGAGAGATGAACGGTTGACCGAAGGCCACGTTTACGTTCGGTCTTTCCTGCGGAATTTCGCCGAGGTTCGGCACGTATTCAAGGATGCGGATGCCGTGGAGGAATATGTGATTTTCAATATCCGGCGGAATCGCTACCGGCTAGTGACCATCATCCATTACTCGCGGTTGAGAGATGAACGGTTGACCGAAGGCCACGTTTACGTTCGGTCTTTCCTCACACATAAAGAGTACGACAATCCCGCGAAGTGGGATCAAGGGGTTCCGCGATGAGCACAGCGTTGGAAAATCCGGCCGACATGATCAGGAAGGGGGCGCCTCATGTCATCCACTCCGATGAGGAGCTCGCCGAGTATACGAGGGCGCTCTTTAAGCTCACGGCGAAGTCTCGCCCGACGCCGGAAGAGGGTGAGGCTATCGAGCTTCTGACGCTTCTCATCGAACGCTATGAAGCTAAGCGCTACCCGGTACCCGATGCTGATCCGGTGGATGTGCTGAGGTTTCTCCTCGAACGGAACGGGCTTTCGCAGCGAGACATCCGCCGGGAACTGGGCAGCGAGAGTACCGTGTCTCTGGTTCTTTCCGGCAAGCGCCGATTAAACCGCGACCACATCGAGCGTCTCAGCCGCCGTTTCCACGTTTCGCCGTCCGTCTTTTTCCGAAATGGGTAAAGGACGAAGACATACGCCATATGGTTCGGAAAGGAAACCGGCTTTTTGCGAATCAAGCCTGCCCTGATGGTGCGCCCTGGGCATCAGCGAGCGGACGGTCAGATTTCACCTGCATAACGTGTTCGAGAAGGTTGGGGTTCGGGATCGCTATAGCGTTATCGAGCTGACGCGGACGGCTGGCCCCGCGGCGTGATAGAGGAGGTTTCTGTATGAGAAGCGCCCATAAGCCGTACTTGCTCGCATTAGGCGGTATGGCGCTTGTCGCTCTTGCGGGGTGCGGGGGCGCCGGCGATCGGTCACCGGGTGGGTGCTTCGCCGACCCGATTTTGCCATCCGGCCGCGAGGTGCTATGTGGCATAGCAGACACGGCCTTCCTCACTGAATTCATAGCTCTTACGATTGATCCCGGCACCGGGGCGTTGACTCGGTTACCTGTAGAAGTTCCCCCAATCTTATGCAGCGGCGGGATTGTAGCAGTGGGCGTCCAATTTCTATATATTTCCTTACCCTTAACGGAGGGATGCCCACCAGGAGTCCCTGAGATTTTTGGTTTCGCGCTCGACCAAACCACGGGCGCCCCTACGGCGCTCGCGGGATCGCCCTTCTCGTTGCCCTCGGATGCTTCGCCTCACGGCCTGGCCGCAGTTCCGAACAGCCATTTTCTTTATGTAGCTGACGGGAGCAGGATTGATGCCTTTGCTGTGGATAGCGTCACCGGCGTTCCCACAGCCATTGCCGGTTCACCCTTCGCGTCCGGCGAGAGTCTGCAACTGGCAGTGGACCCCTCGGGCAAGTTTCTCTATGCATCCGACGACGATCCGCCCGGTGGGGTTTTAGCGTTCACGATCGACTCCGGCGGAGCTCTGACCTCTGTGCCCGGTTCACCGTTCACAATCCCGGGCCAAACTGTCCCTAACAGCCGGCCCACCGGAATTGTGGACACAGGCAGGTTCGTTTACACCGCCCTCACCGCTTCTAACCAGATTGCGGGGTTCTCTATTGACAGCGGGACCGGCGCTCTCGCTCCGGTGGCAGGCTCCCCCTTCCCCGCAGGAAGCCTCCCCGCCGTCCTCGCGATGGCCAACAGCTTCCTCTACGCAGTGAACGAGCACGACGGCAGCATCTCCGGCTACGGCATCAACTCCGTCACCGGCGTGCTGACGCCGCTTCGTGGCTCGCCCTTCGCGCGCCTCAGCTCGAGCGCGACCCTTGCGGCGGATACTAGCGGAAAATTTCTCTATGACAGCACAACCGTCGGCATCCAGGGCTACAGCATAGACGCCTGCACGGGTGCCCTCACAGCGGCCCCCGGGTCCTCCGGTAGCATCGATGGCAGTCTCTGGATGACCGTCGTGCAGTTCCCGTCACCGGCTGCGCAGTAGGCCCGCGCAATGTTTGCCGGGGAATGTCACTTGCCCTCGGGGGGCCAGGGAACTATCACGAACAGCCCGGTTCAGCGTTGCCGAAGGAAGAGAGATGAGGGGCCGGGAAACGCTGAGGGGGGCTACTCGGTTTCGAAGATCAGCTCATGGTTTTCGATGCGCACGTTGCGCACGTTATCGGGGAGCTCGAAGAGGCTTTGCATATCGGGGCCGTTCAGCCGGTCGCGAAGCAACGGCCCGACCAAGGGGGCGGGCACGGGCAGTCGGCCGAGCGCCATCTTGGTGGGGTTAAAGACCAGCCGGTGAGCGTTTTCGCCGAACGTTCCCCCGATGAGCAAGTAAAGGCTCACGCCCACCGCGTCCGCGCGAATGACGCCCTGCAATTCGTGCCCCACCAGGTGAACGGTGAGGCTCTTCAACGCCACGGGCGCGCCGGTTGCGCTTAGGTCGCCAAGGCTCTCCTGAATCTTCGAATTCAACTCCGCCTCGGTGAACCGGACTTCCCTGCCCGGGCCGCTTTCGTTGAGCTGATCCATCTTTTCATCGAATGACTTCGCGCCCTCGGGGGTTGACGCGACGTCCGGAAGCGACGGCTTGAAGAAAATGAGGATGAGCGGAAGCGTAGTGACGACCACCAATGCCCAAAATGCAATTCGGAAGGCTTTTTTCCGCATGGCCGGAATTCGATATTAGCACGCTGCTGAAAAACGCAGCGTTGTCATGCGGAGCCCGTTCGCCGTTCCGCTGCGAACCGCCCTGAGCACAGCGAAGGAGCTCAGGGTAAACTCCGCGAAGCATTCCCGCATTGCGCTGAAAGGAAATGGGAAAGATCCTTCGCTCCCTTCGGCTGCGCTCAGGGACAGTGAGCGGAGTCGAACCGTTCGCTCAGGATGACAGGCAGAAGAGCGTTTTTCGGCACAGCGTTAGGAGACCGGGGGCTTGGTTTCAATGGTTTTGGCTGGGCTGGATTTGGGAAAGAGCAGCGCGGCGATTACGCCCCCCAGTAGCAAACCCGCGCCCAACACTCCAAAAGCGACCACGAAATTCCCCGTGCGCCCGTTGAGGTATCCGACCGCCAGCGGCCCGAAGTAGCCGCCCAGGTTGCCGAGCGCGTTGATCAACCCCATCGCTGAGCCGCTGACGGCGGCAGACATGGATTCGGTGGGAATCGCCCAGAAGGGCCCAAGGGCTCCGTAGGAGCCGCCCTCGGCCAGGCACAGGCACGCGAATGAGAAAAACGGACTCACCTTGCTCAGCGCGACCCCCGCGAGAAGCAATACGCCGCCCCAAGCGAGCGCCCCTGCGACGTGCAGGCGCCTTTCGCGGTGGCGGTCGGAGCGCCGGGAGACCACCACCATGCCGATTCCGGTGACGACGTAAGGGATGGCGAACAGGACGCCGCTCCAAAAGCCGCTCAGGCGTCGGACGCTGTTCAACGCCGTCGGCAGCCAAAACAAATAGCCGTAATTTCCGGCATTGAGCAAGAAATAGACAAGCACCATGATGAAGACTTGCCGCTGCGCCAGGGCCTCGAGGATGGAGGCTCGCCGGACCGCCGAAAGTTCCGCTGCCTCGCGGTTGAGGGTGGTTTCGAGGAACCTTCGTTCTTCCGTAGAGATCCATTTCGCTTCGCGCGGGTGGTCGTCAATGAGCCAATTCCAGATTACCAGCCACAGGAACGGCAAAATGCCCTCCGCCACCAGCATCACCCGCCATCCCCAGCGCCCCTGGATCCAGCCGGCGATCGGGGAGGAAGATGCCAGCGCCACCGGCAGGCAGAGCATCCAGTAGGCATTGGCGCGCGCCCGCTCGCCTCGCGGGAACCAGTGGGAGAGCAGAACGAGCGTAGCCGGCCATACTCCCCCTTCGGCGATGCCCAACAAGAAACGAACCAGGCGAAACTCGCCGAGGGTGTGAATCAAGCCGCATAAGACGGCGAAGGTTCCCCAAAGCACCAGCAGAATGCTGACGAAACGTTTCGCGCTCCAATGTTCGGCGAAATAGCCGCCGGGAATCTGCAAGAGCACGTAGCCCCAGAAAAAAATTCCCGCCGCATCTCCGGCCCGCGCGGGGTCCATATGAAGGTCGCGGCTCATTGGGCCGAGCGCCAACGCGATGTTGGTGCGGTCCACGAAAGCAATCGTGTACATGACGAAGGCGGCGGGGATGATGCGGAGCCATCGTTGATTGGGAATCGGCGCTGGGGCGGGCTCGCCCATGATGGAGCGCGATTATAGTCCCACTGGTTCGACAAGGCGCGAGAATTGACAATCCCTCGGCCCCAATGCTACAAAAATAAAGGAGGTGGAGCCGTTGAGCGCTGAAAACCTTCAAGCCGCCTGGGAACTGCTCAAGGAGGCCTACCAATATCAGGCGGGCGGCGATTACGACATGGCCGCCGAGCTCTACCGGCGCTCCCTTGACCTTCATCCCACCGCCGAGGCTTACACCTTCCTCGGCTGGACATACCGCTTTCAGGGAAAGATCGAAGAAGCCATCGCGGAATGTAAAAAAGCCATCCAGGTGGACCCGGAATTCGGCAACCCGTATAACGACATCGGCGCATATCTGATCGAGCAGAACCAGTTCGACCAGGCGATTCCCTGGCTCGAACGGGCGCTGCAATCGCGCCGCTATGAGACTTACCACTTCCCGCACTACAACCTGGGCCGCGCCTATATGGCCAAAGAGATGTACTCGAAGGCTCGCCATCACTTCGAGCAGGCCATCAAGCTTTCGCCCGAATATTCTCTGGCCAAAGAAGCCCTGGAAAAAGTTCGGCGGAAGTTGCAATAAGCCCCCCTAAAACCTTCTTTACCCCCCTGCCGTTATCCTTTATTCTTGAGCCTTCCGGAACCCTCATGTCGGTCGCCACCATGCAAGCCATCGTCAAGCCGGAGCCCAAGCCCGGAGCCCGCCTCCAGGAAGTGCAGGTTCCGGAAGTCGGCTTGCGCGACGTTCTAGTTCGGGTGCGCGCGGCGTCCATCTGCGGCACAGACCTCCACATCTATAAGTGGGACCGCTGGTCGGCGCGACGGATTCACCCGCCGCTGGTTTTCGGCCACGAATTCTGCGGCACCGTGGAGAGAGTGGGAGCGGAAGTGGAAGGCGTGCGCACTGGGGATTTCGTCTCGGCGGAGATGCACTTGGCCTGCGGCCGCTGTTTTCAGTGCCGCACCGGCCAGCGGCACATCTGCCAGAACGTGCGCATTATCGGCGTAGACGCCGACGGCTGCTTCGCGGAATTCGTCAAAATCCCCGAATCGAACATCTGGAAGATTGATCCGGCGATCCCGGTGGAATACGCCGCGGTGCTCGACCCGCTCGGGAACGCCGTGCACACGGTGCTCGCCGGAGAGATCGCCGGGCGGAGCGTGGCGGTGACGGGCTGCGGTCCGATCGGCTTGTTCGCGATCGCCGTGGCGCGGGCCTGCGGCGCCGGGACCATTATCGCCAGCGAACCGCATCCGTTCCGGCAAAAGCTGGCGGTAAAAATCGGCGCCAGCTTGGTGGTGGATCCCGAAAAGTTGGATGCGACCGCCGAAGTCCTGGCCGCGACCAACGGCGTCGGCGCCGACGTGGTGCTCGAGATGTCCGGCCACCCTCGCGCCGTCCGCCAGGCGTTCCAAATGCTGCGCCGCGGAGGCCGCATTTCGCTTCTCGGCATACCCTCCAGGCCCCTGGAGCTCGATCTGGCGAACGACGTCATTTTCAAAGGCGCGACGGTCCAAGGGATTAACGGCCGGCGGGTCTTCGAGACCTGGTACGAGATGCAGGCGCTTTTGAAATCCGGCCGCCTCGACCTCGCGCCCCTGATCACCGACCGCATCGCCCTCGCGGATTACGAACACGGCATGGAGCTGCTGCTCTCCGGCAACGCTTCCAAGGTCCTGATGTACCCGAATGGCAAGCCGTGAAGGGAGAGTGCTTAGTGGCAACTGGTAAGTAGCTAGCGACAAGGCCGAACAATCCAACGGTTCGCTCGCCACTTGCCACTAACCACTGACCACTGATTTCGAGATGCCCAGAGCACAGCTCACGTTCCTCACCGACGAACTTAACAAACTGCGCGAGCAAAAACTCTACCAGCGCCTGCGCATTCTCGAGGGCGAGCAACTGCCGGTCTCCCGCTTCGATGGGCGTGAAGTCATCAATCTATCGTCGAACAATTACCTCGGCCTGACGACGCACCCGAAGCTTCGCCGGCGGGCCATCGAAGCCATCGAGCGTTACGGGGTCGGCTCGGGCGCCGTGCGCACCATCGCGGGCACCATGACCGTCCACATGGCGCTCGAAGAAAAAATCGCAAAATTCAAGAACGTCGAGGCGGCCGTAGTCTTTCAGTCGGGCTTCACGGCCAACGCCGGGACGGTTCAGGCAATCCTCGGAAAAGAAGACGTGATCGTTTCCGACGAGCTGAACCACGCTTCCATTATTGACGGCTGCCGGCTGTCGCGCGCGGAAATCAAAGTTTTTCCGCACAAAGACCTCGACGCCTGCGAAAAAGTGCTCCAGGAAATCGCGGCGCGGCCGGGGCGAAAACTGCTCGTCACCGACGGTGTCTTCTCGATGGAGGGCGATATCGCTCCGCTTCCGGCCCTGGTCGAACTCGCCGAGCGCTACGGCGCGATCATGATGATTGACGACGCGCACTCCTCGGGGGTGCTGGGCCGAAACGGCCGAGGCACCGTGGACCACTTCGACCTCCACGGCCGCGTGGACATTCAGGTGGGCACGCTCTCGAAGGCCGTAGGGGCGCTCGGCGGCTACGTCTGCTCGACGCGCGACACTATTGATTTCCTCTACCATCGCGCCCGCCCATTCTTATTTTCAACCTCGCACCCGCCTTCGGTGGCCGCTTCATGCCTGGCGGCGTTCGAGGTTCTGGAAGAGGAGCCGCAACTGATTCAGAGGCTCTGGGACAATACGAATTTCTTCAAGGAAGGGCTGAAGAGGCTGGGGTTCGATACCGGCATGAGCGAGACGCCCATCACCCCTGTCATCGTCGGTGACGTGGCGCTGGCCCACCAGTTTTCGCGGGACCTGTTCGAGGCCGGGGTCTTTGCCCAGAGCATCGGGTTTCCCACCGTCCCCAAAGGCAAAGCCCGCATCCGCACTATTGTCACCGCCACCCACACGCGGGACGAACTCTCTCGCGCACTCCATATCCTCGAAACAGGCGCCAAGAAGCTGAGGATTATTTAGGTACGGCTCGATCGGTGCGTGCCCTGGCGCGCATTCATGGCGCCGGCTCGGGCTCCTGGGCGGGCGGGGAAAGATCAATCGGGCGAGGATTATGTTGCATGCGGTGGAGGTGGTTGAGCGGCAAGCGGCCGGGCCCCACGGCGTAAGCCTTGCGGATGGCTTCGGTGACGAAGGCTTTGGCGAGTACCACCGCGTCGCTAAGCTGGCGGCCGTGGGCGAGGTTTGAAGCGATAGCGGATGAAAACGTGCACCCGGTGCCGTGCGTGTTATCGGGCTTAACGTGTTCACCGACAAAACATTCGAGCTCTTGCCCATCGAATAAAACGTCCACGGCTTTGTCGAGGTGCCCGCCGGTGACGACCACGGCGCGCGCGCCCATTTCCACCAGCTTCTTCGCCGCCGCCTTCATGCCTTCCTGATTCTCCACTTTCAGGCCTGTGAGCGCCGCCGCTTCTGCGAGGTTTGGCGTCACAACCGTCACGCGGCCAAGCAAATGGTCTCGCAAGTACTCGAAACCCGGCCGGTCCAACAAATCCATGCCCGTCGCGGATCGGAACACTGGGTCGAGCACGGCGGGAAGCGACGGATTGGCTTCCAGGGTTTCCCGCACTGCTTCCGCGTTCTCGCGATTGGCAAGCATCCCGATTTTGACGGCTTTGATTCGGCCGTCGGCGAGAAGCGACACCAGGGTCTCTTTCAGAACTCTTGCATCGGTAGGATGGACGGAAGAAACACCCTGCGTGTTTTGCACGGTCAGCGCGGTCACGGCGGCAACTCCGTAGCAGTTGTGCGCGGCGAAGGTTTTCATGTCGGCGAGGACGCCGGCGCCGCCCGAGGGGTCAAACCCCGCAATTGCCAAGGCCACGGTTGCAGGCGTATTGGGGGGATGGTTCATTAAAGGAACAGGCGGTCCTGCCGCCCAATCAAGCCGTGGGTGATTATAGAAATGCAGGCTTCCATGTCAACCAGAGTTTTCGGACGGCCCCAGCATTCCCTCTCGTCCGTTTTCCGCAAGCTCATCATTGCTTCCCCTCAGTTCCGATGACTTCGAGCGTCGTGTCGGTTGTGAGCTTAAGAGTAATCGGATCGGCGGGCCGGGCGGTGGGGCGAGCGGGTTTCAAATGCGCGGTGAGGACCTGCCGCAGCGTGGCGTGGTTTTCGAGCATTCGCCCGTCGTCGAGAGCAAGCAAGGCGCGCCCCTGGCCCTCTCCTTCCATTCGGATGTCGAGCTTCAACCCCTGCGCTTCGAGCGCGGCGAGCGGCGCAATGGCCCCGAGTTTGTCCAGGCGCGGCGCCAGCACGTCGGTAAAGCGATACTCAATAACCGCCGCTTTGACGCCACTGGCCCGCGCTTTTCCAGCGAAACGCATCGCGCTCGTCCCTTCTGCGTTGAAGGGCAAAGAGTCGGATGGCGTGAACTCGAGCTTCCGTTGCCATTCCTCTCCCGGCGAAACGGCATGGTCGGGGTAGAGTCCGTTCCCGCCTATCTGCTCCAGCAAATACCGGAAAACTTGAAGAAGCGGCTCTCGAAACGGCGCCGAGACCTGCTGAAGCATCTCGTCGGTGCCCTGAATATCCATCAGGCGGCCTCGGCGGTCGTAGCGCAAGGAAAGCGGCCGCCCCCGAAGGCTCTGCGCGAATTCTTCTTCATTGGCAAGCAGGGCATTCCGGTTCGCCTCGGTCAGGTTCGCCGGCAGTTGGGACTTGATGTCAAACCGATCGAACCGGCTTTCCATCTCCGCGCCGCCGTCCTGGTGGACGCTCAGGACGGTCATCGCATTTTCCTGGTCGGTCACCAGGTCGCTTGGGATCGGGGGCAGAAAGGCTTCTAGGCCCTTGGGGTCGGTCTCGACGCGCGATTGCGTTTCGGTGTGGGTGCGGTAAACAACGGCAGCGCCGGGTGAAAACTTCCGCCGGATTTCGACTTTGCGGCCCCAAGCGTGGAGCGGCACGGCCGCTGGAAGCGCCCAAAGGACCGCAGCAAGAGCTGCGGCCTGCCTGCGGATGCAGGGAAAAGAAGCCAGGCCTCGGCGGCGTCTTCGGTAGCAGGAGTCCGATGAACTCCATCGGAGTCCAGTGGTCGGACCCGCGCGGTCGGCTGGACGTCGGGGGATGCCGCCCGCTCCTGGAATGCCGTCAGACTGCCAAAACATTCGTCTTTTCGTACCGCTCCCGGCAGTCGCGCGAGCAGAAATGCAGCGTCTCCCCGCCGCGATCCAAGCGGTGTGAGAGTTTGGTCGAAACAAACGTTCCGCAAACCGGATCGCGCGCCATCCGGCCTTCCACCGTCGGGCGCGGCGAATCGGCGGGCGAATTCCCGGGCCGAAAGCCCCCGCGGGTGCGCGCCACGCCCCATAATCGCTCGGCCGCGCTCCCGAGCAGGCGTCCTACCAGGACAACGAGAACGAACTCGAAGAGACTCGCGAGCAGGCGCAGCATACCCTCTTTATGACGGCGGTGAGGTAGGGGAAGATGCCCCCGAACGCGTGGGTATCCCCACTGCGGCGCCCGCTTCGAGACGCTCTTTTAAGCCAGCGAGGCCGGGATAATTCGGGTCGCGCCGATTGAGCATTCCCCAAGCGGCACGGGCCGCCTTTAGATCGTGCGTGCCTTCCATGTTGACGACGATGATGTTGTACATTGTGGGCTCATGCGTGGGATCGATCTTGAGCGATTGATTGTACTCCGCGAGCGCGTCCGCAAATCGTCCGAGGTTGAAGTAGGCGGTTCCAAGGTCTGTGCGGGCGCTAACCTCGTTCGGATTGAGCGTGAGGGCCCGCTGGTACCACTTCACCGCCTGCCCAAACATGTGCTGGTCAAAGAAAAGGTTGGCGAGCTTCAGTGGAGGGTCGGGGTCCGTGGGATTCCGTGTGGCCTGTTCCTCAAGGTCCCTCATCTGGGCTGCGGTCTCAAGGCTGGGATGGCCGGGCGGAAGCGCTCTGCCGGTCGCGCCGGCCTCAGCGGAGCCGCCCCCCTGGGCTGGCGCGCCGTTCGAGGGCGTGGCGGCGTCACGTGGGCCGGAAGTTTCCGCCGACGCCGACGGTTGCTCCTGCCGACTCCAGTTGCGCTCGGAATCGTAAATGTATCCGGCGAGAAATCCTACCGCTAGAAAAACCGTCGCCGTGATGACCGTCTCTTTCTTCATGGGACAGGGCGCGCTGTTTCCCCCCTGCAATCGAGTTTATCGAAGGCCCCCAAGGCGGTCAAGGAATGCGCTGAAGATTCTCACTCCCCAGGCTGGAACGTTGCAGTCAATCTTGGTAAGCTCGGGGCCGCATTTTGAAACCGACACCTTCAGCGGAGAGTTCTCAGATGAAACTCAGGACTTCCAAGCTCGCCGCCGCGTTCGCGCT
>QHZN01000164.1 GCA_003225365.1 Acidobacteriota bacterium
ACTGTCTTGAAAATATCAGAGCGAACAGTCAAGTTTCATCTCTCGAACATATTCGATAAGTTCGGGGTAGAAAAGCGCAGGTCGCTGATAGAGTTTTTGACTGTCGCCACTTAGTGCACAGCAAGCGATAAAAGGTACCGCCTCCGCGGTTTAGTGAGCTCGGCAGGATTGGGTCAACGCGGTTCGCTCCGAACGACCCGCGGCAGGAGAACGCAATGAACCGGAGAAACTTTTTCAGCAGAGTAGTCCAGGGCAGCGCGGCGGCAGGCTGGGCTGAGGCGTCGGCCGGCGGCGCACTTCGAGCCAGCGGCTCGGCGGAGACCGCGAGCAAGGCGGCGGCGAAGGAAACCCTCCTGCTCCGAGACTTCCATCCCGTCTCCATGCTTCACGTGCCCGTCCACGAAGTGGAGCGCGCGCGTTTCCCGGTGATTGACGTCCACAACCACGTGAACGACGCACGCCGATCGTCGGGTGAGCGCATCCCTCCCGCGCGAGTGATCGAAGTGATGGACCACTCGAACCTCCAAACCATCGTGATTCTGACCGGCATGTGGGGCGAGTATTTGCAGGCCGTCCTCGACGAAATGGTGAAGCCCTATCCGGGCCGCTTCGTCGTCTTCACGCAAATTGACTGGAAAAGGGTGGACGAGCCGGATTTCTCCGGGAGCATGGTGAAGCAGATAGACGACGCCGTGGCGCGCGGCGCGCGCGGGCTGAAGGTGCTGAAGGATTTCGGCCTCACGGTGCGGCGCAAGTCCGGCGAACTGGTGAAAGTTGACGACCCCGAGCTCGACCCCATCTGGGCCGACTGCGGCCGCCTCGGCATTCCCGTGGCGATTCACACTACCGACCCCGAGGCCTTCTTCCATCCCGTTAACGGCGAAAACGAGCGCTTCGAAGAATTGCTCCACCATCCCGACTGGAGTTTTTACGGCCACCAGTTTCCCTCCAAGGAATCGCTGCTCACCGCCCGCGAGAGGGTGTTCGCGCGGCACTCGGGGACGACGTTTATTGCCCTGCACGTTGGCAACTGGCCCGAAAACCTTGATTATGTTTCGCAACAGCTCGACCGGCTTCCGAATGTGGTCATCGAGGTTGGCGCGCGCCAAGCCGAGATCGGCCGCCAGCCACGCCGCGCCCGGGAGTTCTTCGAGAAGTACCAGGACCGGATTTTGTTCGGCACGGACATGACGCCCGAAGAGGGCTTGTATCGCAACTGGTTCCGCTTCCTCGAAACCGCCGACGACTCGTTCGATTATTGGGGCGCGCCGGAACAGGGGCGGTGGAAGATCTACGGTCTAAACCTCCCGGATGAAATTCTCAACAAGGTTTATCGTCGGAATGCCGAACGCATTTTCGGCCAATACAAGGGCTGAGGGGGGTTCTTGAGGGGAGCCAATGATAGTGGATTCCCGCTCCCCCGTCTGCTTGCGCAGGCAGGCTCAAGCCGAGGACATGTTTCGCGGGAATGACTGCGCCGGACAATGAGGGGAGTCGCGGCTACAATGCCTCCCCCGGCTTCCGGCGCCGGGTGACAGCCATGCGAAATCGGATTTGTGACCATGGGCGGAAGCGAAAGAAGACACCCCGGTTTCAAAAACGGTCGCCGACCTTGCCCGCGCTCGTCTTCGCCGCGCTTGGAGCCGGTTCGCTCGTCTTATTGACGCCGGGTTGCCGCCAGGAGCCGTCCTCACGCCCTGCTGCGGAGTCGCCCGCCGCTTCTTCCATCATCGTCACTTACAGCCCGAAGGGTCCGGTGGTTTTCAAAACCTCGGCCGCGGAATTTGACCTGTTGCCTTCAGGCTACCTCCAGAGCTTCCTGGTCAGCAACGGCAAGCGGTTAACTTTGGATGAGCCGGACGGGGACGCCGCGCCGGAATCGGCCGAAATCAACGGGAAAAACGTAGGCGACTTCAAGCTCGACTTCAGCCACGTCAAGATTTCGGAGGCGGGCGGGAAGCTGGGCGCGCAGGGCAAGCGAGTCGAAGTCACCGCCCGCAGCGGCTCGCCCGCAGCGGCGGAGATCGAGAGGGTGATGACGTTCGACGTTTACGATGATTTCCCGAATCTCGTGGTGATGAGTGAAGTTTACAGGAACGCCGGCTCCAAGCCCGTCGAGCTCGGCCGCGTGAATTTCCAAGCGCACCGGCTCAATGCTTCGCTGGTGGATGCGCGCGTGCCGCCCTTTCGGATGTGGTCGTTTCAGGGTTCAAGTTACAAGTGGGGCAAGGACGACGTGATGGAGATCTCAGAAAGATTCGCGCAGCCAAATTTGTTCGGGCCTCCCGGGAAGGACGGAACCGGTGGAGGGATCCCGGTGGTCGCCTTCTGGACGGCAGCGATGGGCGAGGCCGTCGGGCATTTGGAGCCCCTGCCCCTCGCGCTTTCCATTCCCGTCAAGGTGGGCAAGCGCGGCCGCGTGGAGGTTGGGCTCGAAATGGATGCGGCTAACACCCTTCGGCCCGGCGAGTCGTTTTCTACGCCTCAGAGTTTCGCGAGCGTATATCACGGCGACTACTACGAGCCGCTGAGCGTCTATTCCCGCGCGCTCCAACGTCGAGGCTGGACGCTCGCAAAACCCGACGACCAAGACTACCAAATTAGTTGGTGCGGCTGGGGCTATGAATCGGAAGTGACCCCGGCCCAGATGCTGGGAACAATTCCCAAGCTCAAGGAATTCGGCATCCGCTGGGCGACGCTAGACGACCGCTGGTTCGACAACTATGGCGACTGGAACCCTCGCCCGGACACTTTCCCCGGCGAGGCCATCCGCCAGATGGTCAACCGGTTTCACCAGGAAGGGCTCTTCGTCCAGATTTGGTGGCTTCCCCTGGCCGTCGAGGACGCACAGGGGCGTTACGAATCGCACCGCTACGGACTCGCAAATGTCGCCAAGGAACATCCCGACTGGCTGATCCTCGACAAGAACGGAAAGCACGCCCACCTGACACGGGGGCTAGCGGCGCTGTGTCCTGCGTTGCCGGAGGTCGAAGCCTATTACCGCCAAGTGACCGAGAGGTTCATCCGCGACTGGGACTTCGACGGGCACAAGCTCGACAACGTTTTCAGCGTCCCACCCTGCTACAACCCGACGCACCACCACCGAACGCCCGACGATTCGACGCTCGCGATGGGCGATGTCTACCGCATCGTTTTTGAAACCACACGGCAATTGAAGCCGGAAAGCATCACTCAGATTTGCCCGTGCGGGACGCCGCCCAGCCTGGCGTGGCTGCCCTACCTCGACCAGGCCGTTACGGCCGATCCGGTGGGCTCAGTGCAAGTCCGCCGGCGCATCAAGATGTATAAAGCGCTGCTGGGGCCTCAAGCTCCCGTGTACGGCGACCATGTCGAGCTGACCGCGATTCGGTTTACGCCCGGCGTCGAGCACGACGTCGGCAGCGACTTCGCCTCGACCGTCGGCCCGGGCGGCGTGGTTGGAACGAAGTTCGTGTGGCCCGATCCCGGCCCGCACTTCCGCGAAGTCCTGCTCACGCAGGAGAAGGAAGCCGTGTGGAAGAAGTGGATTTCCATTTACAACTCCAAAAAATTATCGCGCGGCGTCTTTCTCGACCTCTACACCCTCGGTTACGACGCGCCGGAGGGATACGCCATCGCCAAAGACGGAAATATGTACTATGCCTTTTTCGCGCCTGAGAAATCCTGGAAAGGCGAGCTCGAGTTAAGAGGACTCGATCCGGGCTCTTATCGCGTCTTCGATTACGAAAACGGGAAGGGCCTGGGGACGGTCACCGTGCCCGACGGAAAGCTCCGGGCGGAATTCACCCACCATTTGCTCCTCGAAGTCAGCCACGAATGACCAGGCGGCCGGCGCCTATTCGCCGAGCACCTGAACGAGGTAGGTCCGTTCGAGCGGGCCGTCGTATTCCATGAAATAGATTGTCTGGCGGGAGCCTTTGACGATCTCGCCGTTCTCGATGGGGAAAGTGCAACTGATGCCCCCGATCACGCTCTTCAGGTGCGCGTCGGCGTTGAACCCGAGCCGGCCATCGTAGTCGAGGTAGCGGCGATGGTGGTAATCCTGGTCCTCGGGGAAGAGTCGCGCGAAGTGCGTCAGGATATCTTCCTCGAGGCAGGGAATCCCTTCCGTCACGAGCAGCCCGGAAGAGGTGTGGGTTGTCAAAATATTTACGAGGCCGTTTTTGACCCCGCTCTTGCGCACCACTTCCTCGACGCTTGCGGTGATGTTAATGGCCTCTTCCGACTTTCGTGTTTGAAGCTTGAGGCGTTTCAACTCGATGATCATGAGACAATACCCGTAAAATTTCGGCCGCCGCCCCCGTCCTCGTCCGTCGTCCCCGCCCTTCAACAAGCTCAGGGCCGTGAGCGAAGTCGAACGGCGGAAGCGGGGACCCATCGCCCGCCGGCGTGGATTCCCGCTTTCGCGGGAATGACATTTAGAGACATCATTCCTTTGACCTTAAATCCCAAGCAGCCGCTCGGCGTTTTCCTTGAAAATCTTTTGCAAGCAGCCTTCGGTCAGGTGGAGCGATCGGACCGCCGCCGCCATGTTTTTAATTTCGACGCGCGGATAATTCGAGCCGAAAACGATTTTGTTCCGCAAACTTCGCTCAATCAGGCTGGTCGGAATCTGTTTCGAAAAGACGAACTGAAAGAATTCCTTTGGGCTGTCGTAGTAGAGGCACGCGGTGTCGAGATAGACGTTCGGGTACTTGAGCGCGAGTGCCGCCGCCTCCCAGACCCACGGCCAGGCGAAATGCGCCAGGACGAAACGGAGTTTCGGGAAGCGCCGGATGGCGTTCTCAAGGTGGAGTGGGTGGCCGCGCTCGAGAGCCGTGCCGGGCGCCCAACTCATCCCCGTGTGAATCACCAGCGGGATGCCCAGGGCCTCGGCCGCTTCGTAAACGGCGAAGGCTTTGCGGTCGCCCGGGGAAAAGTCCTGGAGGGCGGGGTCGAGCTTCAGACCTTTGAGATGGAGCTTGGTCACGGCCGCTTCGAGTTCCCGGGCCGCGCCTTTTTCGAGTGGGTCCACGCTGGCAAAGCCCACGAAGCGGCGGCTCTTGCGGGCGAGTTCGGCCACTTGCTCGTTCGAGCTGACGTCGCCTTTACGGGCGCGACGGCAGGCGATGGGAAGCAGCACGGCGCGCTCGATGCCGGCGACGTCCATCTCGAGAAAGAAAGTTTCGAGCGGCTGAAAGGTGTTCCCGATCTGGAAGACCTCCCGGGCTGAGCGCTCGTAGCTCGGATACTGGGCACGCAATTCCTGAATGAGGGCGGGATGGGTATGGAAGTCAATCATGGTTTCGCCTGGAGGGGTGCTGGCTTTGGGCTCGGGAGCGCGTCGGCCTCGGCGGTCGAGTGGTGGCTGAAAAACTCTTCGAAGTGCGCTCGGTCGCGGAACGCTTCAGTGCCCCCGGGCCGAGTGGTCGAAAACGCCCCCGCCAGGCTCCCAAAGGCGATGCAGCGCTCGAGGTCCGCCCCCCGCAGGAATTGGTGGAGAAATCCGGCGTCGAAGCTGTCCCCGGCGCCGACCGCGTCCACGGTCTCGACGGCTCGCGGGCGGGTCCGATATTCTTCCCGGCCGCGCCGCGCGATAGCGCCCTCGGCTCCGGTTTTGACCACTAAGACCGGTGTTCGCTTGGAAAGCTTCTCCAGCGCTTCTTCCAGATTCGCCGCGCGCGCGGTCCGGGTCGCTTCATGGGCATTGAGCAACAAGACGTCCACCGAAGGCAATGTCTGGTCCAGCTCCCCATCCCAGCGGTCGTCGGGGTCGTCGTTGGTGTCGAGCGAGGTGGTGAGCCCCGCCGCCTTCATGCGCGCGAAAACCTCCGGAAGCCGATGCCGCAAAGCGCGGTGAAGATAGAACGAAGAAACATGAAAGTGGCGTGCGTCGGCAAGGTAGCGGAGGTCCAAGTCCTCGAAGCCCATTTCAAACATCGCGCCGGGATAAGTCAGGATGTGGCGCGATTCCGGACGGGCGAGGATCACCGTCAAGCCGGTCGTTGAGCCCCGGGCGCGCCGCACTTTCGAGACGTCGGCCCCCGATTCGGCGAGCTTCGCCAAACTGATTTCGCCCAGGGCGTCGTCGCCGATGCGGGACAGAAAGCCCACGCCGCTGCCGAGCACGGCGAGGTTGTGCGCGAGAATTGCGGACGAGCTCCCGAGCGTCAGCGTCAGGCGGCTGGCCAGAAGCTCGCGCTCGGGCGGGAGCGACTCCGGCAGCCCGTAGAGAATCAGGTCGAGGTTCAGTTCACCGACGATGGTGATGTCAAAGCGGGGCACGCGCGTTACCCTTTAGACTTTGTCGTTCAGGATGACCACCCGGCTGAGGTTGCGCGGCTGGTCGGGGTCTAAGCCTTTCTTGATGCCGGTGTAGAAACCCAAGAGCTGTCCAGCCACTACGTATGCGGCCGGGCGGATGAACTCCGGGAGGTCCAATTCCCATACCACCAGGAAGTCCGCGGCTCGGCGAACCGCGGCGTCGGCGCGGTTGGCGACCACGAAGGTCACGGCGCCCAGCCCCTTGACCTCCTCCAGGACCTCGGTTTCGGCCTCCCATCCGGTTTCGGAGAGAAAGAACGTGACCAGCGTCTCCGGTCCGACGATAGCCCGCGGGCCGTGGCGGAACTCAAGTGTGTGGAAGCACTGCGCGTAGGAGCAGGACATTTCCTTGACTTTCAACATGGACTCCGACGCGACGCCATAGAACGGGCCCTGAGCGAGGAAGACGTAATCCGCGAAATCATGCGAGGCGACGAACTCCTCCACGCGCGCTCGAAGGCCCTCGATGAGCGGTTCGGTCCGGTCGGCAAGCCGCATGAGCGATTCCGAGTCCGCGGTTCGCTCGGCAACGGAGGCCGCCAGCAACTCGAGACCGAGGAGCATGGAAGTGAACGAGCGCGTCATCACCATGCTCTGCTCGTCCGCGGCGGCGAGAATGAGGCTGTCGGTTGAAATCTCCTTGAGGGGCTGGTGCGCGTCGCAACTGACGGCGAGAGTGCGAATGTTGCGCTCGAGCTCGAGGAATTGTGCCGCCTTGAGAATCTCCGAGGTGTGCCCCGAACGCGAAATCAGAATCGGCCGCCGGGCGTGCTCATTGGAAAGGACCAGTTCGGGAAATAGCAGCAGCTCGGAGGCCGGTACGGCGCGCGCTTCGGACCGCGTGAGGTGTGTCCAGCCGGAGGCGGCGGCTTGCGCGATGTAGTGGCTCGAGCCGCAGCCGACAAAGAGCGCTTCGGCCGGCGCGTCGAATTTCTCGCGGACGGCCGGGATTTGGCCGGCCAGCGCCCGGAAGCACTCGCGCCAGCAGCGCGGCTGGGAAAGTATTTCGTCGAACGTGTGCGTTCCCCGAATCGTGGCCCGGACGCTCATGTGGAAATCTTTTCTCTCCGCTCAGTTGGCTGTGCGCGCGCGGCATCCAAACCCGCGGCGGCGAAGTTTTCCTGCCCAGGCGCGCTAAACAATCGTCACCTCCACGCCGGCTTCTCGCAGTGCTTGCAGGTCGGACTTGGGAATGCGGCTGTCGGTGATGGCCTGGTGGACGGCCGAGGGCGGCGCGATCAGCGAGAGGCTTCGCCGGCCGAACTTGCTGGAATCGCAGACCGACACGGTGCGGCGGGCAATTTCCACCATGACGCGGTTGACCTTGGCTTCGAGCAGGTTGGGCGTGGTGAGGCCGAAGTGGACGTCGAACCCGTCTACGCCGAGAAACAAGATGTCCGCGCTCAAGTGGCGCAGGGCGTCTTCGGCGAGCGGGCCGACCAGGGAAAATGAGTTCTCGCGAAGCACGCCGCCGGTCAGAATGACTTCGATGGGTGTGCCGGCGAGTTCCGCGGCAATGTTTACGGCGTTGGTGATTACGGTGAGTCTGCGGAAGGCCCGCAACTCGCGCGCGATCATGGACGTGGTCGTGCCGGAGTCCAAGACCACGGACTGACCCTCTTTGACGAGCTGCGCCGCCACTTGGCCAATCCGCTGCTTTTCGCGCCGGTGGAGCTTTTCCTTTTCGCGCAGGCTCGGGTCGAGCAACGCGCCGCTGGTCAGTGGCAGCGCCCCGCCGTGTGTGCGGTGAAGCAGCCCGCGCCCGTGCAGGATCTCCAGGTCCTTGCGGATGGTCACCTGCGAGGTGCTAAATCGCTGGCCGAGCTCTTGCACCAGCACGCGGCCGTTCTGGTTCACCATCTCGACGATGGCGCGACGCCGCTCCTCGTTGAGGACGCGCTTGACCTCGGGTTGAGTGGAGTCCACAGGTCCCCTGGTTTATGGGTGTTTCTTAGCCCTTTCTTATTACTATGTATTCTTTCGCAAATCAAATGCATTTTTCCATAGGTTGCCTGCGGGCTGGAGGGGCGGTCCATCGGAATTTCCTAACCGGCTTCCAGTAAACAAGATAGCCTAATGGGAATCCACTCGGGTGAAAGCTGCGCGAACTTTCAAGATGTCGCGATAATCGCGATGCGAAAAGCAAGACGAGGGCCTTTTCCCAGGGATTTCGCACAGCGACTTTATTCCTAAGCAGCTCAGTCGAGTCGAAGGAAATTCGCAGGGGGCATTTTCGCACTTGACTTTCGGGGAGGGCGTTGGGTGGGTAATCTTACAGTTATTTGAGGGAAAGCATGAAACTCGGACGACTTTCTACCCTGGCCCTGCGGAATCGGCGCGAAGGTTTGGCGCAGCGGTTGCCCCACCTGGAGGAGACTTTGCGAGGCTCTCTGATCCAGCGCTTTATGAGCTGTGGTCACCCCGACTGTAAGTGCGCCCGCGGGGAGCGTCACGGCCCCTTCTGGTATCTGAGCGTCACTTTAGGCCCGGGACGCACCACCGGCGGGGTGGCGGGTAAAGGCCAACTGGAGCGGGTGCGCCGCTGGGTCGAGAATTACCGTCAAGGGAAAAGTCACCTGGAACAGATTTCCGAGATCAACCGCGAACTGCTCCGGCGGGAGCGCCAGAAGGCCGGGACCTAGGAAAAGCCCAGGGCCCAAGCCAGGACGCACGCGGTCGGCTTTCGTACAGTTATAAAGATGAAAGAAACGGCGACCCAAACCTTCCCGTCCTTCTTCCCATACCTCCCTCAGGTCTTCGACTTTCCCGCTCCCTCGGGCAAGACCAACCCCCTATTCGCGCCCCCGACGGAGTCCACTTCCGACCTCCATCTCGGTGGACGTAACCGCTGGCGCCTTCGCTTTTGGGGTGCTCACCCCCGGTCCTACCTCGGAAGCCGTTTCTTCCAGACCCTGCCGTTCACCCCGCTCTCGTCCAGCTCTCCACCCGCCTTGCGATTCTCTCACCCAGCCAGCAACCCATCCCGATCGTGCCCGTTCAGCAACCTGGACCGGCCTGTGCGAAATTCCTGCCCCTGGCGCGTGTCACCTTGACACGCTTCGAGCGGCCACCTAAGATTCGAGCCAGACGGGAAAAGATAGTGGGAGCGTGCCGATTTGGCGGTGATGGCGAAGCGTCGGGAAGGGAGCTTTCTAGGTCGAGCGCGCAGGCTCGCGTGCGTTGTTGCCGTCTTGCTCGCCAGCGTTCTAGCCGGCTCTCCCTCGCTCGCGGCTAGCCCAACGCAGGCGGCAGCCGCCCCCGCGCCCCTACCTCCGCCGGTCGAACCGCCCTCGGCCGGGATGCCCGAAGTCTCAAAGGTGAACCCGGCTCAAGGCGCGCAAGGCAGCGAAATCACGGTAAAGGTCAAAGGCAAGAACTTTGCTCCCGGAGCGAAAGTCAGTTTCGCAAATCCCGGAATCGTGGTTCTCTCGACCGAAGCCGCGAAGCCCGGTGAGTTGAGAGTCAGCATCCAGGTGGCGCCAGACGCCCCGGCCGGTTCCACGAGCCTCTTCGTCGTCAATCCGGATGATAGCGAGGCCGAGGCGATGTTCGAGGTCACCCCCGGAAGCCCCACCGACAAGCCTACGCCGGCGACTCCCTCGGCCGGCACAACGACGACAACGCCCACCAGCGGCAAGACGGCTGAGGAACAGCGCTTCAAGGTTTACAACCTCGGCGAGGCAGTCTCCATCCTCCAGAATCCAGCGGATAGCAAGGGGACTCTCATCGTTGGCGGCCGGAAACTGCGCTACGAACACGCCGGCCAAGTGGTCTTCTCGGCGTCCGCGAAAGAGGTCCGCGAAGTG
>QHZN01000316.1 GCA_003225365.1 Acidobacteriota bacterium
CGGACGTGCTGCTGCAAGTGGGCGCGGTTACCGAAACAGTGACGGTAGAAGCGAACGGAGTTCACGTGAATCTCACGCAGACGGCGCTGGAGGGGATTGTCACACAGGAGTTGTTTCGAGAGTTGCCGCTGAACGGCCGCAATTTCCTCGACCTCGGCCAGCTCGAACCCGGAGTACAAGTCAACACGGCAACCGCTAAGGGCGCCTACTCTATGCTGGGCGTGGCGGGCCAATCGGGCATCACCACGCGTGTGACGATGGACGGTCTGGACATCACCGACGAACACTTCGGCACCGTGGCGCAAAACATTTCCCCGGATTCCATTCAGGAGTATCAGATTAGCCGCTCCACCTCGGATGTTTCCACAGGTCTGACCGGCAGTGGGGCCGTCAACATCGTGACCAAGAGCGGAGGCAACGAGGTGCACGGCAGCGCATTTTTCTTCTGGCGGGACGACGCGTTCGCCGCGCGCATCGGGCAGGAGCCCGCCCCCTTCGACCGCGAGCAGGCCGGCTTCAGCCTCGGCGGTCCCTTCGTGCGTAATCGCCTGTTCTGGTTTATGAGCTACGAACGGAACAACCAGGACGCCGCCGTGGCCACCAACATCCCTGGCTTTCCGCAATTCACCGGCACTTGGCCTCTTCCCTATGACGAACACATGGCGCTGGGACGGCTGGATGGGGACTTGACCCGCTCGCTCCGCACCTTCTTTCGCTTTACCCACAATTCGAATGCGGGCATTTCCAGCGAAAGTTTGGGCGGCGTCAAGCTTTCGCCGCTTTCCGACAAGAACAACGCCAACCAAATTGCCCTCGGACTGGATGCGACTTCGGGCCGCTTCACGCATTCGGTCCGCTTTGGCTACCAGAACTATGACAACTACTCGGATAGCGCCGGCAACGCGATTCCGGGATTGCCGCAGACTCTCGACCCAGCAGGGCGCCCTCTGACCGTCACGTTCGGCCTGAGTGGCGGGGGCAGCTTTGCGGGTGACTTGGTGATCGGCCCTCCAAACAACGCTCCCGTTCACCGCTTTCACGATACACATGAGATCCGTTATGACGGCAGCTTCAGTTTTGGCCGCAATGCCCTGCGTTGGGGCGCGGTGGTGAATATCATCCGTATCAATTGGTTCGCGAGCGTCTTTGGCCGCGCGCCGCAGGTTAGCCTCCTGTCCAACCCGACGACCTGTGGCAGCGACGTGCTTTGCTACCCGGTTGCCTCGGCAGCGATGGGCAACGGCTTGGGTTACTTTACCGAGGTGCCTTCGCACGGCCTGCCTTACGGTGGCATCAAAAACGACCGCGTCCATTGGTATATGGCCGACTCATGGCGCGCGACTCCTCGCCTGAACATCAATTTCGGAGTCCGCTGGGTGTATGAGCCCGGGCCGGACGATCCCGACCTGAAGAAGCCCGCTGTACAAAATGAGTTCTTGCCGGGTCGAGCGAATCCGAACCGGCGGGACATGAACAATCTTGCCCCACAGCTCGGTGTGGCCTGGGATCCCACAGGCAGCGGCAAGTGGGTGGTACGCGCGGGAGCCGGGGTCTTCTTTGACACCAACCTGCTCAAGCACGTCATTTTCGAGCGCAACAGCAACCTGCCACTGGGCATCACCTCAGAGGCGAACCAACTCTTGCGAGACCCGATCACCAATGCCACCATTTTCGACCTGACGGGCCTCAGCACCACCGCTCAGATCACCCCGGGCGTGAACTGGGTGGGGAGGCCGCTGGGTTTCGCTGGGATACCTGGACCACCTCCTGGTGGCACGTTTGGCATGAGCCTGATTGACGCCTTGATGGCAGCCGAGCAAGCGTTTCAGGCGGCTTACCAGGTAGCCTATGACCAGTTCCCCTTTGGCCCGACGCGTTGCGAACTGCGTCGAAGCTGTTCGACTTTTGGCTCCCAATACACGACCCCATACTCTTTGCAGCTCAACGCCGGCGTTCAACGCGAACTTCGCCCCGGGCTGGTGCTCTCAGCGGATTACGTACGCCATCGCGGCTTGCACCTTCTCTTGAGGATCAATCAGAACCGCGTCGGCGCAGCGGATAACCTAAACGTCGCTAACGCCCTGGCGGCAATGAATGGCACGTTCGCCCGCTTTTCGGCCGGTGGGATACCGTGCAGTAATACAACAGCGTTTTCGACGCTCTCCGCTCAAGTTGATTGCACGATTGCCGCTGGCGCACGGATTGGTACCTACGCGGCTCAGGGGATGGGCAGCGGATCCAACGCCACGCCCACAGTCCCGAGTACCTTCGCTTTCTCCGGCGCGAATCTCAGTTTCAATAATATGTTCCTGCTCAGCATGAGCGGGATGTCCACCTACAACGCGCTGCAGGTGCAACTCCGCGGACGCCTGCCCAACCTGAGCAAATTGGCCAAAGACCATACGGTCGTAGCCTCGTATTCTCTGAGCCGCCTGGAAGCCAAAGGGACGTATGAAGATTCGGCGATATTGAACTTCGCCGATCACGTTTCCAACGATAAGCCGTTAGAATTCCATGGGCCGGCGACACTCGATCGGACGCACATGCTGAGTTTGGCGAGTCTGTTCACGATTCCGGGTGGCGTGCGACTGAACAGTATTTGGAGGGCGTTTAGCGCCCTTCCCCAAACGCTCTTTGTGCCCCAGGTTTCCGGCGGTGCGGCCGAGATCTTCCAGACGGATTTCAACGGGGACGGCCTCGGCGTTGACCCGCTGCCGGGCACCAACCGCGGAGGGTACGGCCGCAGCCTCGGCTGCGGCGCCGGGGCGGTGAACCGCGTGATTGACGCTTACAACAGCACGCAAGCCGGCAACCTAACGCCTGCCGGGCAAGCTCTGGTGAATGCGGGACTGTTCACATTCGCACAGCTCCAACGTCTCGGTGCCGTCAGCCCTTCCG
>QHZN01000165.1 GCA_003225365.1 Acidobacteriota bacterium
CCTCAAGCTTTTCGCCGGAGCGAAGGGTTACCTCGCCTTCTGGAAGGGCAGTTAGTAGTCTTGCGCAGAGGACCAAGAGGCAGCCCGTGCTTGCTACGACCGGCATGGGCTGGCGCGGGGCCATGCGTTATTGATGCGGAAATCAGAACGGGGGTTTACTTTTCAACTGGCGTTGTACACACAGTAGCAAAAATCCGCTTACTACGGCCTCACGCCTGAGATTTCCAGCCGGATGCGATACAGGCTAGTGCTCGCTGTGATGTAAAGCGTGCGCGAGTCGGGGCCGCCCCAGTTCAAGTTCGCGGTCTTCTCCGGCATCTTGATGGTCCCCAGGTGCTTGCCCTCGGGTGAAATGATATAGACCCCGCCCGGCGCGGCGCTATAGATGTTCCCCTTCTGGTCGAGCTTCATGCCGTCGGGCAGGCCGTCCGCCTTGTCGGAGGTTGCGTCGTAAAACACTTTGCCGTTCGTGACGCTACCATCTTTCTGGACATCGTAGCGCATCCAGACTTTGTGATCGGGGTCGGAGACAGCGATGTAGAGGTATTTCTCGTCGGGCGAAAACGCGATGCCGTTCGGGCGAGTCAAGTCTTTGATGAGCAACTCGAGGCGCGCATCGTTGGGCGGCGCGCCTGGCGGGTGCGTGAGAGCTTTGGGGATGCGATAGACGCCGTTAAACGCCAACTCCTTCAGTGGGTCCTTGTCGCCCTGGGTCGGGAGGCCGTAAGGCGGGTCGGTGAAGTAGAGCGAACCGTCGGAACGATAAACCAAGTCGTTCGGGCTGCTCAGGCGCTTGCCCTGGTATTTCTCCGCGAGGATGGTGATCTTTGCGCCTTTTGCGAGCGACTCGAGCCGGTATACGTCGCGCTGGGCGTGCCCGGCGATGGTTGGGCGGCCGCGCCGGTCGAGCGTCATGCCGTTCGAGCCGGACTCCGGCCCGCCGTACGCTTCCTGTCCGAGAAAGCCGGTCGGGTGCAAGAAAACGGAAATTCCGCCCGCCGGCGTCCATTTCATGATGCGGTTCCCCGGGATGTCGGCGAAGAGCAAGTAGCCCGCGTGAATCCAAACCGGCCCTTCCGTCCACTTGCAGCAGGTACCGAGCTTCTCGAGTGTCGCGCCGGCCGGAACGATTGCGTCGAGGCCCGGGTCAAGGCGCTCGATGGAGCCTGCGGTGTCCACTCCGCTTTCAGCGAGGGCGATAGAAATTCCCACGAGAGCGATGGTTGCGATGATGAGTTTTTTCATGCCGGGGATTCTATAACTCTCATCACGGTCAAGCAAACCGCATCTTTCGCCGTGCTATACTTGCCCCATGCGCATCTCGACGAAGTTTACTTACGAGGATTTGGAAGCCATCCCGCCCGACCGCAACCGCTATGAAATCGTAGACGGAGAACTTATTGTGACCGCTGCCCCTATTCCACTACATCAAAGAATCGTGCTGAAACTTGGGTCTAAGCTTTTGGATTTCGCAGAAAAGCTTCACCTCGGTCAGGTGTATGTTGCTCCATTGGACATCGTCTTCACGCGCTCGACCGTGCTTGAGCCGGATTTGCTCTTCATCTCCAACGACCGTCTTCACATCGTCGGCGAGAAGCACCTCACCGGCCCGCCGGATTTGGTGGTGGAAGTGCTTTCCGAGTCCACGGCGCGGCTCGACCGCGACGTCAAGCCGAAGCAGTACGCGCTCTACGGCGTGCCGGAATTCTGGCTGATTGACCCCAATGGGAAGACGGTCGAAATCTTCAGGCTGCGCGAAGGGGCATACGAACTAGCCGCTCGGTTGAACTACAAGAACAGCCTCGAATCAGCTTTGTTCCCCGGCCTCCGCCTGCCCGTCTCGAGCCTCTGGGAGAGCTGAAAAGCAGTCAACAGTCGGTAGTCAAAAGTCGAATGTTCACAGCGCCGGCTCTTTGGAGCAGAATCAACACATCAAATGCGCTCTGTGGGCAGACCGCCACAACCACGACGACACAGACCCTGCTCGCCACTTGTCACTGGTCACTCGCCACTGCCTTTACGCCACAGCGTGTTCGTATTTGCAGGACTCGTTCCGGCAATAGCGAACGCTTCCGGAGGTCTTGGTGGTTTTTTCGAGGAGGATAGGCGAGCCGCAATTGGGGCAGGGCTCCGCAGGCACTCAGTCGCTTACGGTCGCCGGCTGTCCCTCCATCATCACAATCTTCTTCTTGTTTCGGCACTTGGGGTAGCCCGTGCAGGCAAGGAAGTGGCCGAAGCGACCGCTTTTGACGGCCATGGGCTTTCCGCATTTCTCGCAGGCCTGCTCCGCAACCTCAGGCGCGGGGGGCCCGACTACCGCACGGCCATCCTTCATGGTGATTCTTCTAGTGTTTCGGCACTCGGGATAGCCCGTGCAGGCAAGGAAGTAACCGAAGCGGCCGCCCTTGACAGTCATGGGCTTTCCGCATTTCTCACAGGCCTGCTCCGGAACTTCGGGCCCAGGCGGGGCGAGTGTGGCTTTCCCATCCTTCATGACAATTCTCCTGGTGTTGCGGCACTCCGGGTAGCCGGTGCAGGCAAGGAAATAACCAAAGCGTCCGCGTTTGACCGCCATCGGCTTGCCGCATTTCTCGCAAGTCTGATCGGGAACTTCCGGCGTGGGCGGGCCGGTCGGCCGCCTGACTCCGTATTTTTCTGCCAGCTCCGGCGTTAACTCGCGCGTGCCGTTGCAGTCGGGATAGCCCGTGCAGGCGAGGAACTGGCCGTTGCGCCCCAGGCGTATCACCATCGGCTTCCCGCATTTTTCGCATTTCTCATCCGTCGCGATGCGCTCACCTTTGACATCTTTCATATTGCGCCCGGCCAAGCGCAGGTCCTTTTTGAATTTCTGGTAGAACTCGTCGAGCGCCTCGGTCCATGAAAGCTTGCCTTCCTCAACATCGTCGAGCTCCTCTTCCATGCGGGCCGTGTAGGCGACGTCGAAGATGTCGCTGAAATGTTTCACCAACAGGTCGCTCACCACCATGCCAAGCTCCTTCGTGTAGAAGCGCCCCTGCTGTTTGTCCACGTACTCGCGGTTCTGGATGACGGAAAGGATGGTGGCGTAGGTGGACGGGCGGCCGATGCCCTTCTCTTCCAGCGCCTTGACGAGCGTCGCTTCGTTATAGCGGGGCGGCGGCTCCGTGAAGTGCTGCTCCGGGGTGAGCTTGCGGAGCTTGAGCGTCTCACCCGGCTCGACCGTGGGAAGCGGATGCTTCAGCTCTTCGTCCTCCGCCATTTCGGACTTTTCATCCTTGCCCTCCTCGTAGACCGCGAGGAAACCCTTGAACTTCATGACCGACCCTGTGGCGCGGAACAGATAATCGCCGGCGGTGATGTCAATGGTAGTCTGGTCGAACACGGCGGGGGTCATCTGCGAGGCCACAAAGCGCCGCCAGATGAGCTGGTAAAGCTTGAACTCATCGGCGCCGAGAAAAGGGCGCAACGAGTCGGGCGTGCGCTCGACCGAAGTCGGCCGGATGGCCTCGTGAGCGTCCTGGGCATCTTTCTTCGACCTGTAACGGATTGGCTCGCTGGGCAGGTAGTCATCGCCGAACGTCTTTTTGACGAAGGCACGCACAGCGGTCAGCGCTCCTTCAGCGACTCGCACGGAGTCGGTTCGCATATAAGTAATTAGGCCCACCGCGCCCTCTTCGCCGACTTCGACGCCCTCGTAGAGCCGCTGCGCGAGCAGCATGGCCTTTTTCGCCGAAAAATGGAGCTTCCGAACCGCTTCCTGCTGGAGCTTGCTGGTGATAAAAGGTGGGACTGGGAACCTGCGTTTCTCCTTCGTGCTGGCTGATTCGACGACGAACCTGGCGTCACTTGCGGCCGTCACGTGTTTTTGCGCGCTGGTTTGGTTAGGTATCTCCAGGTCCTTGCCATCGTATATTAACCACCAAGCAGGCGAGAAAACTCCAGACGTTCCCGGCGGCGGGATTCCGATCTCTTTAGCTTTCTTAGCCTCCTTTTCCTCGTCGGCAATGAACCCCCACATCCCTTGCGCGGGGATCCCCAACTCCTTCCCCTGATGCTTCAGCAGGTGAGCTTCAAAAGCGGGGGGCGTACGACCTTGGAGCAGGGCGGTGACCGTCCAATACTCCTGCTTCTTGAAGGTTTGAATCTCTCGCTCGCGTTCAACGATCAGGCGCAGCGCCACGGTTTGCACCCGTCCGGCGGAAATTCCCTGCTTCACTTTCTCCCAGAGCAGCGGCGAGATCTGGTAACCCACCAGGCGGTCAAGGATGCGCCGCGCCTGCTGCGCGTCCACCAACTTCTCGTTAATTTCGCCGGGATGCTCGAAGGCCTCGCGGACGGCGTCGCGCGTGATTTCGTTGAAGAGCACGCGGTGGAATTTACGCCGCTTGCCGTTCAGTAACTCCCGCAGGTGCTGGCAGATGGCCTCGCCCTCGCGATCCGGGTCGGCGGCCAGGTACACCGCATCGGCCTTTTCCGCCGCCGACTTCAGCTCCTGAATAATCTTGCTCTTGGAGGGGATAGAAACGTACTTGGGCTTGAAGTCCTTCTCCAGGTTTACACCGAGCTCCTTCTTTGGAAGGTCTTTGACGTGCCCCATGGAGGCTTTGACGGTGAAGTCCGAACCCAGGTACTTGTTGATAGTCTTCGCCTTGGTGGGCGATTCGACGATGACGAGTGATTTGGCCATAAAATAGTTATCAGCGGTCAGCTTTCAGCGGTCTGCCTTCGGCCCAAAGCGTTTCGAGTTACAGCACTTTATCTGCTTGCCGTCAAGCCGTCGTCATTAGATGCAGTCAAGTGAAGACTGATAGCTGACGGCTGATAACTGACGCCTTTTCATAGCTTACGGATGAAATTCTTTCCCGGCAACTGCCGGATCAGGCCGCTCATCTCCAGCTCGAGCAGCGCCTGAAGCACGCGCGGATACGAAAGCTCCACGTTTGAGAGGATCGAATCTACGAAGAGCGACTCGTCCGCCCGCAGAGCCTCGAAGACCGCCTTCTGGTCGGGGGTGAGCGAAGCCTCGAACAGCGGCGCCGCCCCCCGTTCCCCTTCAGATGCTTCCGGCGGCGGCAGAAGTTGGCTGCGCACTGCGGCGGGTAATTCCTCGACCACGTCCATCCAGTGGTCCACGAGCTTGGCGCCCTGCTTGATGAGATGGTTCGGCCCAAAACTCTGCGCGGCGGTGATATTGCCCGGCACCGCGAACACTTCGCGGTCTTGCTCGAGCGCCAGGCGCGCCGTAATCAGCGAGCCGCTGTATTCGGCGGCCTCCACCACCACTACCCCGAGCGCCAAGCCGCTGATGATGCGGTTGCGGATAGGGAAATTCTCAGGCGCGGGCGAAGTCCCGAGCGGGAATTCCGAAATCACCGCGCCCCTCGCGGCGATGCGGTCAGCCAGCTTCTGATTTTCGCGCGGATAGATAACGTCCAGGCCCGAGCCTAGCACCGCCACGGTTTTTCCATTCGCCTCGAGCGCGCCTCGGTGCGACGCGGAATCAATCCCGCGCGCCATGCCGCTGGTGATGACCAGCCCCCGCTGTGCCAGGTCCGCCGCCAGCCTCAGCGTGACGGAAGTTCCATAGGCGGTCGGCCGTCGCGTCCCGACCACCGCCACCGAGTGCTCCGTAAGCGCGCGCGCATCGCCCCGGACGTAAAGCACCAGCGGCGGGTCGGCGATCTGGCGCAAGAGGGCGGGATACCCCTCTTCGGCGAATGTAAGCAGGCGGCAACCGCTGGCCATGGCCGTCTTCAGTTCCTTTTCGGCTTCTTTCAGCCCGGCCTGAGCGAAGATGGCCTGAGCTATACGCGCCGCGAGCCCTGCGCCCTCCAAGGCCGTCAACGATGCCATGTAAACGGCTTGAGGCGAACCGAACTGCTCGATGAGCTTGTGCGCCGTGCGGAGGCCCAGACCATCCACCCGCGTCAGCGCCAGCCAGAATTGCGTGTCCTCATCAGGCATATCAGCCATGTCGTTTGGATCTGCTCTCGGATACCCGAGGCGCCTCGTTCACCCATACCATCGCAAAATTCCGGCTTCAAGCGCAAGTCTTAAAGGATTCGTTCGAGTAAATCTCCAAATAGTTTGCAGACGATTTGCTAGTCCCGAATCAATTATCCGCAGCGTGAGCCGCACACTCCTGCTCACCTGCCTTCAGTTCAGCGCGTCCAATGAGTGACTCTTACGAGTTGTCGCACCGGGTTGCCGGCCCACGATTGGAGGGCCGATTTTATTGTGCAACCCGCAGCAGCTCAAGCCCGTTATGGAATGGGGAAGGTCTGTAATGCGAAACCTGGTTGGCAATCTTCGCTACGCGGTGCGGCAATTCCGGCGCGCTCCGGTTTTTACCGCCGCGGCGGTGCTCACGTTGGCGTTGGGAATCGGCGGAACGGCCGCCATCTTCACCTTGATTCACGCGGTGATGCTGCGGTCCCTGCCGGTTGCTGATCCCGCCGGACTCTACCGTGTCGGCGAAGGCGACGAATGCTGCGTCGAAGGGGGGCCGCAAGACCGTTGGGGATTCTATTCGTTCCCTCTGTATGAACGGCTGAAGGCGGCTACACCAGAATTTGAACAGGCGACTGCTTTCCAGGCCGGCCGTGGGCTCGAAAGCGTGCGGCGGGAAGGCGACGCGGCCGCCAAGCCCCTGCGCTCCGAGTACGTCACGGGAAGTTACTTCTCGATGCTCGGAGTCCGCGCCTTCGCCGGGCGCGTGTTTACGCCGGATGACGACCGGCCGGGCGCGCCGCCGGTGGCCGTGCTCAGCCATCGAGTCTGGCAGATCAGCTATGCCAGCGACCCTGCGGTGGTAGGCTCAAACTTCGTCATCGAGGGCCATCCGTTCACCGTCATCGGCGTGGCTCCACCCGGATTCTTTGGCGAAACGCTTCAAAGCGATCCTCCCGATATTTGGCTTCCCATCCAGCAGGAACCGATGATTGACGGCGATGCCAACCTGCTCCACCAGTCGAGCGGGGCATGGCTGCGCATGATGGGTCGCCTGAGGCCGGGCGCTTCGACTGCGGGAATGTCCGCGCGCCTTACGGGAGTGCTTCGGCAATGGCTCCAGCATGACTCCGGGTATCCGGCCAACTGGATGGCGGACGTGATCCGAACGCTTCCCAAGCAAGTGATCAATGTGGTTCCCGCAGGCGCCGGCGTCGCCGAGATGAAAGAGGAGTACGGCCGAAGCCTCGAGATCCTGCTCTCGGTTTGCGGTCTGGTGCTGCTGATTGCCTGCGCCAATGTCGCGAACCTGCTGCTGGCGCGCGCGGTGTCACGCCGCGGGCAAACTGCCCTGCGCCTCGCCGTGGGCGCCTCGCGGGCGCAGATTATCGCCCAGGCCCTCACGGAAAGTGTTCTCCTCGCGACCGGCGGCGGCATGGTCGGGCTTCTAGTGGCCGTGGCCGCCGCGCGGCTGCTGCTGACGCTGGCGTTCCGCAGCGCGCATTTCCTTCCTATCAGCCCCGTGCCATCGCTTGTGGTCATGGCGCTTGCGTTCGGGCTTGCACTGGTGACCGGAGTTATCTTTGGCGCGGCTCCGGCGTGGTTTGCCACGCGCACCGACCCCGCGGAAGCCTTGCGCGGCTCGGGCCGCAGCACGAGCGATCACTCCTCTTTTGCCCGCAAAGGGCTGTTGATCTTGCAGGCGGCGCTGTCGGTCGTTTTGGTCGCCGGCGCAACCATGCTCGCGCGCAGCCTCAACAAGCTCGAGCATCAGGATTTCGGATATCAGGTTCAAGGGCGCGTGCTCGTCGAGATGCACAACCCGCCCACGAGCTACACCCGGGCCAAGCTCGCCGCGCTTTACCGCGAGCTTGAAGAACGCCTCAACCGCCTCCCGGGGGTGAGGGGCAGCGGATTGGCGCTCTATAACCCGCTGACGGACAACTGGGGTGAGCTCATCCATGTGGCCGGCCATCCCGCTCCCAAAATGGATGAGGAATCGGGAGCGTCGTGGGACCGCGTCAGCGCCAGCTACCTCCAGAACTTTGGCATGATCATCCTGCGCGGTCGTGCTTTTACCGCAGCGGACAATGAGAATTCGGAGCTCGTGGCCATCGTGAACGAAGCCTTTGTGAAGCGCTTCTTCAAGCGCGGCGAAGACCCCCTCGATCAGCACTTCGGCCTGGACTATCCCGAAAATTCCGGCACCTTCCGAATCATGGGCGTCGTGCGGGATGCAAAATTCGCGAGCTGGTCCCTGAGCAGGCCGGCGCTCCCCATGTTCTACGTACCGCTGGCTCAGAATGTAGACTACAAGCAGGACATGATGAAGCGAGTCGAGCTCCAATCGCATTTTATCCACGGAATCATTTTGGTGACCAAAACTCCTCCCGGAGCGCTTGAGCCGCTCCTGACGAAGACCCTGTCGGACATTGATCCGAACCTCACGATGGTCAGCGTCAGAACCATGCAGCAACAAATTGAACTCCGCTTCGATCAGGAGCGTGCCGTCGCCAGTCTCGCGGGCCTGTTCGGGATCGTCGCCCTTCTGCTGGCCGCAGTCGGGCTCTACGGCGTAACGGCATACACCGTGGCGCAGCGGACCAACGAGTTCGGCATTCGCATGGCGCTGGGCGCCGATCGCGCGAAGGTGCTTCAACTAGTGCTCCGCGGAGCGTTCAAGCGCGTGGTGGTTGGCCTGATCCTCGGGTTGCCGCTCGCCGTTGGGGCCGGGCGCCTCATTTCCGCCGAGCTTTACGGCGTCTCCAGTTGGGATCCGCTCGCCCTCGCCGTGGCGGCGAGTGCGCTCGCCATCTGCGCATTCTTCGCCGCTATCATTCCCGCCACACGCGCAGCCGGTATCTCACCCATGAGCGCGCTACGCGCCGAATAGCGCGCCGCTGGCATGTCAGCGACCGAGAAGAAACCCCCGGCTTAAGTTCCGCAGCGGTTGAGCGCCAAGCTGTATCCTGCTATTCTGAACGTTGCGAAGCGCCTAAGGAGGAGTCTGGTAATGGCAACTCTATTTGATGAAATTGCAGCAGACGCCATGAAGCTCCCATTGAGAGACCGCGTGAAGCTGGCTCAGCGCTTGGTTTCGAGTCTCGACGATCAAGCGGAAACCGACGTTGAAAAGCTGTGGTTGGCGGAGGCAGAACGGCGCCTAGAAGAACTCCGCTCGGGAAAGACCAAGGGAATCCCTGCCGCAGAGGCATTTAGGAATGCTTCTGAAGCCGTCAAAAGTTGAGAATTAAATTTCACCCCGGGGCTTACGAGGAAATGCTGGAGTCGGCGCGCTTCTACGAGGCAAGAGCGAAGGGCCTTGGCGTAGATTTTCTCCAAGCCGTCGAAGAGACGACCCGCCGAATCCAGCGCTTCCCGAATGCGGGCCCAATCGAAGGCTCCGGCATCCGCAAGAGGCTGGTCCACGGCTTCCCTTTCAGCGTCCTCTATGCTCAGCACGAAGACCGAGTTTTCATTGCTGCCGTCATGCATCAGCACCGAAGGCCGGGGTATTGGAAGGAACGCTTGGGACACTGACCGGCCAGGAAGCGTGTGAAGCAAGCGAGCTCATATGGGTAGTTAGATTCCCCCCGAGCGGGTAATCCTGTTATGAGACAATTCCTGTTTCGCCTCGACATGGCCAAAGAAAACGAACAGTTTCTGGCCCTTCGGCAGGGTCGGGGAGTGGATCAAGTCTACTCGGGAACACCCATGAAGGTTGGCCCAGGCTGGATCCCGGACTTCTTTGAACTTGCAATCGACCGCGATGCCAACGTCTTGTCGCTTACCTTGATCGAACTCGAAGCGACCGACATCGTCGCCCGAGCTTCCTGCCGGAACCCTCATCCAAAATTCTTGACGTTTTCATCGGTTACCTGGATACAGTCATCTCGCAGTGTCGTTCGACCGCCGACGCGCGCCTCAACGATTTCGGGGATTTGAGGTCCCTCGTTGCCGAAGGCAGACAGATCTCCGTCCGCACCGCCGGCGCGCTCCGAACCTCGGCCGAATTGATCGAGGACTACCCCCTCATCGACCAGCCGGAACGCGCATCGGCGGCCGCTGTCGGCTCGGCCGAGGCGCCGTCCTCGTTCTCATTCGACGGGGAACGCCGCCTCACGCGCTCCGAAAGTGACGGTCTCCGCCGCGCCGTCAGGTTTCTCCATGCCGTCATCGTGGGCCGCGACCATAGCGGCGGTCTCCTAAGATCGTGGGTAACCTTCACAACAAACCGCTGGATGATGATGTCGAACGTGATCAGACCACGTATCCGCTTTTGCACAGCCTCATAACGGCCAAAACCGTGCACGGACTAAGAGTCGACTGCGACGGGCTCGCGGCCGAGCTCGCTGCCCTGTGGTCTGTGAAAGGGAGCGAAACGATAACCGCCGAACGTGTGGCCGGAATCATCAGTACTTTCGCCCCGGTCGCCGCCGCCTTCCCGCTCCATGAGTCAATGGAGAACATTTTCAGCCAAGCGCGGGAAGCACTCCGCGCGACAGCATCCTAATATCACACAAGCGCGCAGCGCTTGACCCGCCCCGTGGCCCCCATCTACGTCGGCCGTTTGATGCCGAATTTTTCCAAGCGATACTGGAGCGTGCGAAACGTCATGCCCAGCAATTGCGCGGCCTTGGTGATATTCCAGTTCGTACGGCCCAGGGCCTCGATGATTTTCGCTTTTTCATGCTCTTCCCA
>QHZN01000340.1 GCA_003225365.1 Acidobacteriota bacterium
CTTCCACCAGCTTGCGCAACTGTGGCGGCTGCGCAATCAAAATCGTCGGTGTGATACCCTCGCGAGCACACCACCGCACCGTCTCTTCGCTAATCGAGAACGCTTGGAACAGCGGCGGATGCGGTCGCTGGTAGGGCTTGGGCACGACATTGATCTTCTGGATCCGTCCTTGTTCGTCGACCTCGCCGGGGAAGCCGAACTCCCGCGTCCATTCATGCGCCAGCCACGGCGTGCCCTCTTGCGGATAGGGATACTCGTAGTACTTGCCTTTGAAGCGAAAGGGTTCATCCCCCCACGCTAGCTTCAGGAAGCGGAACACCTCCTCGAATGCCTCGCGATTGATGCGATCGGTCTCACTCTTGTCGCTGAGGGTAGCGCCGACATGGATCAACTGGGCCATCTGGTTGAGCCATCGCGTTTGATAGCCGCGCGCAAAGCCGACAAAGGTGCGCCCCTTGGTCAATTGATCGAGCCAGGCGATCTCCAAGGCGAGCCGCAGCGGGTTCCAGCCCGGCAGCACATAGCCAATGGGGCCGACCTTGATCCGCTTGGTGTTGTGAATGACATGCTGGGTAAGGACCGGCAGGCTGCCAATTTCGAGCCCTTCACTATGTAAGTGATGCTCCGGGAAACAGACGGCGTCGAAGCCTACTTCTTCGGCTAGCTGCGCAATCTCCACGACTTCGTCGATCATGCGCTGCCAGCGCTCAAGCTGCATGGCGATCGGGCGTAACGCCCGCCGTTCGTCCATGGTCGCCGGAATAGTGGGCAGAAAGAAATACATGAATTTCATAACAGCTCCTTAGCTTGGTCTAATGTCAGGACGGTCATCTATTGCGGCAACCAACGAAGGCACGCAGAGAAACGTCCGGCGGGGACGTTCATGAGCCGCTTACGCGCCCGTGAAGACGAAAACAACCAGCGGGTGCCACGGGCGGACCAGCCGCCCGTGCAACGTTTGCGGGGGACTCACAACAGCATCAGCTTCTCTCTCGACTCTACCGTCGCGAGTCACGCGCCAGCCGACGCCGCGCGCTTCGCCTCGTCCGCTGCAGAGGGACCCGTCACCTTGTAGAGCTTCTGCCCGTTCTCCCACAGAATCTTACGCCGCACCGACTCTTCACAGTCGGAGAGGCCACCCTTGATCCGGGCGTGCACTTCCTCGCCGTACAGCGAGGTCGGATGGGGAAAGTCGGTCTCAAAGAGAATGTTATCGACCCCCACTTTGTCAATCAGCCGGCGTGGCGCGGTCTGCTCGAACCAGTAGCAAGCATAGACGTTGCGGGCAAAGTATTCCGACGGCAGCAGGTCGAATTCCGGGTGTTCTTCCGCCACGCTATTGCCGTGGAACTGGTAATCGAGCGCTTCGAGCACAAACGGGATCCAGCCAATGCCGCTCTCTACTGAAACGAACTTGATCTGGGGATAGCGCGCCAGCACCCCGGACATCAACAAGTCGCTGAGCTGAATACCGTTACGCAGGAAGATATCGACTGACAATTCGGTAAATGCCGCCATCTTCCCGTAGGCCGCGATCTTGGTTTGCAGCAACCCCAGCTCCATATTGCCCGACCCGATATGGAAGCTGATCGGCAGGTCCAGTTCAACAGCCACCTCCCACAGTGGATTCCAATGCGGGTCGCCCAGTAGCGGCTGACCGAACGATTGCGGCTCGCCAGTGAACAGGATGCCCTTGTGGCCCATAGCAGCGCAGCG
>QHZN01000166.1 GCA_003225365.1 Acidobacteriota bacterium
CCAGCCCAGAATCAGATCAAGACGAATTGGCCCGAAGAAAGTTGATTTTAAGCAAAGCGCTATGTGTGGAATCGTAGGCGGGGTCAGTCGCTACCCGGACGGAATTGATGCCTTTGCAGTTCAAATGCGGGATAGCATTGCGCATCGGGGACCGGACGACTCCGGGCTGTGGAAGTCGAACGATGGGAAGGTATTCCTCGGCAGCCGACGTTTGGCTATCCTGGACCTTTCTCCTTCCGGCCATCAGCCAATGCAAGACGATTCGGGCCGATTGGTAATTGTTTTTAACGGTGAGATTTACAATTACGTTGAGATTCGGCAGGACCTCGTTAAGCGGGGTTTCCGTTTTAAGTCGACGACTGATACAGAAGTGCTCATGTCTTCCTATCAAGCCTGGGGTGTCGAATGTTTGAGCCGCTTGAACGGGATGTACGCCTTCGCCATTTGGGACGAGACCCGCCGCGAATTATTCGTCGCACGCGACCGATTCGGCGAAAAGCCATTCTATTACTTCTTGGATCGAAAGAGGGAGTCCCTTTTATTTGCCTCGGAGATCAAAGCTCTTCTGGCCTCCGGTCGGATTCCTGTTTCTCCGAATCGCTACGCCTTGTATCGCTATCTTGTGCATCATGAGATCAGCCATGGACAGGAAACCCTTTTCGAGGGGATTTCCGCCCTGCCGGCCTCGCACGCCCTGGTATATTCTCCAGACCGCGGCGCGCTTAAGGTGTGGCGTTACTGGGACCTAAACCCTGAGGCCGAGGTACGACTTGATTCGGATGAGGCTTATGCAGAGCGCGTCCTTGAGACCCTAACCGATGCCGTTCGAATTCGCTTGCGCTCCGATGTTCCCGTTGGGTCAAGTTTGTCCGGGGGACTGGATTCATCCACGATTGTCGGCCTGGTTGCTCCCGAGCGAAGAGGCAATTGCCAGGCAACTTTCTCCGCGCGGTTTGACGACCCACGATTTGATGAAGGCTTTTATATCGAGCGCGTGACCGCGAAGGCCAATGTTGAAAGTCATGCTGTTTACCCCAACCCGGCGCTCGTTCCTGACGAAATGGAGAGAATGATCTGGCATCACGATCAGCCATTTTATAGCTCTAGCGTCTACGCCCAGTGGAATGTGATGCGGCTGGCGCGAGATAGTGGGGTGGTCGTACTCTTGGACGGCCAGGGCGGGGACGAAGTCTTTGCCGGTTACCATTTTTTCTTCGGACCTTATTTGCGCGATATGGTGCGGCGATTCCGAATCATAGAATGTATAAAAACTCTTATAAATTACCTAAAAGAGTATCATATAAGGTCTATGGTGCCGGCATTCGCCCAGGTGTTGCCGCCTTCGACGCGCGCGGCGGTTAAGAGATTCCTGCGTCCTGTGGCTGTCGACGTGGAATTCGCCAGACAATTCGGATGCCCCGCCACGCCTTTCCGGCGGCGCTTTAACAGCCCTCTAAAAGAGGAGCTTCACCAGAGTCTCACTCGATCTGTACTCCCCGAGCTTCTGCATTGCGCTGATCGAAACTCGATGGCTTTTTCGCGAGAGATCAGGTTGCCTTTTCTGGATCACCGACTGGTTGAGCTGGTGATGGCCTATCCGAATGAGCAGAAGATTCGTGGGACCGTGACCAAAGTTGTCTTGCGAAATGCCATTCGAGGCATTGTGCCCGAGGAGGTGAGGATTCGAAAGGACAAGCTCGGTTACGCTCCCCCAGAAGAAAAATGGCTACGTGGTCCACTGCGGCCTTGGGTTGAAGAGGTTTTCCATTCTCCGTCGTTTCGGAAGCGAGAGTGGGTTGATGGAAAAAGCGTTGACCGTCTATGGCGCGGCTTTCTCGGAGGGCTAGAGGGTTGGCATACGTTGATCTGGAAATGGCTCTCCTTGGAGTACTGGGCGCGCGTGTTTTTGGACAGCGGGGGGACGATGTTCCGCCCTTACCCTCAGCCGGCTACGGAAAGCCTCAAAAGCTCCAATGTGGTTCTTGAATCCGCGCCGTGGAGGCAAGGGAAGACCGGTGATTCATCATAGTCAGGCGCAACCGAGCGGTCGCGGCGCTTTTGCAGAGTCGACATGCAGGGTTCTTCTCCCCCCGAATTTGCGACAGGAGTTATGGAGTTTACATCTCCTCCCATTGAAATGAATGAATCCGTTTGCGTTTTGAGTTCTGCCCACCCGGCCGGCGACGTTCGCATTTTTGAGAAGGAGTGTAGAAGTCTGGCCAGGGCAGGGTACCATGTTGCACTGATCGTTCCGAGCGACCGGGACGAGATTCGAGAGGGAGTTCAGATTAGGGCGGTTTCGAAGCCTGCGAACCGTTTGGAACGGGCGACCAGCACTGTTTTGTCTGTATTCCGGAGAGCCAAGGAAGAGGACGCCGCCATCTATCATTTCCATGACCCGGAACTGATTCCTCTGGGGATTTATCTTCGATTGCAAGGCAAGAAAGTCATCTACGACATTCATGAGGACCTTCCCAAAGACATTCTTTCGAAACATTATATTCCCAAGGTTCTTCGGTGGCCGCTCAGTGTCGTCGTAGACTTCCTTGAATCTTTGAGCTCCCGAAGGTTCTCGGCCCTGGTCTGTGCCACGCCGGCGATAGGGTCTCGCTTCCAGACTAAGAATCAGACCGTCGTGGTCGTAAATAATTACCCCCCTTTGAAAAGTCAGCGAGGGGACATCGGTCTGCCATGGATTGAGCGTCGGCCAGCCATTGGGTATGTCGGTGGAATCAGTGAGCAAAGAGGTCTTCGTCAACTGGTCGAGGCCATGGACGCGCTGCCGTCAGGGTTAGGGGGGCGTTTGAAACTTGCAGGAGAGTTTGCCCCCCCCAGCTTTCGAGGCGTGCTCAACCGATCGAAGGGGTGGTCCAAGGTCGATTATCTGGGGGTTCTGAGCCGGGAAGCAGTCGATAGGCTGCTCGGTGAATTGCTGGCAGGTGTGCTGGTGACTCTTCCGGAGCCGAACTTCGTTCGTGGGCAGGGACACAAAATGTTCGAGTACATGTCCGCCGGCATCCCTATCATCGCCTCCGACTTCCCTTGCTGGCGAAAGATCATTGAGGAGGCGGGATGCGGATTTCTGGTAGACCCTCGCGATTCTCGGGCAATCGCCAAAGCCATCGAATTCATCTTAACCAACCGCAATACCGCTGAAGAGATGGGGAGGAAAGGTCGAGCGGCTGTCGAAAGCAAGTACAATTGGGGAAGCGAAGAACTAAAGCTATTGGAACTCTATAATCGGCTTCTAGGACACCCATGTGCGGCATAGCAGGGATTATCGGCCTTGCTTCGGACGACTCGCTTTCGGGGCGGATTGACTGCATGGTGCGGGTGCAATCGCATCGCGGACCCAACGGCGAAGGCCGCTGGAGGGGCCAATTGGACGGCACACAGGTCGTACTGGGCCACGGGCGTTTGGCCATTCTTGATCTCTCGGAAAGCGGCCGGCAGCCGATGGTCTCGCCTTGCGGGAAGCGGGTCTTAGTCTATAACGGTGAAGTCTACAACTACCGGGAACTTCGAGAGGAACTCGAATCTCTGGGAGTTGTTTTTCGAAGCCAGTGCGATACGGAGGTGGTGCTTCAGGCGCTGATCGCTTGGGGTGACAATGCCTTCCGCAAGTTCAACGGTATGTGGGCTCTGGCTTATTTGGATTTGGAGAAGCGTCAGATCCTCTTCTCGCGAGACCGATTCGGGATCAAGCCCTTGTATTATTACCAGTCCAGGGATGCCTTCTATTTTGGGTCAGAAATCAAAGCCATACTTTCCGGGACTGGAGAGCGGTTTCGAATCCACAAGCCCGCTGTTTCCCGCTACCTGCTGCAATCACTTCTCGATGCTCAGCCGGAGACTTTTTTCGAAGGCATCCGTGCTGTTCCGCCCGGCCACAATTTGACCATCGACCTCGCTTCCTCTCCTTGGTCACTGTCCGTTCCGCGGCCTTACTGGCGGATTTCGGACCAAGACGGGTTCGAGGGGAATGAGGGAGAGCGCCAAGAAGCTGTGCGCGCCACGTTTGTGGATGCCGTGCGTCTGCGCTTGAGGAGCGACGTTCCTGTGGGCGTACTGCTTTCGGGAGGCCTAGATTCCTCCGCGATTGTTGCCGCCATGCAGACGGTTTTGGGCCGCGGCGCTGACCTCCACATCCTGTCGGCGGTAAGCGATGATCTCCGGTTCAGCGAGGGGCCATTCATCGACCGAATGACGGCCCACTTGGGCGCGGAAGTGCAGAAAGTGCCCCTGTGTATCCGGCCGGAAGAGGCGTGGAACCTATTGGAACGAGTCACCTGGGCCAACGACGAACCCGTGGGGAGTTTTTCGAATGTCGCGCACTTCCTGCTCATGCAGGAAGCCCGCCGGCGAGGCGTTACGGTCATTTTAAGCGGCCAGGGGGGAGACGAAACGCTCTGCGGGTACAAGAAGTATCTGGGCTTTTACATCCAATCTCTTTTGAAACGGGGACGACTTGTCAAAGGGCTGAAAGTCGCGGTGGGTTTCCACAGACAGGGCACTGTGATTCGACAATTTCGACTCCAGGAGGCCAAGCGATATCTGCCGGGCCGAAGGCTCCTCCGCTTGGATGTGCGGGGCCCCGTTCTGAAGAACCACGATAAACTCCTTGACACAGGCTTGCGGGCAGGTTCCATTGTGAGCCGTCAGATTGCGGACATCCAACATTTCTCGGTCCCGGCACTGGTTCACTATGAGGACCGAATGTCCATGGCGTGCTCACGCGAAATCAGGCTGCCCTTTCTGGACTACCGAATGGTCAACATGCTCGTCCCGCTGGATCCCGAGTGGAAACTGCGCGACGGCTGGACGAAATGGATATTCCGTCAGGCCATGGAGCCGTTACTTCCCAAGGAAATCGCGTGGCGCAAGGACAAACAGGGTTTCACGCTGCCTTCGGACGAGTGGATGAAGAATGAGCTCCGCCTGAAGATCGAGGACTTTCTCAACGGCCCCATGTTGACCGCAGACGCTGGATTCGTAGATGCTTTGACGGCGGGGCAACTGTTTGGCGATTATTGCCGCCAGGCTCCCGAGAGGGGAAAGATCAGCTCGAAAGATATTTTCAGCATCATCGCGCTCGAGCTTTGGGCGCGAAAGTTTGAGCCCCATACACTTTTCGATTGAGGCTGGCGATTGACCCAGGCCATAAGTTAAAATCAGGAAGATCTCCGACAATCCGGGAGCCGTTTTTCGACTTCGGGAGCCAGAGGTGCGTGAGTGCGGACGAAGCTGCATTTCGAGCGGGTGCTAGTGCTGGCCCCCCACGCCGATGACGCGGAGCTCGGCTGCGGTGGTACTATGGCTCGGATGGTTGATGAGGATGTTGAGGTATTCATTGCTGTCTTTTCGGGCGCGGAGGATTCACTTCCATCTCATGTGCCCCGCGACCGTCTCCGCTGTGAGGCGGCCGAGGCAACCTCGGCCTTGGGAGTTCCTTCGGCCAATCTCTTCCTGTACGAACACGCGGTGCGAAAATTTCCAGAGGTCCGTCAGGAGATCCTTGAGGCTATGGTGAAACTGCGACGCCAAGTCGGACCTGAACTCGTCCTGACGCCGTCGGCGAATGATACTCACCAAGATCACCAGGTCATCTATGCGGAAAGCCTCAGGACCTTCAAGGATCTCTCGATTCTCGGGTATGAGCTGCCGTGGAACCATATCACTTTTTCCGCGCAAGCATTTAATGTCCTTGAGCGCCGCCATATCGATCGCAAATGGATGGCCATTCAGAAGTACAAATCGCAGCTCGATTTAAAGCGTTCCTACTTTTCTGCAGAATTCATCGATGGCCTGGCCAAAGTGCGTGGAACCCAAGTGAAGGCCGACTGGGCGGAAGCCTTTGAGGTCATCAGGATCAGGCTGTGACGGCGGAGTGCACCGGAGGCAGTGAATGGGAGCGAGGCCGATTTTCTGAACATTCACTGCGTCTAATTCCAGACCTTCACAATACACTCGGGGAGGGATCCATTTGCGCGTTCTAGTGACGGGCGGGACAGGTTTCATCGGGCGCCATTTGTACCGCCGCCTGGTGAGCGATGGACATCAGGTATTTGTCCTGACGCATGCTCGAGGCCAGGCGGGCGACTTGATGCGGGAGAGCGGTGAGAACAGCGCCTCTCTTGTGAGGGGCGATTTGTTGGATTACCCGGCTGCGGAATCAGCCGTCAAGCTATGCCAGCCTTCTGCGGTGTTCCATTTAGCCTCCATGCGTTGCGAAGACGCTCCGGATGGGAACTTAGGCCTGGTTCTCCGAACAAATGGCGAGGGAACCTTTAATTTGCTTAAGGCGTGTCTGCAGATTCCGGAGTTACCGCACGTGGTGTACGCGTCAGCGATGTCTGTCTACAATTTTGAGGCCCCGAGTTACGTGCCCGTGGACGAAAAGCACCCGATCAGTCCATCCGACACGTATGGGTTATCGAAGTTAATGGGTGAATTGAGTTGCCAGTTTTTCTCCACTCAGGCAGGCCTGACGTGCGACATCCTGCGAATCTCCGGCACGTTCGGTCCGGGGAAACACAAAGGGATAGTTTACAATAGCCTCAAAGCGGCATTGATGGGATCGCCAGTCCGAGTGCACAAGAACGAAGTAAAGCGAGATCTGATCTCGGTTTCGGACGTCGTGGAGGCTCTGATGTTATCTGTGAAGCCTGGAACGAGAGTTGGCTGCAACGTGTACAACATTGGCAGCGGAGTCGCGACTTCGCTCCAGGACGTAATCGATGCAGTGGAACGGGTGACCGGACGTGCCATCCAAGTGGATTATATCGAGGACAATTACGCCAGTCAGTTCGTTTATGACATCCGTAAGTCGGAATCGGGCCTCGACTTTCGGCCCCGCCCGCTGGAGGACAGGATCGCCGAGTTCTGGGGCAGTCTAACGGCAAATGGACGCGTCTCCACGAGGTCATCCACAGGCCGCGCCATCGTATAGCCGATGAACGTTCCACCATGCTGCCTCTTCTTCGGGTAACGAAAATGTGCTGGGTTCCCAGTGCGCGGCCTTACTTTCCGCCGGACGAAATAGACCGGATACTCGAAGAACTTCGCAAAACCCTGGAGAATGGCGCCCTGACACAAGGTAGTCACGTCAGGGAGTTCGAAGCCCTATTTGCGCGATACGTTGGGGTGCGGCACGCTGTCGCCGTTTCCAACGGAACCGCAGCCCTGGAAATAGTTCTTCGCTACTTTGATCTTCGTGGGGCGGAAGTAATTGTGCCGACAAATACGTTTTTAGCATCCGCCAACGCGGTCATCTTCGCGGGCGGCGCGCCCGTCTTCGCGGACGTTGAAGGAAGCTGGCTATGTCTCGGACTTGAGCAGGTCACTCATCGCCTTACTGACCGCACGCGAGGGGTCATTGTAGTCCACATTGCTGGAATGATCTGCCCGGAAACCGAAAGGATTCGTCAGTTTTGCAAGGTGCGCAACCTTTTTCTCATCGAAGACGCAGCGCACGCTCATGGCGCTCAGTGGAACGGGCGAAAAGCCGGTAGCTTGACCGACGCCGGAACCTTCTCCTTTTATCCTACGAAGCCGATGACGACTGCGGAAGGCGGCATGATTACAACGGACAACGACGCTCTCGCCGATTTTGCCCGAAGCTTTCGCAGCCACGGAGTGCCCCCCGGAGCGTCCGTCCACCAAGCACTCGGTCACAACCACCGGATGGACGAAGTCCGCGCGGTGCTCGGGATCTCCCAACTTCGCAAACTCGAAGAATTTCTTATGATCCGGCGCAGCGTTGCCAGGCAGTATGAGTCGGCGCTGAAATCGTTTGAGGGCGTTGCGACCTTGACTCCTCCGGCCGGATTCCTCCATAGCTATTACAAGTTCCCCATAGTGTTGCCCACACCGGAAAAGCGCGATGCGGTGGCCAAGGCCCTGAAGACTCGGCACTCGATAGACTCGGGCACGGTGTACTGGCCTCCTTGCCACCTTCAGCCGGTTGTCCGGGCGCGTCCAGATATTTATCCCCTCCGCGGTACATTTCCAATGGCGGAGGACATCCTGCCGCGGGTCTTGTGTCTGCCTATCCATGCGCAAGTGGACAGATCAGTGGCCGACCGAGTGGTCGGCGCCCTGAAGAACGAGTTGGAGCAGACGCACGTTCGATGTTAACTCCCGTCGGGCAGACCCAAATCGCTGAGATGTAAAGGGGAGTCGATGGTCGTTGGGATCCACCAACCTAACTTCCTACCGTGGTTAGGATACTTCTACAAAGTGATGCGATCGGACCGATTTATTTTTCTGGATAATGCGCAATATACAAAAAACAGTTTTATTAATCGGAATCGCATTAGGACCCAGAAAGGCGTTCAGTGGCTGACCGTCCCCGTGCTGGCCAAGGGCCGGTTTGGCCAGATGATCACCGAGGTTGAAATGGTGTGGGACACCGATTGGCGCCACCGGCATCTTCAGACTTTGATCACAACCTACGGTCGAGCGCCCTTTTTTCATGAGGTATTCGCTATCTTCGAGTCCTCGTATCATTCGATCGATCGCAAGAATACACTCGCCGATTTCAACATCTTGCTGATCCAAAAGGTCTGCGACTATCTCGGCGTGGAGGCGAGTTGTGTCCGAGCCAGCGAACTCGAACCAGGTGGTCAAGGCACCGATCTGCTGGTCAGCCTCTGTCGAGAACTCGGAGCGACGGCCTATTTGTCCGGAAGCGGCGCTGCGAAATACCAGGACGATTCGAAGTTCGCGGCCGTCGGGATTGAAGTGCGGCGGTCAATGTTCCATGCCAAACCGTACTCGCAGTTGTGGGGTCAGTTTGTCGAAAACCTTTCGGTCATCGACGCAATGATGAATTGCGGGCAGGCGGCTAGAGAGCTCATCACCGATACCTCGGCGCGTGAAAGCGAGGCTTGCGTCCCTCTAGTTGAGAAGAATGAGCAAGTGCGATGACCAGTGGGAGCCCTTGCAGGGAGGAACGAGGTGGCGGATGCCCCGTGTGCCGTGCCGCCTCCACCGACTCCTCTCGGGAACGACCCATTCGGTAAGCGGGCATTGGGATATCGAGTGATTTGCAGAAATCCAACAGACGGCAATTATCGTTTGCGACTTCAATCGGGTGCTCATCTGACACCATCACGGAATTGCCTAGAGCCGCAAAACTCGACTTTGCCCGGGAAAGAACTTCGACTTCGCGGGTCGTTTGAGGCACGACAATTTTGGTTGCCTCCTTCACGCAAATATCCAGCAAAACCTCAGTGTAGCCTGTATTCTCAGCATCAGGAACGAGATAGGGAGGCTCTACCATAGAATTGTCCAACAGCCTCGAGTTTGGAATCAGTACCTGCGAAGTGCACGGGCGTCCTGTCGGGATTGTGACGAAGTGCGTAGAGCGTTCCTCGGATTCCTGGAGCTCCCACACCAGTAACCAAGATTCGGATCTGGCGATTTATCACTTGGACCCGCATTGATCGATCCTACCGACTTCAGCCGACATTTTCATTTTCGCTTCTCTGCATTAGCAAGTTTACAAAAGTTTGCCTGGGCTTCTTTAATTACTCTGCATCTTTCTTCTTGAGGAGAGCCGCCCTGCCTCCACGACGCCCACTCGGCCTGTCGCTGGGCGAAAAGCGCCGAGGCGGTGCCTTAATTCGCTGTCTTGCCGGATATTGGCCAGTTTTGGGTCCTTTTGCTATACTACGGCCTAAGTCTAGAGTCTCGTACTATAGCAGGGAGTGCCTTGATCCGTTCGGTCTGAGAGGTATCGCGAGGAGCGCAGCTTGGAGGCCAGGTTTGTTGGCTTAAGCATCTCGGAACGACCATGAGAATTTGGACATTCAATCACTACGCGTCGACCCCGGACGAACAGATGACGGCCCCGTTCGACATTGCAAAGGCGCTGGTTCGGAAGGGGCATGAGGTTACAATTTTTGCTTCGAGCTTCAGCCACTATAAGTTCCTCGAGTTAAAACTTCGGAAGAGTGAAACTTGGCAGGTTGAAGTCCTTGACGGGGTACGGTTCGTGTGGGTTCGGACGTTTCCTTACTGCCGCAACGACTGGCGACGCATCTTGAACATGGCCTCGTTTGCGTGGAGGACATGGCGCGTAAGCAAGAAACTTTCTGACAGCCCGGATGTCATAGTCGGCGTTACGGTTCACCCGCTCGCCGCACTTACTGGAGCATGCCTAGCCAAGAAATATAATGTCCCCTTCGTTTACGAAGTCCGCGATCTTTGGCCTTTGACGCTTGTCGAATTTGGAAGAATCTCCGCACGCGGTCCTTTAGCATTTGGACTGATATGGCTTGAAAGGATAACCGCGAAGCGTGCTACGGCCATCGTTACGACAATGCCGGGGGGGCCGGACCATTTTGAGAAGCTAGGCATTCCGCGTCGCATAACAAAGTGGATCCCCAATGGGTTGGATATCAGTCGCTTCGACACGCTGAAGCCGTATGACGGCACACTCTCCAAATGCGTCACGTTTATGTACATCGGAGGGCACGTGTACGCGCTTGCGTTGGAGGTGATCTTGCGGGCTTCGCAAGTGATTGAACGACGCGGCGAGAGGGACGTCAGATTTGTGTTCGTCGGATATGGCGGCGGGGCGGCCGATAATTTTTGCCGGGAATCCCGGGTACAACGCGGTCGAGAAGGCCCAGGCCGGAATTGTGGTACCTCCCGAGAGGCCGGAGGCGATTGTAAAGGCCATCGAGCAATTCCTGGCGCTTACGCCCGAAGAGCGCCGGCAGATGGGACAGAACGGACAGCGTTACGTGAAAGAGCATCACGACATTCGGATCCTGACCGACAAGATGGAGGCGGTTCTACTGGCAGCTGTTTCTGAACATGGAGGGCCGAGTGCCGAGCGGGTGAAGGCTGCACCGTCTCGGCCCCCTGACCAGTCGGAGCTTCACGAAGTCGCTCGAGGCGGGAGCAAGAACGGGCAGTGAGGCTTCGGCTTCTACCGACACGAAAATGTCAGCACGGAGAGGCGGCATATGTCCTAAGGCACAAAGGAGGACATCGAACTTTGGAAGAGAGAAAGCTCAGAGAGCGCGAATTTCACAATCTGATACGGGACGGCGGCGGGGAACTGGACGCGGCGAGGTCGAACCAGAAGTTCTATTCGATAGTCCGCTCGAGTAAAGGGTACATGGACCGGTGGTTGTATCCGCGGTGCCATGGCAAGCGGGTTCTGGATTACGGATGCGGCAACGGCGGCTTTACCTGCTGGCTGGCCCGCAACGGCGCGGAAGTCGTGGGTATAGATATATCCGATGTTTCTGTAAGGAACGCCCGGGCTGCCGCTGCCAGGGAGGGACTGGATGGGCGGGCAAACTGCTTGGTGATGGATTGCGAGATTCTGGCTTTCGGCGACTGCTCCTTTGATCTCATCGTCGTCAGCGGGGTTCTTCATCATCTGGATCTCGAACGCGCTTTGGGGGAGATGTCTCGAGTGCTGAAGAATGATGGCGAGGTCATTTGTGGCGAGGGTCTGGCGGACAACCCATTAATTCGGCTTTACCGAAGAATGACTCCACACTTGCGCACCGCCTGGGAAGCGGATCATATCCTGCGGACGCGCGACTTGAAGCGGGTCAAGAAGTATTTCGGCAGAATGCATTCGCGCTACTTTCACATGTTTACGATCGCAGCTGTTCCGTTCCGCAACACAAGGTTTTTCGGTGCGATTCTGTCTGCACTTGAGTTCGTGATGCGCTGGTCCTGCGATTTCCCTTTATCCGGCGCCATGCATGGCAGATCATTTTGACGATGGGCGAACCGCGAAAGGCATCGATTGGCCCCCCATAACGGGCGGAACGAGGCAATAGCGCGAGCGATTTCCGGCCCCGCGGACGGGCAGGCAAAGGGCCGATAAAATGGCAAGAATCTGGATCGTCAATCATTACGCTTCGACGCCGGAACAACCGTTAACTTCGGCCTTTGACGTCGCGAAGGCGCTCACCAGCAAAGGGCACGAAGTGACGATTTTCGCCTCCAGCTACAATCATTATCGGTTTGAGGAGACGCGCCTTCGCAACGACGAAGGTAGCAGGGAAGAGTTCGTTGAGGGCGTGCGGTTCTGGTGGATCAAAACCCCTCCTTATCGGGCCAATGATTGGCGGCGCGTCGTCAATATGGTAGTCTTCGCGGTTTGTGTCTTTAATCTGGGGCGGGCGTGGGAAGAGAAACCGGATGTAGTCATTGGAGCCACAGTACATCCTCTCGCGGCGCTGTCGGCTTACCTGATCTCCCGAAGCAAACAAGTTCCCTTCATCTATGAGGTTCGGGATTTGTGGCCACTTGTCCTCATCGAATTCGGCCGTGTTTCTAGGTACGGCCCTACGGCATGGGCCCTCGGTAGCCTAGAAAGGTTCCTAAGCCGGCAGGCCGCAGCGATTGTCTCGCCCCTTCAAGGCGCGCCGGAGTATTTTGCCAAACAGGGCATTCCCCTCGAGAAAGTAGTCTGGATTCCGCATCCGATCGAATTGGCACGGTATTCCCAGGTCGAGCCAGCCGACGGGCGGACTTCGGCAAAATTCACCTTGATGTACGTGGGTGGGCACGTCTACGGTTTTGCCCTTGGCGCGGTTCTGCGGGCAGCCGAAATCTGCCAGAACACGATGAGGGATAGCGTTCGGTTCGTGTTAGTCGGTGGGGGCCAAGAAAAGCCCAGATTGATCGAGCTGGCAAATCGCATGAACCTCCAGAATGTAGAATTCCGAGGGATAATCCCCAAGAGTGAATTATACCGAGTCATGGGTGAAGCCGACGCATTCATACTCCCCATGCGAGACCGACCCGGCTTGTATAAGTATGGCAGTAGCTTCAACAAGCTTTGTGATTACTTGGCAGCCGGGCGGCCGGTGATCTTTGCCGGAAATCCCAGCTACAACCCGGTGGTTGAAGCGCGGGCTGGAATCGTTGTCAAACCGGAGGATCCGGCAGCCTTGGTGCAGGGCATTAGACATCTGATGTCTCTCAGCGCCGACGAAAGGTTACGAATGGCTACCCACGGCCAGACGTACGTGCGTCAAAGACACGAAGCCGGGAAAATCGGGGAGCAATGGGAAAAGGTGGTACGGTCAGCCCTTGCCTCTACCTCCGCCGTGGCCCATCGCGAAAGGGTTACGGCATCATGAGAACCTTTGCCTGTCGGCCACCGCAGGAGAAGGGGAGTGCTTCGGGCTTGGCCGCCAAAACTTTTCTTCCCAGTCAGACGTGGAGGGTGGCGGGGGCTTGCAAGCGGATCTTCGACATCGTTTTAAGCTTTGCGGGCTTGCTGATCCTCTCGCCCTTTCTTACCGTCATTGCTTTGTGCATTATATTCGACTCCAGAGGGCCCGTGTTTTTCCGTGGGTTCCGGACTGGTCGATATGGACGCTCGTTCAGGATTTTCAAGTTCAGGACGATGGTGCCCGAGGCAGAAAGACTCGGCGGGACCTCCACGGCGGAAACGGACCCTCGGATAACCCGTGTGGGACGATTCCTGCGGAAACACAAACTCGACGAGCTCCCCCAATTGCTTAATGTTCTTAAGGGGGAGATGAGCATTGTTGGGCCAAGGCCAGAGGTCGAGGAGTACACAAGGCTTTATTCGCCGGAGGAAATGCAGATTCTTTCCGTCTTCCCGGGGATTACCGATTTGGCGTCAATTCGATTTAGGGACTTAAATGCCCTCCTGGCGCAATCGGATGATCCAGACTACTATTATGCCAACCGAATTCGACCCGTCAAAAATCAATTGAGGTTGGAATACGTCCGGCGCCAATCGATGTGGCTAGACTTGAAAATCATTTTTTGGACACTGCGTGAAATCTGGAGGGGATCTTGGAGTACCAAGTTCTAGGTCGTAGCGAGCTCACAGTTTCCCGGGTGGGGTTGGGATGCTGGGCCATCGGGGGCCACGGGTGGGGGCCCGTGGACGATTCCGAATCGCTCGGCGCCATTCGTCGAGCCCTTGATCTGGGCATCAACTTTTTTGATACGGCGGATGTGTACGGGCTTGGCCACTCGGAAGAAGTCCTCTCTCGTGCGCTCGGTGAAGAGAGAAAGCAGGTGGTGATTGCCACCAAATTCGGTGTGCGAATTGGTGAGAATGGCCGGTCCTATCGCGACTTGAGCCCGGATTGGCTCTCCAAGGCGCTCGAACACAGTTTGAGACGCCTGCGGCTAGACTGCATACCCTTATACCAAATCCACCACCCTGCCTCCGGGATCTCGATGGAAGGCACCCTTGAGGCGCTCGATAGGTACAAGGACCAGGGGAAAATAAGGTATATTGGTTGCTCAAATTTTTCCGTCGAAGAGCTTCGACTCGCCCAAAAGGGGCATCGGTTGGAATCCCTTCAGGTAGCCTACAACCTTGTCGATCGCGGGATTGAACGGGATTTGTTGCCTTACTCGAAGGGACTGAAAATGGGGGTCATCGCCTATAGCCCGTTGGCCCAGGGTTTGCTTTCTGGGAAATTTGACGAGAAGACTAAGTTCTCGGAAGACGACGTGCGGAGTCGCAGCAAGTACTTTGTTGATGGAAACCTGGAAGCCAACCTCAGGGTAGTGCGTGAACTTCGACAGATTGCCCAATCGCTCGGAAAGACCCCTGCTCAAGTCGCGATTCGCTGGCTCATCGAGCACCCTTCTGTGGCAAGTGCCATTCCCGGAGTCAAGACAGCACGTCAGGTGGAAGAAAACGTGGGAGGTGTGGGATGGTCTCTCGGCCGAGAGCTTCGCGAGCGCTTGGAACTCGGAGCAACCTTCTCCTCAAGCCCTGTCTCGGCCCCGCGCAGCTTCACGTAGGCGACTCCAACCGGAGGACTTCTTCTCATGGACTTTCAAGCCAAGACCGAGGAAAAGGCAACGAAGATGGAATTGGGCGCGACTTTACTGCGGCGATTCTACCGCGAAATGTTGCGAATCCGCGAGTTTGAGGAGGAGGTATCTAACCTCCTTGAAGGAAAGGAGGTCCAAGGTCCGGTGCATCTGTGCATTGGGCAGGAAGCTGTCGCTGTCGGTGTTTGCGCGGCGCTGGAAAAGGACGATTACATCTTTGGGGCTCACCGATCCCACGGTCATTACCTGGCCAAAGGCGGTGATATGAGAGCTTTAATGGCAGAGCTGTTCGGAAAGGAAACCGGCTGCTCTGGGGGGCGGGGCGGCTCCATGCACTTGGTGGCGCCAGAAGTCGGCCTTTTAGGCACGGTCCCAATCGTGGCTGCGACGATACCTCTTGCCGCGGGCGTGGCGCTCGCCTCGCAACTGAGAGGAGACAGTCGAGTGACAGTCAGCTTTTTCGGTGACGGAGCAACCGAGGAGGGAGTTTTTCACGAAACGATGAACTTCGCTGCAAGTCGGAAACTGCCTGTGATTTTCGCTTGCGAGAACAATTATTACGCTAGCCACCTGTTCCTCCTGGAAAGACGCACGAAGGACAACATCGCTGTTGCGGCGGAAGCTTACGGAATGCCAGGTTCTCGGATCGACGGCAACGACGTGGTGGAAACCTATCTGGCAGCCAGGGCTGCGGTCGCCCGCGCTCGGCGGGGAGAGGGCCCCACCCTCATTGAGTTCATTACTTTCCGTTGGCGCGGCCACGTCGGGCCCTCGTGGGATACGGACGTAGGCGTGACGCGGAAGGTAGACTTGGCCGCGTGGATGAAAAAGGACCCCATTGCCCGCCTTCGAAGTGAAATACTTGCACGGGACAGCAGCATGGATATCGCGAGTACCGATGTTGAGGTCCGAGCCGAGGTTCAAGAAGCAATCCGACACGCGCGCGAGTCGCGTTGTCCCCCGACGGAGAAATTGACGGACTACCTGTTCAAGAATGACGGTGCCGAGGTTCTCCCGAATGCGGGAAATTAGCTATTCCCAGGCTATTCGAGAAGCTTTTGTCGAGCTCCTACGGACGGACTCTCGCGTTTTCATCTTGGGCCAAGGCGTTTGGAGTCCGTGGTACGTGGGCACAAGTATGAAGGACCTCGATAAAGAATTCGGGAGGGGCCGAATCATAGACACTCCGGTCTCAGAGGCTGCCACCACCGGAGCCGCAGTGGGGGCAGCGATAGCTGGCATGCGGCCCGTCGTCATTCATCCTCGCATGGACTTTATGCTGTTAGCGGTCGAACAGATTGTAAGCCAAGCAGCGAATTGGCATTTTATGTTCGGCGGACGGGTCAATGCCCCCGTCACAATCCGCGCCATCATCAACCGGGGCGGGGAGCAAGGCGCACAGCACTCCCAGAGCGTCCATGCCTGGTTCATGCACGTACCGGGTCTGAAAGTTGTGATGCCTGCAACCCCCTATGACGCCAAAGGCCTCCTAGTTGCAAGCATCCTGGATGGAAATCCAGTCCTTTATGTAGACGACAGGTGGCTCTATAACGAGGTCGGTGAAGTCCCCGAAGACCTGTACTCCGTCCCGATTGGGAAAGCTGCCTTAAGACGTGAGGGAACCGATTTGACAATTGTGGGGAGCTCCTACATGGCCCTCCAAGCGATCATAGCCGCGGAAGCTTTGGCGGAAAATGGAATATCTGCCGAAGTGATCGACCTTCGAACGATCAAGCCCCTTGACGATGCGTTGATCATTCAATCGGTGCGCAAGACCGGACGTCTGCTGGTCACGGATGGGGGGTGGACGACTTGCGGGGTCGCTGCGG
>QHZN01000341.1 GCA_003225365.1 Acidobacteriota bacterium
ATTTCGTCTTGTTTGACTTTTGCGTAGCAATACGCTTCGCCCCGGAGCTCGGGGCGCGTTTCAACTGGGCAAGACTCATCCAGCAAACTCCGCCAAGGTCTCTGTGCATTGGCATAAACAGTGAACGAACTCACGTTGACAAACCGCTTCAGGCATTGGTGACGCAGGCTTGCTTCGAGAAGATTCCGAGTCGTAACAACTGAGTTCATGAACGCATCGGGGAATGACTTCTCTCCTCGGCCCGCAGCGAGGTGAAAGATGACCTTCACGTCCTTCGTGGCGGCGGCACAATCCTCGCCAGACAAGAGATTGCCTCTTTTCACTTCAATTCTTGCAGCACGCCGGCTGCGTTCACCGAAGGCTTCGGCGCCAACTGCTTTACTTGACGCCCTAGCGAAGCAGCGCAGGTTGCGGAATCCGAGATTCAACAGGCTTTCAACCACTCTGGCGCCAATGAAACCGCTCGCCCCTGTTACCAGGATCAGGTCATCCGTGCCAATAATGGATTGTCCCGGTCCGGTGGAGACTTCGTTCCTCTCAGAATTGGCGAGATCGGATTCGCCTCTCCCGGCCGCATCCGTACGTACGATGGGTATGTTCATAAATACTTGGACGGTTGAATCAAAGACTGGTACATAGTCCAGCCAAAGACGAACGCGTAGGGTAAAGAGCAGGCCAGGTGGGCGCCAAAATTCGAAGCGTTGGTTGTCGGTCGGGGATGTTCCCCCGTCTTGAGCGGAACATATCGACGCGCAACCCGGACGTTTCCTGCTAAGCGGAAAATCTCGCCTTTCGTTAAGAACCGATATTCTTGAGTGTTGACAGGGTGCGTCTCCACCTCCACCACAAATTGCTGTGCCAAAGAGAAAATCTTCCGCAGACGATCCGGGGGCTCGAGCGGTGGCAGTGCGAAGAAGAAATCGGTGAGATGGTGCCGCCGTTGCAACATGCTGTCTACGAGTCGGCGGTACATGCGGTTAAAGAAGCCCTTCTCGCCACGCTGAAAAGTAAAATTCCTCCGCACAACGATACCGGACGGAATCAGCTTCGGGAGAATTACGTTGGCGCAATGGTGCATATGGTGATGGCCGTCGACGCGATTCGGTCCCTCGCCGTAAATTCGCTGGAATTCATCAAGCTGTGCAAACACGACGTACTCGAATGAATTGGTGAGCCCGGGGTGGAACAACACTTGCGCGAGGCGGTACCGTTGGAGAAACCGCGCGAGGCGGTGCTGATGCTCGATGAGCAGCGAAGAAGTGCCATGCCGCGAAAACCGGCTCGTAAAATTAAGATGGAGACCGGCGTCGATTCTTCGCTCCAGCGCAATCGCCGCAGCTCGTTCCGAATCCTCCATGAACACCATCGCGCTCACAGACGAAACGGCTCCGCACAGGACGCAATCCAACGTCCGGTCCGTGTTTTCTGTGTCTCGCCCCCAATCGTCCGCGTTCACGATCAGAAGCCCGCTGTGAGTTGCTAGGGCCGGCTCTGCTTCAGGGCCGATCAACCCATCGGACTTAGCGGAAACATTATTCATGCTCATAAGTTTTCCTGCCAAGAATCCATCTGCCCTTGAACAGCTGCCGCAGCCGCTGCATTTGCTCTTGTCTCTGGAAGGCCACCAGTTCAAGGGATACGGGCCGCTCCGGACGTCGGATCAGCGACCAGACATAGCCGGACAACAGCGCCAGGCCGCCGACGATGTAAGGTCTTCGGGTCATCTGATACACCGCACGGAACAATTCCCAAACCGGGTGGTTGCCGACCGCGTAGCCCTTTGCGCCTCTCCTAAATCTGGCCGTCAGCGCGCCGCTCTGAGCAGTACCGCTCTCCCGATGGTGACGACACAGCCTGTCCGTAAACGCTCTGGTCTCCCAGCCCTTCATCCTCGCGGTCATGACGGCGATAGAATCTATTGTGCCGCCCTTTACCGGCGCATATCCGCCGATCTCCTCGAAGCACTTGCGCCGGAACAGTTGGCATGCGCCCGGCACATGCTCGATGCTGACGAACCGATAGTCGTATTGCGTGTTTCGCTCCTCATACGGTGTGCCACCCACGCCCAATCTGGGGTTATCGGCAAACTTGCTCAGGAGAATCGCAAGGTAGTCTTGATCGAATGTGATGTCGCCATCCAAATTTCCGATGACGTCAAAGTTCAATTGCTTCACTCTGGCGTACCCCGCATTAAAGGCAAGAACCTTTCCCGCGAAATGCCGTTCACTCCGCTCCGACGTTCGAACTAGTTCGATCCACGGATAATCACTTATATATTTGTTTACAATTTTGTCCGTGCCATCGGTCGAACCGTCACTAACGATGATCCATTTCAAAGGTAGCACGGTCTGTGACAGCACGGATCTGATAGTCAGCTCGATGAACTGAGCCTCGTTGCGCGCTGGAGTAATCAAAACATAGGTCGGAAGGGTCGTCATTCCCGTTCCTTTATGCGAGCTGGCCAACGGCGGACTTGAAATTGCTTAACGAAGCTTGCCGGACGAGCGTGCCCCGCACTTGCGCCTCCAGCAATCGGAAAGTGTTGGAGAACTCTTCAACTGCTTCCGCCTGTCCGCCTTTGCAGATGACTCTGATCACAGGATCAACACCTGGACTGAGGCCCGACCAGCTCTGAGGCTGTCCCCCCGGAGACGCTCGCGCTGTCAAGGCTAGTCTTGACAAAATCGCCGACGGACTTGACCACGTATCGGAGTTGTGCCTCAGAGAGTTCCGGATAGATTGGAAGCGCCAAAGTCTCCTTGGCCGCGCGTTCGCTCTGGGCATATGCACCCACTCCGTGGCCCAGGTAGGCGAAGCACTCCTGAAGATGCATGGGAATCGGATAATAAACTTCAGTGCCGATGCCTCTCTGCTGCAGGAAGGCTTGCAATTGGTCGCGGCGAGATATTCGGATGACGTATTGGTTGAAAATGTGGCGCTCCCTCACGACCTTGGGTAAGCCGATGTTCCCCAAGCCACCACCATCGGTCGCCAATCCGGCCTCGGCAAAGAATTGATCGTACTTCTTGGCGTTTTGTTGACGGTCAGCTGTCCATTCATCCAGGTGTCGCAACTTTGCGTAGACGATAGCTGCTTGAAGTGCGTCGAGCCGGAAATTCCCTCCGATAATCT
>QHZN01000167.1 GCA_003225365.1 Acidobacteriota bacterium
GCCACCGATATTCTCGAAAAAGTGAAGCGTGCCAGAGCCACCTTGAATAAGGTTGCATCCGTTTGACGCACTACACTAGCGGTCTTACCTCTTGAGGCCGCAAAGCTGTCCGTATTGACTTTCGATAGAAGAAGGCATACACCAAAACTCTCGAATTGCCATTTCTTACCTGGGAAAAGGAGGACCGAGACATGGCACACAATCGCGGTGTCGCATATATGCGACCGGGAGTGGTGGAAGTCCAAAGCATCGATTTCCCCAAACTCGCCCTCGGCGACAGGAAGTGCAACCACGGCGTGATTCTCAAGATCGTCTCCACGAACATTTGCGGGAGCGACCAGCACATGGTTCGCGGACGCACCACAGCCCCGGCAGGGATCATCCTGGGTCATGAGATCACGGGCGAGGTGATCGAAGCGGGACGGGACGTGGAGTTCATCAAAGTGGGTGATCTGGTCTCAGTCCCATTCAACATCGGCTGCGGCCGTTGCCGGAACTGCAAGGAGGGCGCCACCGGAATCTGTTTGAATGTGAACCCGTCCCGGCCGGGCGCGGCTTACGGCTATGTGGACATGGGCGGATGGGTGGGCGGCCAAGCTGAATATGTGATGGTCCCATACGCGGATTTCAATCTCTTGAAATTTCCGGACAAAGCTCAGGCGATGGAGAAAATCCGCGACCTGACGTGCCTCTCCGACATTTTGCCGACTGGCTATCACGGCGCGGTAAGCGCGGGCGTGACAACGGGTTCGATAGTTTACGTTGCCGGCGGGGGTCCGGTGGGTCTGGCTTGCGCTGCAGCTTCTCAACTGTTGGGCGCCGCTTGCGTGATCGTCGGTGACTTGATTCCCGAACGGCTGGCGCAGGCGAGGAGTTTCGGCTGCGAGACGGTGGACATCTCAAAGAGCGCTCCGCTCGCCGAACAGGTTGAACAGGTCGTCGGCGTGCCGGAAGTGGATTGCGCCGTTGATTGTGTGGGGTTTGAAGCGCGAGGCCACGGCGCGGAAGCGAAGCGGGAGGCGCCCGCGACCGTACTGAACGCGCTGATGGAAATTACCCGGGCCGGCGGACGCCTCGGCATCCCCGGGCTTTACGTGACGGGCGACCCGGGCGGGATCGATGAGAACGCCAAAGTCGGGAGGCTGAGTGTCCGCATCGGTCTCGGCTGGGCTAAATCTCACGTGTTCACGACGGGACAGACTCCCGTGATGAAATACAACCGACAGTTGATGCAGGCGATTTTATATAACAAGATTCAGATCGCTAGAGCGGTAAACGTTACAGTGATGAGGCTTGATGAGGCGCCGCAGGGCTATAAGGACTTTGACCGCGGGGCGGCGAAAAAGTTCGTCCTCGATCCTCACGGCATTGTCACGCGCAATTGAACGGCCTGAGTCCAAGGCCTGAAGTGGAGTAATCGCGCGGTTGAATTGAGCTTCTACTTTTTTTTCGTAGGCACGGGGCGTGTGTTTCGCCCTGTTGGTTGCAATCGTGATCGTCCACTCCATCGCTCTCTTTTCCGCGCTGCATAGACCTAACGCCAAGCCTGACTGGCTCACGAATCAGCACACTATAGACGGCGGAGGATTTCAAAATCCTAGCGCCTCTTCTGGAGCATTCGAACGCCGTTCACCCCTGTGAAAGCCCCGGGCCGCCCCCTGCGGGATGGTCCACGCGCGGGACGTACCTTCACTGCCCTCTCAATATTTCCAAGCGTTGGACTCCGCGCCCGGAGGTGCGTTCTTGGTGATCTGGTCGGCCATGGCGCGGACCAAGTCCGCAAAGGTCATGGGCATCCACCCGTGGCCTTTCATCGGTCGGCCGTACTCGAACGAGCCTGCATAGTAAGGGTCTTTGGTGCTCTCTAGGAAATCTTGAAGCAGGTAGACGGCAAGATTCAAATAGAAATTGTCCATGTCGCCGACGTAGAGCCGAACCTTGCCCACCAGTTGCGGACCAACCTCCTTCCAATGTTCGGCCAAATAGTACCGCAGGTCGTATCCGTGGTCGCGCATATAGAGCGCCACGTTATGGTCAATCTGACCGGTGCGCTTGTCCCACAGGGGCTCGGGGTAACCGTCCGCCCCGACGGGCCCATAGACCGCCTCCCAGGCTTCCAATTGCTGGCAGGAGCGGCCGTGGCTGCCGAGGACTTCCTCGAGCCGGCTGAACTCGCGCACGGTCACCAGGGGCTGGCCGTCTGCGCCGCGCATGACGAAGCGCTCGGGCTTCACCCAACTCGCATGCGGCACGATGAAAGCGTTGTCGTCGTCGTAAACGTTCACCAAATCGTAGCGGCGGAAATCCACCGGGTCGGGGAAAAACGTCCAGGTGCCGCCGAAGAATTCGGGGTGATAAACCTGGAGCGCCAGCGATTCCCATCCCCCCGTCGAGCCCCCCGTCAACACTCGAGCGTAGGGCTTGCGGATGATGCGATAGTGGGTCTCGATATACGGAATGAGCTCCGTCAGCAGCGCGTCGCCGTAAGGGCCGTTGTTCGCGGAATTGACGGCGTAGGAATCATCGAAGAAAGGTGTGGGGTGCTCGAAACGCACCGCAATCATGCGCGGAAAATGGTCGGAAACCCAGGCCTGGTAAAAGTCGTAGGACGTGCTTCCCGATCGGGCGTGCGTGCCCTGCGAAGGCTTCGCGGTGGAAAAAGGCAGCGGCGGCCCCAGCGAAAAATGGTCTTGATAATAGATTACGGGATAGGAGGCGTTGGGGTGCGCGTCGTAGTTCTTGGGCAAAAGGACCGTCGCGCCGAGGTACATCGGCTGGCCCCAAAAATTCGACAGCAGCTTGCTCTGAATCTTGAGGTGTTTCAGCCATTCGGTGTCGGCCGGAAGCTCAACCGGCGGGATCACCTCCGTAAGGCTCAGCTTCACGTCGTAGCCCGCCGCGGGGTCAAGGTGTACCACCTGGTCTTTGCTGTATCGGTTTCCCGGCGAGCGGTTGAATTGCTGCCCCTCCCACTGGTCGTTGTGCGCCCAGGTGACATGGCCGTCCGAGCGATGGAATTCCGTGTAAACATTCAGAATCGCCTGAACGTGGTAGTCGCCGGCGGGAATTTCGCGAAGGCTGGTGACCGGGTAACCGAGAGTCGCGGCATCAATCGTGGCTGGGTCACCAAGCTTGAGATTGCTCACATCCGCGCCGAAGAGCGGCGGGGCGTCGCCCCAAGAGCCGACCTGAAGACGCGGCTCCCGTTCTCCACTCATGGAGACTACCACAAAGATGCGGCCGGTAATCGGATTTGAGTGGACTGCGGCGGGGAAAGAAATCTCGAATTTAAGCTCCGGCTCCCCCGCCCGCGCGCGAGCGGCCAGGAAAAGACCCAGCGCCAGCGCTGCCGCTACCGCGCTCGCTCGTCCTGAGCACAGTTTCAATTTGTTCATCGCGCCCCCCGCCTTGGCTCAGCTGATTTGCCCTCCGCGTCCTTTTGGCCCGCCCGCCACGACCAGGATTTCCGCGAGGCGTCGGACCACCTGCATTTGAATCAGGAGCGGAAAGCGCTCATCAAACGACCGAAAGATTGGCTGTGATCAAGCCGCAGTAGCTTTGCGCTGCGCAAAGGACAAGTCAAACATTGCCCGGTGGAAAACGATTACACCCGTTTGCCGCAGTCCTAGCGCGGACGAGACAAGTCCACTGGCCTCACAAACATGGTCCATCGCATAATTGCAGAATCGTATTCAGGAAGGCTCGCAACTCAGGGCAGGCTGTGGCGGCGTCCACAAGGTTATTTTCACGCAGAATCCGTGCGGCGTCTCGCGGCTTGACGTAGCCCCTTCGACACTTGCCCACGCTGAATATTTCCCTAATTCGAACCGAGGGAGGCCGGTTGTGATTTACAGCTTCGGGAAGACCAGCGGGAGCCGCCTTGTTGTGCCCCGCTAGTCGCTGGATGGTGCTCCAGAAGGGAAGCAGCCACGCTTCGAACTCATGCTGGGCGGCGTGTGGAAAGAAGCGGTCGTTCACGCCGACCCACTCGCGCATTTTTCTCTTGGCGTCTTGAGCGTCCTGGAAATCCGCAGTTCCAGTATACACGTCTGTTAAAGCGACCACGGCATCGGCTGGCGGTCGCCCTGTTCGCAGAAGCAGATCAATTCTGCGCCGCAGATGATGAGATGTGGGGATGCGTCCGTCGTAGATGTCCGGATCAAGGCGAGGCATTCGGCCAGCGAGCCGCGTTTTCAAAAAACACCGAAGATGAGGAAGAAAAGCCCGCTCCGTATCCCCTTCGATCAGAAGGGCAATCTTCACGCGCGCCCTCCCATGTGTCCCATGCGCCAAACCTCATCCAGCGTATACTCGGCCAGCCACCCGTTCAGGTCCATCTTGTCTGCCCAAGTGAATTGAGCCATCCCGTCATCAGCCGAATCAATCACCACCACCTCGGCGGGCTTCAGAAACCGCACTAGACGGTCCGAATGCGTGGCCACGATCAACTGCGTCCGATTCGCAGCCTCTCGCAAAAGCCCTGCCAGAAGGCTCAGCAATTCAGGATGAAGGCTGACCTCCGGCTCATCGAGCAACGTTACGGCCGTAAGCCCCGGACTCTCGAGAAGCGTGACCAGCCACAGAAAACGCAGCATCCCTTCGGAGAGCTGATGCATGAACAGCGCTTTCGAGAGATTCTTGTCCCGCCACGTCATAGCCAAGGTTCCTGCCGCCACCGATGGAGTTTCCAGACGGTCAAAAGTCGGGAACGCCGCTCGCAGTGAATCCTCGACAGCTTCGAAGCGGTCACGATCCGCTTCGCGCAGGTTGAAGAGACAGGAGACGAGATCCTCCCCGTCTTTTCCGGGCAGAGGTGCGGGCCGCAGCGGCTGCGGCAGTCGCACAGGGGACCGCGGTTCAACATTCAAGACGTGGTAAAAGGTGGAGGAAGCAAGCCTCCAGCGAAAGTCCTCCGGCTCCTGATACATCTTTGGAACTTGAGACAGCGAGCTTTCCAATGAGTTGTGCTCCCACGTGGGGGGCAGGAGGCGTTTCTCCTTCGGTTCAAAGTACCTGATATGTGAACCTCGAGATTCAATGTACTTATGCGGCGGCGGCTTATGATAGCGCTGCTGACTAAGGATTTCTTCGTCGATCACATAACTAGTTCCTTGCGGCTTGAGGCGCAACTCGTATTCGAGCGGATTGTTGTGGTAGGGTACGCTCATCGAGATACCGAGGGACAGGTCCCCTGGACGGTCGTAAGTGATCAATGCTGACAACCCCGAAAAGTCGCTGACGGCCTTATTAAGAGAGCCTTGCGCCGAGCTTGCCAACAGTGAAAACACGTCCAGCAGAGAGGTCTTGCCAGTCCCGTTCGCGCCGATCAGAACCGTCAAAGGGCGCAACTCGAGGTCGACGTCACAAAGACGCCGGAAGTGTTTGACTGTAATCTTTTCAAATCGGGTAACCCGATGCGTATTTGAATCCAACATCTCGCCAACCTCGGTTCTAGCCGTCGCCGGACCGGATTCTTTTCCGATATTTCTGCGCAAAACCGCCTGTGAAGGCGTGCACCGTTTCCCCTGGGTGAAACGAAGAGAGTTGCGAACACAGCAAACTAGGTCTCGACGCATCTTCGCAGCCCAAGAACGGCGCCGACCTTTCAGCCAGTATTTGCGTTTTGGTTTCCAAGCGTCGCACAGAATACACCCTCGGAGGGTTTCAGCGCCCCATTTTTCAGTTGCCTGGGTCCAGCGGCCCGCCACAGGGCCGGGATAGAAACAACCCAGGTTCGGCAACTACCATACGATAAACTTACGTGTCAGCTCCACCTTCAGCCAGCCTTCCTGCGGAATGACTTGTACCGGCAAGTCGTTCACCCACAATGAAACCTGAAGCAAGGTTTCCTCGCCCGACGCCAGCCCGACCGTCGCAAAATCGAGGCGCACTTCGAAGATGCGCTCGAAAGCTGCGGCAAAGCCTGAATGCTCACCTGGGGGAACCTCAAGTTTTACTTCATCTCTCCGAGCTTCCATCGAGGCCACCTTTCCTGCTCGGGCTTTCGCGTGCAGCCGGAAATGGCTCTTCGAATTCACGCTCACTCGGACCTCAAATTCCGTGTGGGTGGCAAGAAATGGCGTGGAAAAGTCCAGGCGCAGGTAAAGCGCGCGGTCGCTGTATCCGTAATACAGACATTCGAGGTAACTGACCGCCCCATGCATGGAACCGGAGCGGAAGTCGGGCGAATAGACCCCGGCGCCAAGCCACTCGAAGTAGTTTGTCACCCGGCCATCAAGCACCGGCTCAATGAGGCCTGTCGGGGGAAACAAGGCAGCATCCACGCGCGGCCGCTTGATAGGCACGGCCAGCTCGTCGGGTGGGGATGCGTCGAGCAGCCGGTAGATGTTGCTGAGGTGTTTACGATAGAGCAAGTCGAACTCTTCGTCGTGGGCGCTTGAATGTTCCGGACCGTACCACCAGCACCAGTCACTGCCTTCCGCTATCCAGAGCTCCTGACGCGCCAATTCCACTTTGGCGGGGTCCCGATGGTGGGCGTTGGCGTCAAAGAATTCGCGCGCTTCCGCCAACAAGTCCCAGGCGAGGTTGTCTTCTTCGGCTCCGATCCAAACATCAAAGTTGGCGTTGATCCACGAACCAGGAACGATGTGCGCGAGCGTCCCCGGCTCAACGGCTTTCGCGGCTTCACTCGCCGTCAAGGCCCGGAGGCCGGGATCGGAGGCGATCCGGCCGTAAAAGGCGCGCAGAAATTCGCGGCCGTTTCCAGGGAAAAACTCCCAGGCGTTCTCGCCGTCGAGAATAATGGAGACCACGGCCGGCCGCTCCCCGGTGCTGCGCGCGGCGGCGTGAATGCGCCGGTGGAGGTCCTCGGCGGCCGCCCCGGCGGGCATTCGCGAATAGACGAAACCAATCAGGTCGGAAAGCTGGTGGTCCCGGAAGAAGAGCGTGACCGGCCGCTTGCCGCCGGAAAACCGGTGCGGGCGATAAAGCTCGCTCCCGTTCGAAACCGTTCCATCGCCGCGGCGCTCGAACGACTTGCCGAGCGACCGCCCGAGCACGCCTTCATCCGTCGCCGACCATTCAACGCCCTCTTCGGATGCGAGGCGGAGGACCTCGTCCGAAAGGCTGCCCTCGCTTGGCCACATGCCCCGAGGAGGGCGGCCAAATAGTCGCGCGTGGAACTCTACTGCCGCGCCAATTTGCGCCCGGGCGTCTTCCGGCCTTCGGAAACGGCGGCTCGGCAGTCGCACCCCTGGATGCGACTCTGCCGCCACTGCGGAGTCCGAGAGCAGAGGCAAGATGGGGTGGTAGAAGGGTGATGTAGAAATCTCAATCTGCCCGCGCGCTTCGGCCTTGGCGTAGGCTTCAAGCATAACTTTAAATATTTCTATCTCCTTCAAGCGCAGCGAAGCCTTGTCCTGTTCGGAGAAACCCCGCTGCTTCTTGACGAGCCGGCGAACCTCGGAATCCCGGGCGAGGTAGATCTCGTCAAACCAGGCCAATTGCGAAAGCACTTGAAGGTCGAGGTAGTCCTGAGCGGTAAGGAGCCGCGCCGCCACGCCCGGCGAGCCGATACCACGCACCCGCTCGAAAAGCTCGCGGAAACGAGGGTGGCGGTTGAGCAAATTTTCCCGGTTGAGTTGAAACGCGAAAACCAGCAGCCGCGCTTTTTCGGCGGCCGTCAGATGGTCAACGGGTTCAAAAGCGATTCGGTAATCGTCCTCACGGGCGGCGTCCCGCCCGTACTCCTCCAGTTGCGCCAGGAGCGACGGGACCAGGTTAAACGTCACATGGACACTCGGGAATTCCTCGAGGATCGCCACCATACCGTAATAATCTTTCAAAGCGTGGAGCCGCACCCAAGGCATCATATAGACGCCCTCCGCCAAGTCCTTATAGAACGGCTGGTGCATGTGCCATAAGAGCATTAAATAGGTCTGGGCCATGGCGGCTTTACCGCGTCAAATACCGTGTGTTAGCATCGGTCCCTTGAGGTGAAATCAGAAGTCAGAAATCAGACGTGAGAAAAAAGGACGGCAGCACTTCTCGCTTCCTATCCGGGCATTCACCCGATTTGTATAGTGACTTCTGATTTCTGGCTCCTAGTTTCTGAGTTGCTTTGCCCATGCGCATTCTCACACGTTACATTTTGAAGGAAATATCCACGCACGCCGCGCTTTGGCTCGTCGTGTTCACTTTTATCATCTTCATTTTCACGCCCCACGTCACTCGGTTGATGGAGCTGGCCGTGCGCCACGACCTCGGCCGCGGCGAAACGCTGGAATTGCTAGCGCTGCCCCTGCCGAGCATCCTGGTCCTCACGATCCCGATGGCGGTGCTGGTCGGGATTCTCATCGGACTGAGCCGAATGTCAGCGGACGGCGAGGTTGTGGCGGCCCGCGCCTCGGGCCTTGGCCTTCGCCAGTTCGTTTTGCCGGTCATGATATTGGCGCTTGCGGGCCTCGCCGCCGCCTCCTGGATGAGCCTGGACCTGGGGCCTGCCGCTGGTGCGGCGCTCAGCCGGCGCGAGGGCGCGCTAGCTACCAGCCAGGCGCCGCATGAAGTCCAGCCCCGGGTCTTTATCGAGCAATTCCCCAATTGGCTGCTTTATATCGAGGATGTCACCGGCGCGGGCTCGGAGCTGCGCGGCGTCTTCGCCGCCGACACCAGTGACCGGGATGCGCCAAGAATCACGCTAGCGGAAAGCGGACTGCTTGTCAACGACGTGAGCCATGCCCGGTTGGTTCTGCACCTCGAACGCGGCGCCACGCACGAAATTGACCCCGCCCATCCGGGCCAATACTCGGTCGGCTCGTTCAGCGAAACCGATATCCCGCTGCCCCTCGAGCGCGGCGGCCCGCTGACCGAGCGCCGAACGCCCGCCACCTTGTCGGTCGGCGAGCTCGCTCGTCTCGCCGCCAATCCGGCAGAGGGTTTAGGAGCTCGGGTGGAACTCCATTACCGCTTCGCACTTCCCTTCGCCTCGCTCGTCCTCGCGCTGGCCGGCATCCCGCTCGGCCTTACCTCCCGCAAAGGCGGAAAGTCCGTCGGCGTCCTATTCACAATTTTCCTGGTTTTCGTTTACTACATTTTGATGGCATTGGGACTGGGGTTTGCCCGCCAGGGAAAGATTCCACCGCCGGTTGGGCTCTGGGCGGCCAACGCGCTTTTCGCCGCGGCCGGAATTCTTTTGCTCAACCTCCAGGGGAGTGTCCATTCGGGTTTCTCAGCTTTGTGGCACTGGCTAGGGGGCCTTGAGCATTCCCTGCTCGGCCGCGGTCGGTCACGATGGCAACCCCCTGCGCCGCTCCCCAAATCGAACCCTTCCCCCCGTCTTCTCCGGATTCTTGACCTCTACACGATCCGCGAATGGCTGTACTATCTTGCCGCGCTGCTGCTGGCCTTCACCGGCATTTACATGATCTTCGACTTTTTCCAGTTGATCGGCGACGTGGTCAGGAACCACATCGCACTGGGTGTCATCCTCGACTATTATGCATACCTTGCCCCGCAAGTCGCCTTTCTCATGCTCCCCTTGAGTATTTTGGTGGCAACCCTGGTCAGCTTCGGGATAATGGCCAAGACGAATCAGGTGACAGCCGTAAAGTCGGCGGGCATCAGCTTGTACCGGCTGGCGCTGCCCGTGCTCGCCGCCTCCCTCGCCGGAAGCGCCGCAATGTTCGTCCTCGAAGACCGCTACCTTCCCGGAACCAACCAGCGGCAAGACGCGCTCCGCAACCGCATCAAGAATCGGCCGGCCCAAACCTACTACCGGCCCGACCGGCAGTGGATTTATGGCCAGTCGAACCGCATCTTCAACTACCGGTTCTTCGACGCCGACGCAAACGCCTTCGGGAACCTCTCGGTTTTCGAGATGGATCCCGCAACTTTCCGCCTGAACCGGCGCATCTTCGCCCGGCATGCCTTCTGGGACCCGCGTGTCAAAAATTGGGTCCTCGAGCAGGGATGGGTGAGAGACCTGGCCGGGGGCCGCGTAACCGCTTATGAGCCCTTTGATGCCGTGGTCTTTAGGGAACTAAGCGAAGAGCCCGGGTACTTTAAGAAGGAGGTCCGGACATCCGCCCAAATGAGCGTCTTCGAGCTCGCGAGCTACATCCGGGAACTCGCCCAGAGCGGCTTCGACGTGGTCCGCCTGACCGTGCAGTTCTATCACAAATTCTCTTATCCGCTCATGGCTTTCGTGATCGCGCTGATCGGGGTCCCGTTCGCCTTTACCACCGGCAGCAAAGGGGCGCTGACAGGCATCGCTGCAAGTATCGGGATCGCCATCGTGTATTGGACCGCCTCGAGTTTGTTCGAGGCCATGGGCAACCTGGGCCAGCTTTCGCCCGCGGTCGCGGCCTGGTCGCCCGACCTGCTGTTTGGATTGGGCGGGGTATGGCTGCTGATGCGAGTGAAGACCTAGGCGCTTCGCCTTTCATCCCCAGTCGCTCGCCACTTGTCACTTGCCACTGTTCTTGGACTCCGGCATCGCAGAGATTACCGAACGCAAGAGGGCGTTCACAGCTTCCGACGACTTGAAAATCCGAGCGACGTCCGGTTCGAGGACAACGGCTACCGCGCCCTCCG
>QHZN01000168.1 GCA_003225365.1 Acidobacteriota bacterium
CGGTTACGACGATTCCGCCTGGGAGACTGTTCACCTTCCCCACACCTGGGACGCGACCTTCGACAATCCCTTTGTGGTGACGGGACACTTCCGCGGCCTCGGTTGGTACCGCAGGCGCTTCGACGTGCCGGAAGAGTGGCGCGGCCGGCGCGTGCACGTGGAATTCAAAGCGGTTTTCCAGGTCGCCGGAGTCTGGGTGAATGGCAAGCCCGCTGGGCGCCACATCGGCGGATTTACCGGCTTCGTGCTCGACGTCACGCCGCTCGTCGAGTGGGGCGCCTCAAACCTTCTGGTCGTGCGCGTGAACGACGTTCTCGACCCTGGGATCGCCCCGGCAAACGAAACCAATGTCGCGGCCTACGGCGGAATCACGCGGACCGCCTGGCTGGTCATCACACCGCTCGTCCATTTCCCGAACAACGCCGTGCAAGTCGTCGCGAGCCACTCCGGCGACGATGCGGCCACGGTCAAAGTCACGACTCGCTTGGAAAACCCTTCCGAGACCGCCCGGGAGCGCCGGATCGAGACCCGAGTTGAAGATTCCGCGGGACAGGTTATTCAATCGCTCAGCCAGAACGTGACGGTTCAGCCCAACCAGATTCCCGAAATCGTTCAGGCATCGGCTCCGATCCCTTCGCCACACCTGTGGTCGCCGACCGATCCCTATCTTTACCGCGTCGTGAGCACCCTTTACGAGGCCGGCCGCGCCGTCGACAGAATCACCACGCCCTTTGGCATTCGCTTCATGAGCTACGACCCGGCCGGCGGGTTCACGCTCAACGGCAAACCCATCCTCCTCCGTGGCATCAACCGCCGCCAGGACTACGGCTTCCTCGGCGACGCCGTGCCCGAAGCCGTTGGGGTTAAAGACATCCGCATGATCAAGGCCATGGGCGCGAATTTTATGCGCACCGCACACTACCCGCAGGACCCGGCCGTGCTCGACGCCTGTGATCGGCTGGGGATTCTGGTCTGGGAAGAAATCCCCAACATCAAGATTCACATGTATCCTCCGGCGACGGATAACACCGAGCGCGTTTACACCGAACGCTTCCCTCGTCCACTTATGGACAACCTCAAGCAGCAGCTCCGCGAAATGATCCAGCGCGACTCGAACCATCCCTCCATCATCATCTGGGGGCTTGGAGACGACTTGAGCCGCTACCATTACCCGGAAGATTTCGTCGAGCTTTCGAGCGCGGCGCACGAGCTGGACCCGACGCGCTGGACCGCAGCGCGTTCGCCGCACGTCACCGACGTGACGGACGCAACCAGCGAACCCAAACTCGTCGAAGAGCATCGCCTGCATCCGGAGCGAAAATATATCTGGAACGAGTGGGGGTCGTTTGCGTCTCAACGAGGCACCGAAGGGCTACCGTATTACCGCGGGCTGCCCGCCGATCCCTTGTCCGATGTCTCCCTGCCCGACAGCGACGCCGCGTTGCTGATGGAGGGCTACCTGATGCAGTGGAACGCGCTCCCGTGGCTCGGCACGGCGAAGTGGTGCATGTTCGACACGGGTGAAACCAACGCCCTGCGCACGCGTACGCTCTGGGAGCAATCAACCGACGGCCGCGTGACGTTTCGCTGGCCATTTGACGATTACCTTGGTGTCGCGGACATGTGGCGGCTGCCGAAGAACGGCTATTTCCTGCTCCAAAGTCAATGGATCGAAGAGCCCATGGTCCATATTGTGGGCAATTGGGGCCCCGCTCGAGGCCCACGCGAAAGCGCTCGGAGGCCTAAGCAGGGCGCGGGTTCGAGGGACACTCCGAGCCATGCGCGGATGGTTCGAGTCTATAGCAATTGTGACACCGTCGAGCTGTCCCTGAATGGACGGAGCCTCGGCGTTCGTCGCCCGGAGACGCCCCTACAGGAGTGGCAAGACTTTGAAGAGAATATCAGCCGCTACCGTTACCCCGACGATTTCAATCAGAAACTCTTATCCGGCGCGGCGCTGAAACACCCGCCATTCGTCTGGCGCGAAATTCCCTACGAACCCGGAACGCTCACGGCTGTGGGGCAAAAAGGCGGCGCAACGGCCAAAGACGAGGTACGCACGCCCGGGCCGGCCCTGCGGCTGGTCCTTCGCGCCGACCAATCCCGACTCGTGGCCGACGACGCCGATGTGGCCTTCATCGAAGCCGACGTCGTGGATTCGAACGGTGTTACGGTCGACGACGCGCGGCCCTGGATTCGCTTTTCGGTCGAAGGCCCCGGCCGGCTGCTTGGCGGGGCGGCGGAAATTGACGCCATCGCGGGCGTCGCCGCGATCAACGTCCAAAGCACAGACCGCGGGGGCGCCATCGTCGTTACGGCCACCTCGCCGGGGTTGGCCTCGGGTTCGGTGCGCATTCAAGCGAAGCCGTAGGGGCGATATGGTTCTGAAAGACCAAGTAGCGTTGGTTACGGGAGCGTCGAGCGGCATCGGCCAGGCGACCGCCGTCGCGCTCGCCCGCGAAGGCGCGCGCGTCGCGGTGAATTACCTGAAGAACGCTCGGGGCGCGGACAAGACGGTGGAAACGGTCTGCAAGGCGGGCGGCGACGCCTTCACCTTTCGCGCCGACGTCACGAAGAGCGCCGAGGTCGGGACGCTCGTCGAAGCCACGCGCAAGCGTTGGGGGAAAATAGACATCCTCGTGAACAACGCCGGCGACCTGCTCGCCCGCCGCACCCTCGCCGAGATGACCGAGGAGTATTGGGACCAGATTATGGCGCTCAACCTTAAAAGCGTATTCCTGTGCGTCAGGGCGGTGTGGGAAGAGATGGCGGCGCGAAAGAACGGCTCGATCATCAACGTCACCTCCATCGCGGGCCGCAATGGCGGAGGTCCCGGAGCCGCCGCTTACGCTGCGGCCAAAGGCGGCCTGCTGACCTACACCAAGGGGCTCGCCAAAGAGCTTGCCCCATACGGTGTGCGGGTCAACGGTATCGCGCCGGGCGTCATTTGGACCCCTTATCACGAGCGGTACAGCCCGCCGGATATGTTCCAGAAATACCTCGCCTCGATCCCGCTCGGCCGTGCCGGCACGGCCGAAGAAGTCGCGGAAGTGATCGTATTCCTCGCCTCGCCCGCCGCCCGCTATATGACCGGCGAGACCGTCGAGGTCAACGGCGGCATGTGGATGGATTGAGAAGAGCTGTGGGAACCCTGGCTGCGGCAGAGAGGCGGAAGGCTACGAAAGGCGAGCGCCCTGAGAGGACAACCGGCGAGGAGCGCCGTATCCCCATCCGTTCGCGGTCGAGGGATCCAATTAAGGCCACGGAGTCTTACCTTGTCCTTCCTGTTTCCCTTCTTCCGAAATTGTATGTAAAAGAGGCGCCCACGTAAGACTTAAGTGGGACTCCAACGACTCGCTCAAACGGTGTGGGCTCGGAGGACAGGGCCAAGACTTCGGTGGTTTGTCCGGTGGAGCCGGCGGCGGCGAGAAAGTTCAGGCCCAAATCGATTCGGCCGTTGCCGAACGCGCGCAGCAACGCGCCTCTCATTTCTCGAACCGGAACCGAAGTGAACCCATCACCCAGGAGCTTCCGCCCCACGTATTCGAATTCGCCGCGCGCACGAACGTGAAGGGGTAGGCGGTCCGCCGTCCCCACCGCATCCCAAATCAGCCGCGGCGCTTCGGGAATCGGCTGGCGAGCGTCAATCGTGCGCCAGGCACCGCCGAGCCGGCTGGATCCGTGACTCTGCCAGTAAGCTTTGCGGAGTCGGCGAAGAGCAGCAAGGGTATGCTCAATGCCAGCCAGCACAACGCGAGAGCCCCGAGCTTCGGAGCTTTCGCTAAGACGGCGGCTTGCCGCTCCGTCTAAGCTGTGCTAAAGAACCGGCGACGGCGGGCGTGGCCGCCCCACGCCGCGGTCTCCGAGAGCGAAATCATTGAGTCACCGAAGCGGTGTTCATAGGAGCCAAGGCTGCCAGAATCTTGCGCGCCAAAGGAGTGTAATCTGCAAGAACATCCAGTGCCACCGCCTGATTCAAGAGTAGCGCCGCCTTCGGGCCCTGATTCAGTTTGGAGGCGATGGCGCCGGCGTGGAAGAAAAACTTTGGGTTGCGGGTGCCGTAGGCCAAGGCGTGGTCCATCTGTTTTTGCGCTTCCGCGAATTGCCCGCTCACGTAGAGCGCCCAAGCGAAGGCGTCAAGGGTGAATGCATCGTGCCGTCTGCTGAATTCCATGGTGGCGATGCGCAATGCCTCCTCGGGATTGTGTGCGTGGTCGGCGTAATAAAACACCAGCTCGCGATTGGCGTTGTCGGCGATTCCCATCTGGGTTCGAGCCTTGGCCTCGAATTCGAGAAACGCCGCTTTGGCGTCTTGCGCCTGGCCGTCGCGTTCCAGAGCTTCCGCCAGCGCGTAGAGGCTCTCCGGTTGGGGCACGGACTGGTTTCGCCGGCGAAGCAGGTCCACGGCCTCGACATACTTTTTCTGGGCGGTCCGAACCTGGGCCAGATTTTCGAGGGCGTAGTGATAGTCGGGATAAAGAACCAACGCCGCCTTTAACAGCTTGTCTGCAGCGTCCACGCGGCCGCTGGAGAGTTGGACGTGGGCCATCTGGGTCAGAATCCAGGCCCGGTCCTCAGTTTCGGCAGGTGGAGTTTCCTGATAAGCCTGGGTCATCAGCTCGAGCGAGCCTTCCAGGTCACCCATCAACTCGCGTAAATAGGCGCCGCGCGTCAGGCCCGCCAGATTTCCCGGACGGATGTCGAGCATCCATTGCGCGGCCTTTTCCGCGTCCGCGTAATTCCCCAGTTCGATATTGGCGTCGGTAAGAAACCCATAGACTTGAACGTCGTCGGGCATGCGGCGATTAAGAATTTCGGCTTGCTGCCTCGCCTGGGCGAACTCGTGCTTGCCGAGAAGAATCCAAACGCCGACCTTTTGAACTGCCAAGTTCTGAGGCGAGAGTTCCAGCGCTTTCTTCAGCGCCTCCTCCGCTCTTGCGTAATAAGCAGCGTCCGAGGTTTCGCGCGCCCGTCGTGCCAGGGCCATCGCCAGGTCGGAGTAAGGCTCGGCTTTGTTCGGATTCTTACGGATGGCGTTCTCCGCCGCCGCGATTTTTCGTTCGGCAGGAGAAAGTTGATCTGTGAACGCAACTTCGGCAAAACACAGAATGAACAGCAGTGACGCGGCAACAATCAGAGATCGCTTCATTGGACCCTCCAAGGATTGAGAGATTTCTTTCATGGCCGCCCCGCTCGCACGAGACGGCCATGAAACGCGCAGAGCTACTTCACGCACGGCGTGCCGCTGCCGCCCGTGCAGCCCGGGTCTCCGGGGTCGATGTGCACGCGGTCGCGCCCGCTCGGGCAATAATCGACGTAAGGAAAGGAAGTATGGAAGTGGGTATTCTGCTCGACGAGATTGGCCACGCCGTCCGTGGCCAAATCAGTGTTCACGTCGTTCACGTTCACGCCGTCGCCGAGCACGTTGTTGGGGAAGACGTTGCAACTGCTGTTGTGGCTCGCGCCGCACTGATTACCGGCCAGAACGCCGCCCACCGCAACGCGCAGAGTGATGTCCACGATATCATCCGCGAGTCGCCGTCCGTTGGGAAAGCCCGCGGCGTCGCCCGACAGCAATCCCAGGCGGCTGGCGCTGCCTGGAGGCGTGGGTGCAACTCCGGTGTTGAGCCGAAGCAGGTCGGCGATCGGTCCCGGGCTCGTTCCTGAAGCTGCGATGGGAGGTAAGTACTCGACCAGAGGTAGCAAGTCGGTGCGAGGAGCCGGGGGCGAAAACAATGCACCTGGGACCAGCACTCCGTAAAGCGCGTCCACGACGCTGACGAACGGCGGGTTCAGGTCGAAGCCGGCAAACTGGGCATCGTTGTACGGCTCGTCCATGCTCCAGCGGTCTTTCGAGCCGATACCAATAATCAATTCATTGATCAGAGGGTTGCCTTCGCGCTGCACCTGACGGAATGCGCCCTGATCGACCTCCGGATCTGGTGACCTGCGAATCGTGACCTGGTGCCGCGAGGTGGTGCCCCAAACTCCGATGCTTGCCGCCGTCGAAGAAGCAGGTTCCACTTTTCCCGTCTTCGTCAGCAACGAGATGGGCACCTGGATGACGATGCTGTTCACGGCGTAGCCAGATACGGTGTCTGAAGCGAAGTTGGCGTTGGCTGCGTCCTCCGACGCGGTCAATACTCCGGGGATTCCGCTGGCTCCGGCCCGCAGGTTCCCGGTATCAAATGCGGCCCCCAAATCGATAAAGAATGGGTCGTCCACGGTGCCGGCGAACACCGAGATTCCGCTCCCGCCCACATCCGTGTATGTGCCGGCCGCGTAGAGCGCCGCGTAGCTCATGGTTCGAGGTCCGGCGTTCGCCGGGACTGCGAAGAATGGGGAACCATCGTTTTGCGTAAGCAGTGTGGCCACGCCGTTTTTGATCATGGTCACCGTGTAGGTCTGCCGCAGGTTCAAGCCCGGGTTGCTGAAGTCGGTGATTTGCGGAGGCACCACGCCTTTCGTTCCGTTGGGATCCTGACCAAAACCGGCCAGGGCCGTGTAAACGCCGGGTAACTGATATTGCGAAGAGTAGCGGAGCTGGAATGTGACGTCCGCCCTGGCGTCGTTGTTGTTGTCCACTTTGATCTCGTAAAGTATCCCGGGATCGAAGGGAAACCAGGTCGGGCCATTGGCGGGTTCAAGAAAGGGGTCCACATTTAGGATCATGGTAATGCTGGGTGGGTTGGTGTCCTGGCCGTTCGCGTCGTAGCTGCGAAAGGCGTAGACGTCGGTAATGTCAGCGGTACGGTCCAGGGCGGTAATGGGGGCTTCACGATGGCTGGAAGCGTAGTACAGGCTCGTGGAAAGCACCGTAATTCCCAATACAATCAAGGCAGCGAGTAATTTGACTCTTTTCACGTTTTCAATCCTCCTGAGTTTTGGCCGTTGCTTGGCGCCCGGAACACGGGCGTTGGGACGGCCGCATGACTTGACAGCGAGTGTTCCTTGCCCTCCCGGCCTGGCTTGTAAGGCGTCGGCGGATCCGATTTCTCACGATTCTCAGCGCGCATCAGAGCGCAGATTCCCCGGGGCGGAGGATTCCCGCCTGTCTCAGCGTGCTACGACTGCTTGCTTCGGGATTGGCGCCATGCCGACTCGCGGGTCGCTCGCGCGTTCCCGACTTCGGTGGAAGTACGCCCGGCGGGGCGTATTGGATTGCGAGAAACTAAAAAAATTTAACCGACTGGTTGAGACAGGTGCTATGAGACGAGGCCAATCAGGACTTTGGGCCCAGTCGGCTGGGGCACGCCGCCAGCGGGTTCCACAGTGACGGCGAAAGCTTTGGCGGGAACGCCAGCAGGCAAGGGGGGCAGAAGCACAGCACCGTTCCCTTGGGCGTCAGGCTGAAAGACGCCAGCGCTGATGGGATTCCCCTGGGCCGGGATCAGCCACAATTGGTAACTGCGACCAGCGGCGAGCGGCGGAAGGTTGGCCGCGTAGAAGACCAAGCCCTTCTCAGAGTGATAGAACGCTTTGCCTTGCGGGACGGCCCGCACAGCGCCGGAGACCAGCGTAACCTTGACCGTATCCGGCGCGGTCAAAACCTCGAGAACCGCGCGAGCCCGCGCCGTTTCCGCCTGTTCCGCTTGTCGGGCGGCCTCAAGCGTTTGCAGGGCTCGCCCGAGATCACTCAGTTCGACGGTCTGACGACCGAGGAGCACGGCAAGAACCATCGAAGCGAGGGCAAGCGCCACAGTGGCCCATCGCCAGGGGTTAGTGGCTGCAACAGGGCGAGCCTGAGGCCGTAGGGGGGTCGCCCGCACTTGGCGGAGCAGGCGCTCCCAGACCTCCGGCGAGGGGGGTTCGGGCGCCACAGCCAGCGCCACGCGGGCGGCCCGGCCTCGCGCCTCTTCCAGCTTGTGCGCACATGCCGGGCAGCCCGTAAGATGCGATTCGAGCGCGCGCTCCTCCTCGCCCTCCAGTGTCCCCAGGGCGTAGAGGTCAAAATCTTCGTCGAAGTGTGGATGCCCGTTCATGTTTCGATCGCCCGCCGCAGTGTTGCGAGAGCGGTACGCAGCCTGGTCTTTACAGTCCCCAGCGGATCCCCGGTGCGTTCAGCGATTTCGCTGTGGGTCAAGCCTTCAAAGTAAGCGAGCTCCAAAGCCTGTCTTTGCTCTTGCGGAAGCGTCGCCAGCGCATTGCGAACGAGCAACATCATCTCATTCGCCGCCGCCGAAGACTCCAGATTGAATTTCGAAGCGACGGCTTCCACTTCGATCTCTCCAAATGCCGCTCGATGGCTGCCCCGCAATCGAGTGATGGCGCGATTCCGCGCGCTCACTAGGAGCCATCCCGCGAGCGTCCCCCGCGCCGGGTCGAAGCTCGAGGCGGCGCGCCAGAGCTGGTAGAAGATGTCTTGAAGAACCTCTTCGGCCGCTCCTACGTCGCCCAGGATGCGTCTCGCCACCGAATACACCACACCGCTGTAGCGTCCGTAGAGTATCTCCAGCGCCTTCTCATCTCCGCCCGCAATTTGACGCATCAGAGCGTGGTCGGTAACTTGTGATTCCACAGATCGACTGCGCCGCCCTCTTTATGTGTACGCTTCAGCGGCCCAAATGGATTTGCTTCCGCCTCCGGCTAGTGTCGTTCCAACTTGATGTGCCAATGCGCCGTCGCGTAAAGCGGGACCGGAACAAGGGACGCAGTTGGCCGCCAGGGACGGAGCTAGCCAGGAGTAGTTGGGACGGCACTAGATACAAGATTGTGGCTGGAATTGCAAGGTGAATTCCTGATTGGTACCGTCTGAAAAATGCGTTGAGGGCTCGGCCCTCCGTTGAGGTTGTCGAACAGGCCATGCGCCACCGCTGCGAACATCACTTTCGAGCGGCGGAAAGCCTCGATTAGTTCAACGACCGGACTCGGGTCAGGCTGCGTTGGTTTCCAATGTACCATTCGGGCTCCTCATTCGCGCGGGGATGCCGCGCATTGCGGCCTGTCACGGCCGCGGTGAGGCGAGTAATTGCCGAATGTCTTCAAGGACCTTGTGCAGCATCGCCGAGGTCAGCTTTCCGGTCTGGGTATTCTGCTGGCTGGGGTGATAGGAAGCGAACAAGCGCGGCAAGCCTCCCGGAAGTTCGTAGCTTGCCCCGTGGGCGAATTTGTACGAAGAGCGCGGGGGAAACTCCCCTTCCCGCCAAACGGCCCGGAGATAGGTATCGAAGCCAATCTTGCCGAGTGCCAGCACGGCGCGCACGCGGGCGAGGAGCTCCAGCTCGCGCAGCAAATACGGGCGGCAATTCCGAAGCTCTTCGGGCCGGGGCTTATTCGCGGGCGGCGCGCAGCGGAGCGAGGCCGTGATGTAGCAATTCTTGAGGCGCAACCCGTCGTCGCGTGAGCCTGACATCGGCTGATTCGCGAAGCCCGCCTCATAGAGCGCCCGATAAAGGAAGTCGCCCGAACGGTCGCCGGTAAACATGCGCCCCGTGCGGTTCGCGCCGTGCGCGGCCGGAGCAAGGCCGAGCACCAGGAGCTCCGCCCGTGGGTCGCCGAAACTCGGGACGGGGCGCCCCCAGTATTCCCAATCGCGATACATGCGGCGCTTTTCGAGCGCTACCTCGCGGCAATGGCGCACGAGGCGCGGACACTTCCGGCAGGCGACAATTCGTTCCTGGAGCCGTTCGAGCTCCCGGCGCCGCTCGTTGAAATTCGCTGCATGTGTTGAATCTGGATCTGAAATCGGGTTGCCTCAGCGTGCCCAAGCAAACGAACGGTGTTCAACGCCGCGTGGTGCGGGGAGGAGAGCCCGAAGTGGATGAACTGGGTGGCGTGGCCAGCTCGAGCCGTAGCAACAAGCGTTGGAGGGTTTGGCGGTCGCGCGGCGTCATGTGGCTGAACTGGAAGGCCAGCCCCACGCGCTCGACGATGCGACGCATGACAACCACGGTCCGAATCGTCCCGTATTCCATTTCTATTCCCAGCCGGCCCATCGTGCCGACGGGGAGCGTGTTCTCGCACCGCACCAGCAGGCCCGAGATGCTGACATTCACCAGTTCCCCGGTGAACTGAGTTCCGGCCCCCAGGAACCCGACGCCGATCTTGTGCGGCGTGCGGTGCCGCTTCGCGCTTTTCCCTGCCATGTTTTTGGAACGGGTCTCCGAAGATATTGAAAAATCCGGCCCGGAAGACAGGATATCATGCCGGCCTTCTGCAGTCACGAGAAAACCAGTCCATCAACAAGATGGTTAACCCTTTTCGAGAACCTCTGAGCCGAATCTTTTCCAGCCTTTGGGCATCTAAAAGGTATGGCAGCCGATTCCCAAGGCGGAGGGGTGAAGGCCTGATATGTCGTTAATTCTTCACATTCAAAACGGGGACTGGCAGCAGGTCGAAAGCAGCACCAAGCCGGTGCTGGTGGATTTCTGGGCGGAGTGGTGTGGCCCGTGCCTCATGCTCGCCCCGACGTTTGAGAAACTGGCCCAGAATTTCGGGAACGATATCAGCTTTGCTAAAGTGAACGTGGACGAGTTCCCCGATTTGGCCGGCCGCTACGGCGTGCGCTCGATCCCCACGCTAATCCTCATACCCGCTTGGCCGGGCAGAATTGAGAGTGGAGCCGGCCCGCCGCTACGATTCGGGCCGCGCCTGGAGCACGTTCGGAACGCTCGCGAAGAATCCCTTGGGCGTGCTGACGTACCCGCTGATGGAATCCTTCGAGAGCTTGTTCACCACCAGTTCCAGCGGGGTCGAAGCGCCACGCGCAAGGAAGTAAAGCGGCTCGTTGACGGACTTGTCTTTGCGCTCCGTGGTCTGGTCGTCGGAGATGATGCCGACCGTGAACTGGTTTTTCTTGGGAGTCGTTTTGCGGAGAATCAGCGTCACCGTACCAACTTTTTGACGACCGCCCTTGCGGGCCAGGGTGAATTCAAAATAATCACGGTCGGACTTGTGCGCCAGCGCCACCAGCTCGTCATGGGTGCGAGCGATGGCTCCGGAGAGCTCGCCCTTGGTTCCCGTGAGCGCGTCCGTCAGGTCCTTTTTGGTTCCCGCCAAGTCGTTCGATAGATCGCCGATCTTGGCGTTGGCGTCCGTCGAAACTTTGTTCACATCCTCGGTGCTCGCCTTCTTCGAGAGCTCGTTGTTGAGCTTGGTCACAGCCTCACGTTGCTGCGACTGGATTTGCGAAGCCAGCGTGCGCGCGCGCCCCAGTTCCGACTGTGTCAAGCCCAGCTTTTCGCTGGTCACCTGGAACTGCCCTTTCAGTTGCGCGTAGCGCTCGTCAGCCGAGTCCGCCCGGCGCGTCAGCAGGTTCGCTTGATCGGTCTGGTGGGTGAGCGCCTCGGAGAATTCATGGCGCGTGGCATTCAGCCAGTACAAGTTCACACCCGCCAGAATTACCAGCACGGCCACCAGAGCGGACAAGACTTTGACGCTTGCGGGAGTGGGCGGCGGGGGCGGCGCCTGCACGTAAACCACTTGCGGCCCGCCCGAGCCGCTCTGAGGTTGCCCCACGGCCGACGGTTGAGCTGTTTCACCGCGACGAGGTTCGTCCCCGAGTCCAAATACGGCGTGTGCCGCGTCCCTGCCCTTCTGGTCCGCCATCTCTCGTCGCTCCTTTGCTTGGAAGTCTCGATTGCCGCTGACTGCCCTTTGTAACTTCCAGCCCCTCGAAATCAGGCTTGTTTATTAAGATGCGTTTGACGCACGCCGCGTTTTCTCCAGGAGCGCGACCTTTGCGCGCAGGCTGGCGCCAGTATCGCATCCAGAGCTATTTCGGCAAGCGAAACATGCGGTAGCGCGAGTAATTCGCCCACGCCATGCGCGATGCCGTGCATGACCATCCGGACGAGCGGGTCCGATCCCGGGGCTCCGGCCATTAGAGAGCCCCGTACCACGGTTCCAATGCGGGCGTGGCCCCGATCCGGCGGGGCGGGCCCGACCGTATCTACGACAGCGCTTATCACTGGATTCTGCCGTCTTTAATCGGTTTGCCGCCAAAGCCGGGCTCGGCTAAGCTAGGGCGCTCGCCCCGATCTGATCGGGGCGAGCCGCCATGGGAGAATACATCCTCGCTCTCGACCAGGGGACCACGAGCTCCCGCGCCATTCTCTTCGACCGCGAGGGCAGGGCCCGCGCCGCAGTGGCGCGCGAGTTCAAGCAATATTACCCGCAGCCCGGCTGGGTCGAACACGACGCCGAGGAAATCTGGGAGTCCGAGAAGAGCGTCGCCGAGCAGGCGCTCGCGGAGGCAAAAGCCCGCGCTTCGGACGTCGCGGCCATCGGCATCACCAACCAGCGCGAGACGGTGCTGCTGTGGGACCGCAAGACTTCGCAGCCCGTCCATCACGCCATCGTCTGGCAATGCCGCCGCACCGCCGAAATGTGCGATCGCATCCGGCGCGAGGGCTTCGACCGCACTCTCGGCGAAAAAACCGGCCTGGTCGCCGACGCCTATTTCTCGGGCACCAAGATCGCCTGGCTGCTCGAGAATTTGCCCGGCGTTCGCGCTCGCGCCGAGCGCGGCGAGCTGGCCTGCGGCACGATTGACACCTGGCTCCTGTGGCGGCTCACGAACGGCCGCGTGCATGCGACCGACGTTTCGAACGCCTCGCGGACGCTGCTCTTCAATATTCACACGCTCGCGTGGGACGATGAAATTCTTCGCTACTTCCGCATCCCGCCGGCGCTGCTGCCTGAGGTCAAATCGTCGAGCGAGCTCTTGGGTGAGACGGAACTCGCCGGCGGGCGCATCCCCATCGCGGGCGCGGCGGGCGATCAGCAGGCCTCCCTTTTCGGCCACCAATGCTTTGCGCGCGGCAGCGTCAAGAACACTTATGGGACGGGCTGTTTCCTGCTGATGAACACCGCCTCCGAGGTTCCCCGCTCACATTCGGGGTTGCTTGCGACCGTTGGTTGGCAGAGGAACGGCGCGACCGTGTATGCGCTCGAGGGCAGCGTCTTCATCGCCGGCGCGGCCGTCCAGTGGCTGCGCGACGAATTGAAGCTGGTGACGAACGCTTCCGAGACCGAGTCCCTGGCGCGCTCCGTTCCCGACTCGCAGGGCGTCTATTTCGTTCCCGCCTTCGTCGGCCTGGGCGCGCCGCATTGGGACGCTTACGCCCGCGGCACCATCGTCGGCCTGACGCGCGGAGCGACGCGCGCACACCTGGCACGCGCCACGCTCGAATCCATCGCCTATCAGACACGCGAGGTGGTGGAGGCCATGACGCGCGACTCCGGCGCGCGCCCGCCCCTGCTGCGCGTGGACGGCGGCGCGGCAGAGAACAACTTCCTCTGCCAGTTCCAGGCCGATATCCTCCGCATCCCCGTCGAGCGACCGGCGGCGACGGAATCCACCGCGCTCGGCGCGGCCTATCTCGCCGGCCTCGCCGTGGGCTTCTGGAAGAACGAATCGGAACTGGCGCGCCAACTCAAAATCGCCCGGCGATTCGAGCCCGCGATGCCCGAAGCGCGGGGCCAAGAGCTCTTCGCCGGCTGGCAGCGCGCCGTCGAACGCGCCAAAGCCTGGGCAAGCTAATTGAGACGGTGACCTCGCACTTTCTCCGACTAAGGATGTGTAATTTTCTTGTCAGTTGAGAGGAGATGGCCACCGAAGGTGCTGTGGCAATCAGGAAGCTTTTCGCTTCGTCCAACAGAGCTATCACGTGGAAGACATACGGGTTCTGAGCTATCAGCGGTTGAGGAACCAGGTGTGGCCGGTGACCGCAGCGGCTTACTTTGCGGCCACCTTCCTGGGGCAAAAACTGAAGCTGAAAATCCTCTGTGAGAAGCGGTTGATCATCTCACGACGCTTCTTTGGCATTCCGCCGTTCCGCTTCTATGCGCTCGCCGACGGCATCAGAACCATTCTCGCCGGATCCACCCCCAGCTCCCCAGTCCAGCCGCCTCCCAATTTGCAACTTGAACTGCTGCTAGCTTGGAACTCGTAAAAAAATGAGGAAAGTCCTGCAAAGTAGAGCTTGACAGCAGTGAGGCGGCTATATAGAATAAGAAATTGTTCTGCAAGGGGAAGAATACACAGAGTCGCCGGTGATGGCGAATCGCCGGACCCGCCCCCATGGGCGACCCCGGTCGAAACCCGGGGCAAGCTGCTCTTTGACAACTGAGTTGAGCATGCCACGTCAAGGCGCTCGAGGCAGTCGGGACTTGGCTTTTTGAGTCCGCGGCTTTTCGGGCGCAAGCTGAGCGATCAGCCCCGTTCCAGCAATTTGGGATGGGGCCTGACCCCCCCGATTCGTCGGGGGAGATCAAAAAATCCAGCGCGAGGATTCCCGGCGCACAACGCGGGACCGGAAGGTCTCGTGAATAGCGTCGGCGATTTCACGCGCGAGCCGATTTCAAACGAGAGTTTGATCCTGGCTCAGAATCAACGCTGGCGGCGTGCCTAACACATGCAAGTCGAACGAGAAAATTTCGGTGTAGCAATACACCGGGATTAGTAAAGTGGCGAACGGGTGAGTAACACGTAGCTGACCTGCCCTGGAGCGGGGGATAACCTGGGGAAACTCGGGCTAATACCGCATAACCTCCTGGTGGCGCGAGTCGCTGGGAGCAAAGGCCCGCAAGGGTCACTTTGGGAGGGGGCTGCGGCCGATTAGCTAGTTGGCGGGGTAATGGCCCACCAAGGCGATGATCGGTAGCCGGCCTGAGAGGGCGCACGGCCACACTGGCACTGAAACACGGGCCAGACTCCTACGGGAGGCAGCAGTGGGGAATTTTGCACAATGCCCGAAAGGGTGATGCAGCAACGCCGCGTGAGGGATGAAGGCCTTCGGGTCGTAAACCTCTTTCGACCGGGAAAAATGCCCCGATGAAGAGTCGGGGTTGATGGTACCGGTGGAAGAAGCCCCGGCCAACTACGTGCCAGCAGCCGCGGTAATACGTAGGGGGCGAGCGTTGTTCGGAATTACTGGGCGTAAAGGGCGTGTAGGCGGTGCGGTAAGTCGGGCGTGAAATCCCCGGGCTTAACCCGGGGCGGCCGTTCGAAACTGCCGTGCTAGGGTGCGGGAGAGGGAAGTGGAATTCCCGGTGTAGCGGTGAAATGCGTAGATATCGGGAGGAACACCTGTGGCGAAGGCGGCTTCCTGGACCGCAACCGACGCTGAGGCGCGAAAGCTAGGGGAGCAAACAGGATTAGATACCCTGGTAGTCCTAGCCCTAAACGATGAGCACTGGATGTGCCCCGTTCGCGGGGCGTGTCGGAGCTAACGCGTTAAGTGCTCCGCCTGGGGAGTACGGTCGCAAGGCTGAAACTCAAACGGAATTGACGGGGGCCCGCACAAGCGGTGGAGCATGTGGTTCAATTCGACGCAACGCGAAGAACCTTACCTGGACTCGAAATGCCGTTGACACCTTCAGAGATGAAGGGTTCCCGCAAGGGACGGCGGTATAGGTGCTGCATGGCTGTCGTCAGCTCGTGTCGTGAGATGTTGGGTTAAGTCCCGCAACGAGCGCAACCCTCACCCTTAGTTGCTCGGTCCGATTTATCGGACAAGCACCCTAAGGGAACTGCCTCGGATAACGGGGAGGAAGGCGGGGATGACGTCAAGTCCTCATGGCCTTTATGCCCAGGGCTACACACGTGCTACAATGGCCGGTACAAAGCGTCGCAAACCCGCGAGGGGAAGCCAATCGCCAAAAACCGGTCTCAGTTCGGATTGCAGTCTGCAACTCGACTGCATGAAGCTGGAATCGCTAGTAATCGCGTATCAGAACGACGCGGTGAATACGTTCCCGGGCCTTGTACACACCGCCCGTCACATCACGAAAGTGGTTTGTACTAGAAGTCGCGATTCGAACCCCGCGCAAGCGGGGACGATAGCGCCCAAGGTATGAACCATGATTGGGGTGAAGTCGTAACAAGGTAGCTGTAGGAGAACCTGTGGCTGGATCACCTCCTTTCTAAGAGAGAACCGTCCCGATGATCCGATCTCATCGGATAGGCATCGGGAGTAACGCTCGGCCGTCTGGAATCTCAGATCTCAAATTTCAGATTTGAAATTTCGGCGAGGCGTGGCTGCTCAACCCAGAGGTCAAAGAACAGTTAACAGTTGAAAGTTTACAGCAATATAAAGGCCGCGAGGAATCGCGGCCTTTTTCCTTTTCCGCGTATCCCCATCCCCGGAGGGACTAACCTCGCTTGCTAACTTGCCGGGCCCAGGCGATGATATTTACGCGTGCCCGTTCGCACGGAACAAACGAAATTGCATAGCCTTCAGCCACAGCCCGAATCCCATCCTGAGTTGGCCTTCAGCGAGGAGCGGTTGCCATGACAAAACTGAGTCGAGCATTTCTGGGCCTTGCTGTGCTGGCATTATTTCCCGTTGTTCCCGTCCCATCCGAGACCGCTTCAAAACCGAAAAAAGCGCCACCCGCTTCCCCGCCCGCCGTCGAAACGGCGATAGTCACGGCCGCGCCCGAAGACGTAGGTCTATCCTCCGAGCGGCTCGAGCGGATTGGCGGGACGATCCAGAAGAGCGTTGATGACGGCCGCATCGCCGGAGCGACCAGCCTCGTGGCGCGCCACGGCAGGATTGCCTATTTCAAAGCCTTCGGCATGGCCGACCGCGACGCGAAAAAGCCCATGCGCACCGACAGCCTCTTCCGAATCTGCTCCATGAGCAAACCCATCACGAGCGTTGCCGTCATGATGCTCTACGAAGAGGGGCGCTTTACACTGAACGAACCCGTCTCCGACTTCATCCCCGAATTCAAGAACGTGAAAGTGCTTGACCCTCCCTGGCCTCAGGACAAGACCTCTCCACCCGGCGCCCTCGTCGATGCCAAGCGCCCCATTACGGTTCTGAATCTGCTCACACACACTTCCGGTCTCACCTATCAGTGGAATCCGCGCCTGGGCAAGGCGTACAGCAACGCGGGCATCGGCAGCGGTCTGCTTCAGCAAGAGGGAACCATCGGAGACGCTGTGAAGAAACTCGCCGCGGTGCCGCTACTCTTTCAGCCCGGCGATGCCTGGGACTTGACAACCAGGTTGTCGAGGAGGGCGGATTCTCATATTCGGCCGATTATCCCTATCGTGGGCCGCGCACTTACTTTTCCGGCGGCGGCGGTCTCTGCTCAACCACGGAAGATTACTATCGCTTTTGCCAGATGCTCTTGAACGGCGGGGAGCTCGACGGGAGGCGCCTCCTCAGTCGCAAATCCGTGCAACTGATCAGCCAGAACCACGTCCAAGGGAAACTCGACATCATGGGTTACGGTCTGGGGTTCGGCGTCACAAGTGAGCCGAAGTTCCTGCACGAACTCGGCACGGTCGGGTCGTATTACTGGGGCGGGTTTTACTACACCTCGTTTGTGATCGACCCGGAAGAAGATCTGATTGCCATCTTCATGGGGCAGCTCCATCCCACCGGCGGGCTGAACCTGGACACCAAGGCCATCACCCTGCCCTATCAGGCCTTGAAATGATTCAGGCAGCGTGCCCTGGCAAGTAACCACGGCAGGCGCTCTGCACCGCGGCCATTCATGGGCAACCTGAGGGGCGCGCCGCGCGCTGCCGGGGGCGGACGCCGTCCGCCCCTACATGCTCAGGCGCAGCTTGCGCAAATAGTCGTAGCTGATCTTGATCGCTTCGAGCGGCGCGCCGTCCGTGCGGTCTTGTTCGACGAAGATTTGTTTCGCTCCCGCCTGGCGGATCGGGGCGCTACACTCGAGCGCCGCAGCATTTCTTGAACTTCTTGCCGCTGCCGCAAGGACAGGGATCGTTCCGGCCGACCTTGGCGCGCCGCCGAGCGTCGGGGCTGGCATAAGCCTCGCCCGCCCGCTCCTTTCGCCTCGGAGCCCAATACTCATTAATCGCCTGCACGCTCAAGGGAAGCATGGCCAGCAGCTCTTTCGTCGCCTGCGGCGATGGATTTTTCTCGCGCAGCTCGGCCATCGCCTCAGGAAGCGAGAAGACAATGACCGGGGTCAGCAGCACGCCCAGTGCTTCGTCCTCGATCAAAGGGTCCCAATCCTTGGCGCGCATGGCCACGCCCCGGCTGAACCCAACGCACCAATCCTCCGATTCAAAGTCGTTCTGACCTCCGCCGTTGTCCTCTTGATAGAGCAGCGGGGCGAACTCGTCGGGACTTTCCGCCAGCGTGCGGCTGATCGTGTCGTAAAGCCGGAAGATCAACCCGCAGATGAACTCGGCTTCCTCCTCGGAATCGAACACTGGCCCTTCCTTGCCCCAAACCTCAGGCAGCCATTGGCTCGGAAGGACCGTGGCTGGCCCGATGGCAACGGCGGTGAGGAAGCCGTGCAGCATCGAGATATTCATCGGGGCCTCGGCGGCATTCAGGGTATCGAGGAATAGCTCCAGCTTGTCCAGCTCGGTTTCTGAAAGCGACGGGTTGGACCTCATACTTTATACGCGCAGCTTGTGCAAATAGTCGTAGCTGATTTTGATCGCTTCGAGCGGCGCGCCGTCCGTGCGGTCTTGTTCGACGAAGATGTGTTTCGCTCCCGCCTGGCCGACGTGAGCGAATATCTTTGCCCAGTCAATCTTCCCCTGACCGACCGGGGCAAACGGGTTCGGGCCGCTGTCGGGAGGAAACACCGTCGTGCTACCGGCGAAACCCTTTTTTAAGTCCTTGATATGGAGAAGCGGGAAGCGGCCCGGATAACGCTGGAAGTAAGGGAACGGGTCAACGCCCGCGTAAGTAATCCAGAAGATATCCATCTCCATCTTCAGCAGTTCGGCGTCACACCGCGTGAGGAGAATGTCGTAGCCGGTGGTGTCGCCAAGCTTTTCAAACTCGCGCATGTGGTTGTGGTAACAAAATTGGATGCCGGCATCGCGCGAGAGCTTGCCACACTCGTTGAAGAGGGCGGCGAAGCGTTTCCAGCCGTCGGCGCCGATGCGCTCGGCGTAGGCCACCACAACGTACTTCCAGCCGAAAGCCTGCGCCTGCTCGAGGCTCTTCTTCCAATCGTCGGTGCTCTTGGGGGTATCGAGGAAGCCGCTCGGGCTCGACAGGCCATCGGCGGCGACAGCGCGCTTGAAATCCGCGACGCTGAGATTCATGGGCAGGAACGCCGCCGCCTCTACTTCTCGGTAGCCCGCCGCCGCAATTTCTTTCAGGATATCCTTCGGCGTCTTGGCAAAGAGGTCTCGGACGGTGTACATCTCGAGCCCGATGGGCCCGGGCCAGGCCAGCCGTCCCGCAGCCGAGCCTTGACGGTCTCGCATCGCAGCGCCGAGCGCGGCCGTCCCAATCGTTTTCTTCAGAAAATCTCTGCGGTTTTCCATGTCGTCTCCTACCTTGGCGACGCCATTAAATCCCATGCGTCCGGCCGCGTCAACGGGAGTTTGTAGGGGCAGCAGACCAGCGTGTCTGCCCCAAGGGCGGACGTAGGGGCGCGCGGCGCGCGCCCTGGGGCGGCCCGTCCCGGCCGGGCCGGGGACGCCCCGCCCTTACGTGCGCAGGGCGCGGCCTTGCGGCGCTTGCTACAATGTCCCCATGCTGCGCATCCGAACTGCGACTCGCAGAGACATTCCACAAATCCTCGAGCTGATTCGCGCGCTCGCGACCTACGAAAAAGCGCCCGAACAGGCTGTGGCGACCGCGAAAGATCTCGCGCGCGACGGCTTTTCGAAGGCGCCGAAGTTCCGCGTCTTGATCGCCGAGTGGGACGGCTCCCCCGCCGGCTTCGCGCTCTTTTTCTATCACTACTCGACATGGGTAGGCCGCCCGACACTCTTCCTGGAAGACCTGTTCGTTCGCCCCGAGTTTCGCGCGCGGGGCATTGGCAAGGCAATGCTTCGGCAGCTGGCGAAAATTGCAATCGCAGAAAACTGCGGGCGGTTCGAATGGCAGGTGCTCGACTGGAATACCCCGGCAATCCGATTTTACGATGCGCTCGGCGCGAAGGTGCTCGAAGGTTGGCTCACCATGCGGGTGACCGGCAAGGCCCTCCGAAATTTGGCAGTGCGAGGGGACGCCGATAACCGGGATTCCACTAAGCGCCTTTAATGATGTGGTCAGAGACCCAATAAGCCAACGCCTGAATCGTCAACGACGGGTTCATGCCGGCGGGATTCGGGATGAGGCTGCCGTCGGCAACGTAGACGTTGGGGACGCCATGAACGCGGCCCGTCCGGCCGGTGACGGAAGATTTCGGATCGTTCCCAATGCGGCAGCTCCCCTGCTGATGGGTCGAAATGCCGTACTCGCTTTCCCGGACGATCTCGGGCTTGACGACGCGATGGGCTCCGGCTTCCAAGAGAAGCTGTTCCGAGCGGGCGGCCATAAATTGCATCTCGTCGGCGTCGCGCGGGTGCTGGCGGTAAGTGATGCGGCTGACGGGTACGCCGCGCGCATCACGCACCACCGGATCCACGTCCACGCGGTTCTCGTAGCGCGGATAAGTATGGCAGGTCGAATAGATCCAAATCGAGCGCAAGAAATAGTGGCGGTAAAAGGCTTTGAGTTGGGAGCCGAACCGAGGAACCCCGGAGGGACTGCCGATGCGCTGGACGAAGCCGAGCGGGGGCCGAGTATGATAATTGGTCAAAATCCCGTGAGCGAGCTTTCCACCGTCGGGAGCCCGGCTTCCGAAGTCGCGGTATTGGAAATCGTCCACGCCGAAATACGCGCCCGGCCCCGTCTGATCCGTCACGATGTCCTCGAAGAGGCCGTAAACGAACTGGCCTCCGTCGTTTTCGATGTTTCGTCCCACCTGGTCGTGCTCGTTCCCGATGCCGCGAGGGAAAAACCGCGACTTCGAGTTGAGCAGCAGGCGCGGCGTTTCCGTGGCTGAGCAGGCCAGAACGATCACGCGCCCCTTCGCCTTCTGCCAAGCGGATGAGCCCTCGACTTGATAGACGACGCCGTCCGGCGTCCCGCGACTGTCCACACTGATTTCCCGAACGAAGGCGTTCGGAATCAGCCGGCAATGGCCGGTCGAGAGCGCCACCGGGATGACGCTGACCAAGGTCGAGGACTTGGCGCCCACTTCGCACCCAAAGCCATTGCAAAAGGCACAGTTGGTGCACGCGGCCCGTCCGCGGTAGGGTTGGGACAAAATCGCGAGCG
>QHZN01000334.1 GCA_003225365.1 Acidobacteriota bacterium
AGGCTCGTTGCGCGCCGAGACCAGCGGCGGCCCCATTCGCGCCGAGCGCATCGGCGGCGATCTGGACGCGGAGACCTCCGGCGGGTCCATTCACGTCGAGGGCGTCTCCGGACACTTGGTGGCGAAAACCTCAGGCGGCGAGGTCGAGGTGGTTTTCGACAAAGGGAACAGCCGCGGCGGGGAAGTCGAAACTTCCGGCGGCTCCATCCGTGTGGCGGTCGATCCCTCGGTGAATCTGACGCTCGATGCCTCGGCATCGGGTGGCGGCGTCTCGACCGATCTGCCGATTACCGTCCAGGGGCGCATCTCCAGCTCGAGTGTCCACGGGACCCTGGGCGCGGGCGGCGAGAGCTTGCGCCTGCATACGAGCGGCGGCTCCATCCACATTCGGGCGTTGTAGCGGGGGCCTGTCGCAGTTCTAGCACAGACTCTGAAGCCCCCCTTCCGCTACCGCTCATCGGAAGTCGAATTGAGCACCAGCGCGCGCAGTTCGTCGACCGCGTGGAGCAGGTGGTGGATGGTTTTTTCCCAATCGGTCTTTTCAGAGGGCTCCCATTCCCGCCCGTATCCCTTCAGTCGCTTGGGCAAGGCATTTTCCAGAACCACCCAGAGCGAAGAAAGTTCGGCGGCAATAATCTGCTGAGGTTCCGGCTTGCTGAGACGCAGGTCGAACCGCTCAACCACCTTTTCGAGCACGCGGCGCATCGAGGCAATTTCTTGACGAAGCCTCTGAATGCGGGCGGGGGACAAATTGGTTACCGATGACCTTGCCGAGGGTTGTGAGCTAAGCCGATCCGCCGCGTGCCGAGATTTTCCAGCCCCTTCAAGAGTCGCTTCGATGCGCGCCAGGGCGTCTTCCGTGACCGTGATGACAGTCGAGATGCGTCGCGCGTACAATTCGTCAAGCGGCATTCGTTTATCTAGGTTTGGCGTTCTACCTTGCGCCCTCGGCAGCTCTGCGAATTTCCTTGAGCGCCGTGTTCAAGTGCTCGAGGCGCGGATCGAGATAATCAGCCAGCCCTTCAGGCAGGGGCCCATATGCTTTCAGGTGCTGGCTCCTGGTTTCGGACAGCGAGACCCAGGCTTCGGTCAAGTAGGCATCCACGAGGCGGAAGCGGTCCACGACCACCTTTTCCAGGCGAAGGTTCGACTGGATCTCCGCCAATTGCTCATAAAGCTCTGCAAATTTCTTCTCAATAAGCCGTCGCGAATCGGGCGCGATTTCACCCACTGCCTCGGAGAAAATCCCGGCCGGAGCGCCCAGCCATTTTTCAATCTCGCGGCAATAATCCTCGATGGTCTTGAAGTGCGCCATCAGGACTCTGGCGTGAGTGGAGGAGACGGCGAAAGTCTTTTCGTGCGGCTTGGTTCGAGGCATGGTCACCTCTGTGGTGCGCGAAGAGGATGCATCATACGGAAGGCTTCCCTGGCCGCGCTTCGGGCGCGGGCATCTTCCTCGAACGATAAAGGATGACTCGGACCTTTTCGAGCGTGATCAGGCCGCCGCCGATCATCTCATCTACGCGGGGAAGGAGTTTTTCGATTCGCTCGGAATATTCGACCACTTCCACGACCAAAGGGAGGTCCTGCGAAAGCCGGAGAATGTTGGAGGTGTGATACTGGCCCTGTGCCCTGCTTGCGGAGCCGTAGCCGCCGACCCCGCGCAGGACGGTGGCGCCGTAAAGCCCCTCCGTTCGAAACAGGTCAATCAGCGCGCTATACAACGGCTTTCCCTCCCAGCGATCGGACTCCCCGATGTGAATACGCATCAACGTGCGTTCGCCCTCGAAGCGTTCGTGTTCCACGGCTCCTCCTAAATGCGCTCGGCCAACCGCATGCCGAGGGCCAGCAAGAACAGGCCTCCGACGAGGCTGGTTGCAAGATAAACGGCCGCTCTTCTCCAATCGCCGTCCTGCATCATGCTGATGATTTCCCAACTGAATGTTGAGAAAGTGGTGAATGCCCCGAAAAAGCCCACGGTGATGGCGACGCGCCAGTCGGGCGGAATCGAGATGTGCAGCAGCGCATACTGGCCGGTAACCCCGAGGAGAAAACAGCCCAGGAGATTGACCGTCAGGGTTCCGGTCGGAAACGACGAGCCGGCCTGTTCGTGGACGAAACCCTCCAGGGCGTAGCGGGCGACGGTCCCGGCGGAGCCGAAAACGACGAGCAAGAGGATTCGCATGAGCGCTCGAATCCGCGCGCCCGTGCAATAAAAAAACTCCTGAGCGCGCACTCGCGGTCAGGAGTTATCACTCCGTCGCCTGACGGATGGTTTAGGCGAACTCCATCGCCTTCGAAACTGCTATGATAACACAAGCTGGCCGAGTGTGGCGGCCACTCGAACGAGCGGTGCGGGGGAAGGCGTGAAGGCCAACAGTTCAATCAAACACGGGCGGGAAGCCGGAAAGGCACCTTGGAAAAAGGCAAGCGTGAGGGCTGCGAAATCGGCGGCGCCCGCGCGCCTCCGCCTGATGGTGGTTTCCGTGGACGGCATGCGGCCGGAGTTCTATCGCCGCCCCGACGAGTTGGGCGCGAAGGTTCCGGCTCTGCGCTGGCTCGCCCAAAAGGGCGCAAGCGCCGATGCGGTAGTCAGCGTTTACCCTTCCACGACCTATCCCGCCCACGCGACGCTGGTGACGGGCGTTCCACCGCGCGTTCACGGGGTTTACAGCCATCTGGCTTCCAGGGACCCAACGGCCGGCCCGCGCCCCTGGCACTGGTTCGCGCGGGCGATTCGCGTGCCGACGCTGTGGGACGCGGCGCGCGCCGCGGGGCTTCGCACCGCCGCCCTAGGCTGGCCGGTGAGTGCCGGCGCCGCGATTGACTACAATGTTCCGGAAATTTGGGATCCCGCCGCCGCGGATCCGTTCGGAGATTTCAGCACCGCCGCCGCTAATTCGACTCCGGGACTTTTCGACGACCTGCGCGAAGTGCTTCGACCGTCCTCCGCCGAGGTCACGCACGACCATATCCGCGTTGGCGCGGCGCTCCATGTGTGGGAGCGATACCGGCCCGACCTGCTCTTGGTCCATCTGGTGGACTACGACAACGCGGCTCA
>QHZN01000335.1 GCA_003225365.1 Acidobacteriota bacterium
TGGCCTCGTCTCGCCGGCGGTTGGGGGATTGACGGCGTGCTGACTCTTCAGTCCGGCCAGCCCTTTCACCTGAACCTCTTCGACGACTACAACGGCACCGGCGAGTTCTTCCCGCGGCCCGACGTGGTGGGCAATGCATTTGCCGGCGCGCACTCCCCCGACGCTTTCCTGAACCTTTCAGCGTTCCAGGTTCCCTGCACCGTGGACCCGGCGGTCGGCGACGGTTTCGCGGATTCTTGCATGGTGGTCAATGGCGTCAACACACAGCACTTCGGCTCAATGGGCCGGAACTCGCTGCGGGGACCGGACTTCCGCCAGTTCGACTTGGCGCTCTTCAAAGACACGCCGGTGACGGAGCGGCTGACGGCGCAGATTCGCGTCGAGGTGTATAACCTGCCGAACCACCCGAATTTCGCCAGCCCCCTGTATCCGGGATTCGCCGCCGCGGCCGATAACAACGGCATTGACGGTGCCACCGGGCGCGGCATCGGCTTTCTGCCACTCACTGAAACCGGCGACGTTGGGGTCGGCAACCCGTTCCTTGGCGGAGGCGGCCCGCGCGGAATTCAATTGGCGGTGAAGTTGACGTTCTAAAGGTCCTCTGCAGGGGCGAGCTGCGATCGCCAGCCACGGCGTCTATCTGTCATTCCCGCGCAAAGCCTGCCCTGAGCCCGCCGAAGGGCGGGAATCCATGGGTTCCCGCTTTCGCCGTTCGACTACGCTCACGGCCCTGAGCTTGTCGAAGGGCGGGGACGACAACTTGCCACCAGAGCGGTTCAGGCAAGCCGCCCGGGCAGGAATTGCGACAGGAACCGGTGGGCCAGAATGAACCCATCCTTGCGCGCCTGGGGAAAATCCTCCCGGTCATTCCAGCCCGACGCGTCCCAGAAATCATCTTCGTGTTCGACTGCGATCCCGCCCTTAAACCCTACTTGTAGGAGCACGGTGATAAACGCGGGCCAGTCAATCAAACCCTGCCCCGGAATCCGGTATCGCCACCAGCCCTCGCCGTGGATGCCGGCCTTCTGCAAGACGGGCTGAATGATTTCGGTGTCCTTGGCGTGCACGGCGTGGATGCGGTCGCGGAAATTCCACGCGGTCTGGATGGGGTCAATGTACTGGCGGACGAAATGCGACGGATCGTATTCGAGCCCGAAGCGGTGGTTCGGTACCAGCGCGAATAGCTTTTCCCAGAGCGCTGGCACCGTGGCGAAGTTGACCGGGCAGGGATAGTTCTCGGGGCCGAATCGCATATCGAGCTTTTCCGAGACGGGCAGATAGTCTTCATTGATGGCCGCGGCGAGCTCCTTCACTTGGTCGTCGGGCTTGGCGCCTTCCATGCCGCCCGTGAAAGTGCCGACGAATTTACACCCCAGCCGGTGCCCGAATTCGAGGCAGCGCACGAACTTGGCGCGGGCGTTTTTGCGCTCCGTCGGATCTTTGGCAATGTGGTTGAGGCCCCACATGCACTCGATGCTGATGATGCGAATGCGGGATTCACGCGCCGTCGCAAGGATTTTGTCAATCTGCGCGTCGGAAAGTTTGTCGGGATCGAAAAAGTCATCGAGCGGGATGACCACGCCTTCGTAGCCCGCCTGCGCGGCGAATGCGAGCTTGGCGGGCGAATAGGGAGTGATCATGGAAAGCTTCGGATACTTCTCGGCGCTATCGTCGGGATCGCTTACCGTCTTCCCTGCCGGTGCGCCGTCCGCGCGGGCAGGCTCGATTCCCAACGCCCGGCCCGCCGCGGCGGACGCCCCTGCGACTTTCAAAAAATCTCTCCGGCCCGGTTTCCGCATCGCCTTGCTCCTTTCCCTCCGAGGCCGACAGCATAGGCGAACCTAGACGCGCGCGCAACGGGTCTTAGAGGAACGGACGGCGTTCTCCTCGGCGATGAGTTGAACGCTCTGAAGCCATTCGGTCTCCGACTTCGTTTCCCGCCAAAAGTAGCTGCCAAGCACAGAGGGCGCAGAGTCCCGATATTCTCTGTGCGAGACCAGTCCGTTGCCATCGGGGGCGAGGTGCGCGCCTCTACCGCCCCCGCTGCTATAATCCACCCGCCGGTAGAAAGGAAACCGTGCGCTGCGAGGGGGCGCAAAAAGGGCGCCGTCTCGAGCCTTTTGCGATTTTTTATGCCTTGGCACGTATGCGTGAAACCTCGCAATCAAAGCCCAGAGGCACGGCGCTCACGTGGCCGGCGGAAAGGAAATCCACCATGCTTCCTGAAGGAACGCTTCGAGACCGCGTCGCGGTTGTCACCGGGGGCGGCACCGGCATCGGGTTTGCCATCGCTTCGGAATTTGCCCGCCTCGGCGCGAAACTCGTCCTTGCGAGCCGAAGCGCGGAGCACCTCGAGCCCGCAGCCGAAAAGTTGCGCGACAAGGGCGCCGAGGTGCTCGCGGTTCCAACCGACGTGCGCGTGCCCGAACAAGTTGAGCGGATGACCCAGCAGGCGCTCCACCGCTTCGGCCGGCTCGACATCCTGGTCAACAACGCCGCCGGGAATTTCGTCTGCCCTGCCGAGAACCTTTCGGTTAACGGCTGGAACGCTGTGGTGAACATCGTGCTGAACGGGACGTTCTACTGCTCGCGCGCGGCGGGCCAGGTGATGATCAAGAGCGGCCGCGGCGGGAACATACTGAAC
>QHZN01000169.1 GCA_003225365.1 Acidobacteriota bacterium
GGAGGCGAAAGTTAAAAGCGTTCTTCATTTGGCGAACTTGATCGAAGTAGGGGACGGGAGCGCACATGGGCCGCTGATTTTAGCGGCGCGCTGGCTGCCTTGGTTCCCCCCCCACCAAGGCAGCCAGCGCAGTTCTCCTCCCCTCACTCAAGCACTTCAGCCTCACAGGGGGGATACGATGTACCAGGGCTATTCCACCCGAGGGATAAATTGACTTCCATATGGCTGTGCCATATAAGAAGAAATGGATGCACACGCGCAGGGCCGCGCTTCTGCGACTGCTTCTCGGATTCCCTTTCGTGAGCGCGGGAGCATATCGCCCTTCTCAAAACCGGCCACAGGTGCCGGGAGCGAGGAGAACCGCATCGCTGGACCCGATTCGTTTCAGGAACGTTGCCCAATCAGCAGGCCTGAACTTCGCTGTCGAGAACAGCCCTACTCCTCAAAAGCACTTGATTGAAACTATGACGGGAGGCGTTGCCACCTTTGACTTCGACGGCGACGGCCTGGCTGACATCTTCCTGATAAATGGTGCTTCCCTTCCTTCGCTGCGGAAGGAATCCCCGAAGTACTGGAATCGCCTTTTCCGAAACGAGGGAGGAATGCGGTTTACGGATGTGACAGAAGAGGCCGGGGTGGCAGGAGAAGGATACTCCATGGGCGCGGCCGCTGGAGACTACAATAACGACGGTCATGTCGATCTGTTTGTGGCGGGCGTCAACCGGAACATTCTTTACCGCAATCTGGGAAACGGGCGGTTCGAGGACGTCACGGAGAAGTCGGGAATCAAAAGCGACAAGTGGGCGGTGGCCGCCGGGTGGTTCGATTACAACAACGATGGGTTACTCGATCTTCTGGTCGTAAACTACGCGCAATGGTCAATCAACAACAATCGCTTTTGCGGCGATCCGTCGCGACCCCTTCGGGTGTACTGCCATCCGATGTATTTCGAGGGGCTCACCAATACGCTTTACCGCAATCGGGGAGACGGAACCTTCGAGGACGTTTCCGAGAAGTCGGGACTCTCCAGGCATCAAGGCCGCGGCATGGGCCTTGCCTTTGCGGATTATGATGACGACGGATTCTTGGATGTTTTCATCACGAACGACAACCAACCCAATTTTCTGTTTCACAATCGCGGAGATGGAACGTTTGAGGAGGTAGGTCTTGCCGCAGGCGTTGCCTTGCTCAACTCCGGGCAGCCAGTCTCCAATATGGGAGTGGATTTCCGCGATTATGACAACGACGGGCTTCCGGACATCTTCGTGACCGACCTCAACAATGAAACTTTCCCCCTGTTTCGGAACTTAGGCGGCGGGATGTTTGAAGATGCCACCACCGCCAGCCGAATCGCCGTTCTCTCCGCCGCGCGGGCGGGCTGGGGTAACGGGCTTTTCGATTTCAACAACGACGGATGGAAAGACCTTCTTACCGCGAACTCTCATGCCGACGACAATGTCGAACAGTTGGCAGCGGCGCACTATCGGCAGCCCAACAGTATCTTCGCGAACCTCGGCGACGGGACTTTCTGGGATGTTTCCGCAACGGTTGGCAATGATTTCCAGGTTCCCAGGGCGCACCGCGGCTGTGCCTTCGCAGATTTTAACAACGACGGCAAAATCGACGTTGTGGTCTCTTCGCTTCAGGACACCGCAGAGCTGTGGCAGAACGTGAGCCCGGGCAAGAATAATTGGATTATCCTGAAACTGATCGGAACCAAGAGCAATCGGGATGGAATCGGCGCCCGCGTTCGCATCGGCAAGCAGTACAACCATATGACGAGCTCCGTCGGCTACGCTTCCTCCACCCATTTTGGCGTGCACTTCGGCTTAGGCCGGATGTCTAAGGTGGATGAGGTTGAAATACGCTGGCCCAGCGGAATCGTGCAAGTCCTGCATGACGTGCCCCCCAATCAGCGCCTCCAGATCCGCGAGCCGGAACGCTCCTCCTCGCCTCCGGGGGCTTAATCAGGCGGGGTTATGGCTACCTCTTTTTCGGTCGCCTTGTTCTCGGCTTGCTGCGCGCTCTGCTTTTCCTGATACTCCTTGAACATGGCCTCGGCGAGGTTGGCTTCCCCTCGAGCCTGGTAAGCGCGAGCTAACTGGTACCGCACGCTTCCGTCCTGATCGATCGGCAGGGCTTCCCTGAGGTGCGGAATGGCCTTTTCAGCCTGCCGAGTCTCGAGGTAGGCAAGGCCCAGGGACTTGTGGGCGGGCAACATCCCCGGGTCGGCCTTAATGGCCCTTTCCAAATAAGGGATGGCGTCCCGCGGCTTCTGGGCGCGTAGGACTGTTTCACCCAAGAAGTAATTGAGGTCAGGAACATTCGGTTCCCATTTGAGAAGTTCCTGAAACTGCGCTTGAGCGCGCGGCAGGTCCCCTACGTAGTAAAGAGCCATGGCCAGTTGCTTCTGGACATAACGATTGCCCGGGGAAAGCCTCAAAGCCTCGCGCCATTCCTTCGCTGCTTCGGCGTATTGCCTCCTCTTGGATTCGATATTGGCCCTCAATTCGTGTGTTTCCATAGACGGGGGAAGCTGGCCCAGTCGGAAGTACGAATCCATGGCCAATCTGTTATACGCGCGCGTTCTCCAGTAGTACGCCTCGGGGCTCGTCGCATCCGCGGTCACCTCGATGACCCTGGTAAAATTGCCCGCCCGAAATTCGCACTCCAGCCTCTGCACATTGCAATCTGGCGGAGGCAACCGCCGCTCCTTCTCCTCTTCCGCCAATGCCCAGTCTGGATGTCCAGTGTCTCTGTAGACTTCTGCAATCGCCGAACGCACGCCGCGCATCGAAGGCGTTTTAGCCAAGGCCTGACGATAGAAATAGAAAGCGCTGTAATTCTGCTTCGTGTCGAGACGGGACTCAGCGACAAGGTCCAGCCAGTAGGCCGAATCCGGCGCAATCTTCGCAAGCTCATCAAAGCTCCTCTGCGCCAGCCCTTCGTAACATAATCCCAAACCGTACCAGGTCTTTGCGCTGTTGGGGTGCGACGGTGAGAGCTCCTCGAAGCGATGCGCGGCCTCGCCCAATCGGCCGACCCCAAGAAGCGCTTCAGCAAGCGTTTGCTTGGCGTCAAAGCTGTCGGGCTGGGCCTTCAGGGATTTTTCCAAGGGGTCAATAGCCTTCGCGGGCTGGCCCAAATCCAGATATGCCGTTCCCAACAGTAAGAGGGCTGGGTAGTAATCAGGCTCCAGCTTCAGCGCTGCTTGGTACTCTCGTACGGCTTCCTGCTTATTTCCTGCCATGTCTAAGGCGAGGGCGAGGTTCATGATAAGGCCGGGATCATTTGGCACCAACCGTACCAACTCCCGGCAGATCGGAATGGCCTCCTCAAACTTCCCTTCAGCCATCAATTTCTTGACGTGATGTGATTTCTGCACCAGATCAGCTGACTGACCAAATAAGGAACACGAAAGGAGCACAAAAGCCCAAACCCTGAGCAGTTGGCGAAAGAATCCCATGCTGGCGTTCCCACGATAACACTTAGCATGTCGGCTGTACGCCAAGCAACTCGCGAACAGCATAGCGTCACCTAGCGCTTCCTCAGGGGTAGGCGGAACCACCGGGGGGAATACTGGAGCGTCCGGCCAGCCGGACGTGAATGCCGCGCGGACACCCAAGCCATCAAAGCCAGGTCCAGACACCCGCCGGAGTCATCTGGACGCGTGATTCACGTGATTCAGAACAACTTTTATTTTCGCGCCTGAGAGATATAATGGAGACTGGTGTGATCGGTGAGGGCAACATTCAGCCGCGAGCTCGGCACCGGCTGACCGGCGAGTTCTTAATCCCAAGAAAGCCCATATCCCGGTGGATCGATTCCCAAGACATCTAAGCGCCATCACCGTTGTTCTCCTCGCTCTTTGCGCCTCCACTGGCCTGTCGCCAGGCGATTCGGACCGCCTCCCGGGCCGCACGCCTGTGTTGCTGATTACCGTTGATACGCTGCGCGCCGACCATCTGGGCTGTTACGGGTATGGCCGCGTCCGAACCCCGGCCATAGACTCCCTGGCCGCACAGGGCACGCGCTTTGAGGATGATCTGGCGCAAGTTCCCATCACACTCCCCTCCCATACTTCCCTTCTTACCGGCACTTACCCCATGTACAACGGAGAGCATGATTTTACCAGTCCGAGCCTTCCCTCAAGAGTCGGGCTGTTGGCGGAGTCCTTCCAGCGGCACGGGTACGACACGGCGGCGTTCGTGAGTTCGTTCGTGTTGGATTCGAGCTGGGGTCTGAATCGCGGTTTCCAGACTTACGACGATCACTTCGACCCACATCAGTTTGAAATCAGCAACCCCGGGAACATCGAGCGTCACGCAGGCGAAACTGTCGGTCACTTGCTAGCCTGGTTAGCGGATCGCAAGCAGGGCGTGACGACGGCTCGTCCTTTCTTCATCTGGCTACATCTTTACGATCCGCACCGTCCTTACAACCCGCCTGAACCGTTCCACGCAGAATACGCTAGCCATCTGTACGACGGCGAAATCGCCTATACGGACAGCCAGTTGCAACGGCTCTTCGATGCGCTCCGCGCCAGCCGCCTCTACGATCAAACCCTCATCGTCCTGGCAGCCGACCACGGAGAGTCGTTAGGCGAGCACGGCGAAGACGAGCACAGCTTCTTCGTGTACAACGCGACTCTGCACGTCCCGTTGATTTTCAAACCGCCCCGCGGGATGGCCTCCTCGCACGCTGTCCGCCGCCTGGTGGGGAACATTGACGTGGCGCCTACAATCCTGGACCTGGTGCACATGGAGGACCCGCTGAGCCGGCAGTTCCAGGGGACCAGTCGGGCGCCGGAAATCCTGGGAAGAGACGCGGCAGGCGAACACCCCATTTATTCCGAGACGTATTACCCGCGCGTTTCCTTTCGCTGGAGCGAACTGCGCTCGATCTCCACCGACCGCTTTAAGTACATCCAAGCACCTCACCCCGAGCTCTACGACCTGGTGAAGGATCCCCATGAATTGCATAACCTGTATGGCGAGCGCAACCCGACCAGCGCGGCCTTACGCGAGCAGTTAATCGGCATCGAGCGGCGTTTTAAATCTTTCAATACCCACGATGCGAAGGCGGGGTCACCCCTGTCCCCGGAAACCGTAGAGAAACTGAAATCGCTGGGCTACCTTGCCTATTCGGCTCCAGTCCAGTCGGAATCCTCCGGGTCTCTCCCCGACCCGAAGGACCGCGTGAAGGTTTACAAGCTACTCCTGCGGGCGTACGCTCTCGCTTCGGCAGGACGGTCCGAGGAGTCCAATCGGACCCTCGATGCCGTGGCGGCCCAAGAGCCGAATCTTCACTTGGTCTCTTTCTTGCGTGCAGAGAACTTTGTGCGTTTGGGCCGCCTGGGTGATGCCGAGCGTAGCTACCTCGCCAGCTTGAAACTTTTCCCAACGTTCGATCAGGCGATCATGGGCCTTGCGCACCTTTACATGCAGGAAGGGGAGGACGCAAAGGCGAAGCCCTGGCTCGAACTTGACGTCCGCCTGAACCCGCACAACTTCATCGCTTATTACGCCTTGGGCCTGGTAGCGCGGGGGGAGAAAAACACCGAGGAGGCTTGTCGCTACTTTCAGAAGGCGGTCGAAGAAAAGCCGGAATTCGCGTTCTCCCAGCAGGAGCTTGGAATCACGCTGGTGGAACTCAAGCGCTATTCGGAGGCCCTTGACCCCTTGAGCCGCGCCGAAAAGCTTGGCTTGGACAACCTTCGTCTCGACAATTCATTCGGTGGGGCCTTGGCGAATGCCGGCCGGCTCCAAGAGGCTGTGGGTTATTACCAGAAGGCACTTAAGCTGGCGCCAGACGACCCTCCGTTGCGACTGAATCTTGCCTTGGCGTACCTCAAGATGGGCGACAAGCAGATCGCCGAGCGTGAATTTGACAGTGCTTGCCGGTTGAGCCCCTCGCTGTGCGAGCCCTATCGCCAGCTTTTCAAAAAGAGTTCCGCGCAATAAAAAGAGCGGGCGCGCATCGCGCGCCCGCTCTGAAGAAGTGAGTCGTTTAGATTCGAGGCTCAGAATCTCAACTTCATTCCAATTTGCACGACGCGCTGGCCGTACGATCCGATAATCTGGCCGAATCTTCCTCCACACGCGCCATTAACGTCGGTGCAGCTATTACTGTTGCCGGTGTCCGTGTGGCCCGGGTTGAAAAAGTGTGGATGTTTAGTCGAGTTTTGGCCTTCCAGTCGGGCCTCTAAGCTGAAACGCTCACTCAATTTGAAGTGGCGGAACATACTGAAGTCGAGTTGCGACAGACCCGGCCCGCGCAGCCAAGAGGGGTTCCGGCCAACGGTGCCCAGTGTCGCAGTCTCAACCGGGGCGAATGAGGCCGGGTCAAACCAGAATTGACCCGGACCATGTTGGTGCGTCAGATGCACCGGCCCAATCTGGTCTGGATCATTGGAAGTACCTGGAGCCTGTAGGCGATTGGGACCGGTAAGCAGCAAGGGTACGCCGTTCCAGGCACTGATAATTCCATTAGCCTGCCAGCCACCCAGAACGGCCCTCGCCACGCGGCCGCTGTTAGCCCACTTCTTCCCGCCGCCGAATGGAAGTTCATAAACGAACGCCATCTTCAGCACGTGCGTATGGTCGAAGTTCGGCGCCCCACGGTTCATGGATTGGCACCCATTCGGTACCCCCGGCGAGGGTCCGCAATTGAACCTTAACGCGTCTTCCCAACTGTTGTCATCGGTGTAGCCGATGGCGTGCGAGTAGGTGTAAGATCCCTGAACATAGAGGCCCTGGTATGTGTGTCTGGTCAGGCTAACCTGTAGCGCGTTGTAGTGGGAGCCCAGGTAACCGGCGAATGCGTAGGTCTGGCCGGATCGGCCGAAGTTGGCAAAGAGCGGCTGGCTTGCGGCGCCGCCACCGATGTTCCCAGCGTTGAGGTTGCGCCCGTTAAATTCGTGAACGTAGTGATTCCCCACGTATCCGACGTCCAAGAGAAACTGGCCGGGCAATTGGCGTTCCACAAAGAGGTTCCACGACTCGATGTAGGCCCGTTTATAGGGCCCCGGAGCGAGCGTCCCGATGATGACGTCCCCGGGCGGCGTAATCTTACCCGACGAGATGTCTGGAGGCTGGATCAGCGGGATGCCCTGCGCGAAGGTACGAAACACCTGGTAGGTGCTTACAGGGCTCGAGGGTATAAAGTCGTCGGCGCCGATGGCGAGCGGATAGAATCCCCGCAACGGCCGCTCCAGCGGAAGCGTATCATTCGCGATGCCAAAGCCGCCTCGGAACACCATTTTGTCGGTCCACCGGTACGCCAACCCTATGCGCGGTGTGAATAGTTTCTTGCTGGCGGTTACGCCGAGGTGAGTGGGATTACCTCCGATCCCCCCCAGGCTCAAAATGTTTGTGGCGGGGTCATACACTTCGAACTTGTCCACACCGTCGCGCGTGATGATGGGAAAGTATTCCCACCGCACCCCCAGGTCCGCCGTTAACTTGGGCGTGACCTTCCAGCGGTCACCAAAGTAAGCCCCAAATTGGGTATCTTTCGCGGTGGACTTGATGAATTGAAGACTCTTTTGGGTTTCGCTCATCAAACCAAGATCGAATACTGCCAGCGAATTCTGGCTGGCCGAGTCGGGACCGAATCCTGAGGACGTGAGCGTGCCGCCTGTATTGGTGAAGACCGGCAACTGATTAGAAGAATCAGGAGCGGCGGGATCCGCGGGCAGGTCCAGGAACGTGTTGTTCCCATTGAAATAGATGTTCCCGCGGGGACAGCAGAGGATCTCCGGCTGGAAATGGTTCAGGTGATTGTGGGCGGCGTCAATTCCCAAGCGGAACTCGTGATTGCCCCGGATTTTCGTGAGGTTGTGGGAAGTCGTAAACGTCCAATCGTTGCGGGTAACCGGTTCCCAGGAAGTATTGCTGCCGAGCGAGGTGAAATTACCGATGTACGAAAGTCCCGGAAGACCGCTGTAACGAATATCGCTTTCCGGCGCGTTCGAATTCGTAATCCCGAGCACGGTCTCCCCGAGAGGCTTTCCAAAGCCCGGGGGGGTAGCCTTTTCGCTCATTCGTGTAAAGCCGATATGGCCGGTAAGGATCAGGCTGGGCGAAATTGTATAGGTGTGGCCCACCGTCACAGTTTGTGCCAGTTGATGATTAGGACCCGCGCCGCTTCCGCCCGCTTCCGGGAAGTCAAAAGGCTCATCGAAGTTAAAATTCTGGGCCGTGTATTTGGCCCAGATCGCGTGCTTGTCGGACTGGTTCCAATCAATCTTGCCGGTGTAAATATTTCGGGTAGATGCGGCCGTCTTACTGACGAAGTAATTGCCGGAGGTGTCCGAAGTGAATGCGCCAGGCACATTGGGCGGCGGCAGCAAAGCCCAGAAGTTCGACGCGCCCGTGTTAATCCCGCTTGCGGGAATGACGTTCAAAGCCCCGCCCGAAGAAAAAACGCACCGGCCCGTTCCGTCATTGGGATTGCCGGTGCTTGGGTCAAACACCATCCCTTGTTGCAACTGGACGGTGGCGCCTTCCGTGGTGCATACGTTGATCGGTGTCCCATTCGCATTAAAGAGAGGCGCGCCAAGGGCCGAGCTAAAATCTCCCTGGCGGTAACTTACGGGCGGGATGAGATCCAGGGAAGTCTCATTCGTCCGCTGCGACAGGATATCCCAGTTTCCGAAATAGAAGACTTTGTCCTTCTTGATGGGCCCACCCACCGCAATGCCGTCATTGTTGAAGATGTTCTTGGCCTTCCTTGGAAGCGGTTGAATCAGGTTCTCATAGAGATTGCGGGCGTCCAACGCCTGGTCAGAATGGAAACCATAGAGAGTGCCATGGACCGCGTTGGTCCCGGATTTGGTGATCACGTCGGTGGCCGCGCCGGCGGTAAGGCCTTTCTCCACGTCGAAGTTCGACGTCTGAACGTTGACTTCCAGAATCGTCTCCTCGGGCGGGACCACTACCATGTGGTTCGGCAGCCAAACAAACAAATCCGTGGCCCCATCCACGCGGGTGATGTTGACGCGGGGCGGCAAGCCGTTGGTGAAAATGTTCAAGGAACGGTCGGGGGTATCCGCGGGTGAATTGGGGTAGCTGCCTGTAATGGTCGAGTCTGAAAAAACCCCCGGCGCCAGCAACTCGATAGTCTGAAAGTTGTGGTAGATGTTCGACGGAAGATTTTCAATCGCAAAGCTCGAGATCGCCGTGTGGACGTCGGCTTTCTCCGTCTGCAGTATGGCAGCGCTCCCCTGCACCTCGACCTCTTCAGAGACCGCTCCTACCTGCAACTGCAAATCCTGCTCGTTGACCTGGCCGATGACCACCGTAATGTTCGTCTTCTTAAGCGGCCTGAAACCCGCAGCCGTAACCGCAATGGTATACGTACCCTCGGGAAGGTCCAAAATTCGGTAACTGCCCGTGGCGTCCGTGACCGCTTGACGTTTCAGGCCTGTACTGTCACTTGAAATGGAGACTTGTGCCGCCGGTACCACGGCGCCGGTCTGGTCCGTGATCGCTCCCGATACAGAGCCGTACAAAACTTGAGCGCGTGCGGGTTTGGCGAGAATGGCTGTCAAAAAACTTGCAGCCGCAAGGAAACAAAATGACACTCGAACGGTCTTGGCAAGCACGGCTCCTCCTTAGGGGGAAGTATTCACCCTCGATAGCTCGACCTGCTTACTAGAGCCCAGCTAACCCAACACCGACCAGAGTCATTCTTTCAGCGAAAACGCCCCGTGATGTTGACCCAAACCCCATAATTATGTCAAGAGATTTCTTAAGTTTGAACTTCTTTTCATAATCTGGCCTCCTTCTTGCACTGTTATTGCAATTTTCAGGTCCAAGATAGCATCTGGAAAACTCCCAACCCAAAATCGGCCGAGGCGGAGGGCCGATGGTCCGGTTCTCTGGGGGCCTATTCCAGCAAGGAGACGGAGCGTTGCCAGCCTGATCGGCGGTGTTCACCTTGAATAATTGGCTTGATGGACGGAGGCACGTGGGCAAGGGGAAGGCGCTAGTGTGAGCCGCCCTTCTGTCCCAACGTTTGCAGATCCTTTTCGATGTCAATACGCAACTGCGCCTGCCCGCGCGCAGAAGCTTGCTCCCGTGCTTCCTGGAGGTAGTGAAGTGCCTTTTGCCGCTCCCCAGCGCGCCCGTAAGCGGCCCCAAGGGCATATAGGTAAGCCGGCGTAGCATCGTCAACCGGGCTGAGCGTCTGCTGGAGCTGCTGGATTCCCTCCTCATATTGTTGCTGGCTAATCAGGACACGCCCTAGATTGAAATGCGCCTGTCTGAAGCTCGGTTTGTGTTCAACAGCCTTCTTGTACTCCGCAATCGCTTCCGCAGGCTTTCCTTGACGCTCCAATAGATAGCCAAGATTATTGTATGCGTCCGCAAAAGACGGGTTGATCTCCAGCGCCCTGCGAAAAGCCCTCTCAGCCTCATCGAGCTTGCCCTCCTTCATGAGCACCACGCCGTAATCGTAATGGGCATCAGGAAACTGGTTGGGATTCAGCAACACCGCCGCCTGGTAGTGCTCCTCGGCTTTTTCCAGATTTCCGGTTCGACCATAAAGGATGATCAGATTCACGTGGGCCAGCACCAGCTTCGGGTCTAATTGAAGCGCCTTTTCCGTCTCCGCGATCGCATCTTCCAGGCGGCCCGCTTGCTCGAGTGCGACACCTCGCTCCAGACGAGACTCGGCCGCCATATCGAGGGCGCGGAGTGCGTCGCGGAGCGGATCCTCAACCGGTGGCACAAGAGTTTTCGTCTTCGCATGAAGGTTAAGTTGCTGGTCGGACTCTTCGCTCTTTCCAAGCTTCCGATCAACTTGCGCCAGGGCATAGTGCGCTGCGCCATAAGAGGGGAACAGATCGCAGGCCTTGCGAAATGAGTCGCGCGCCTCCGTCAAGTTCCCGCGGGCGATGGAAATCCGCCCCAGGCCGTAATAAGCCTCTGCAGCGTCGGGCCACTGTCGAATGATTGCAGAATAGGTCTCGCCGCTTTCGTCGAGTTCTCCGACTGCAAAGAGGCTTTCCCCCAACTTTAGGCGAGCCGGTAGATAGTCCGGTTTCAGCCGAAGCGCGGCGCGCAGGGTTCCGACGGCCTCTGTGTGCTTCCCTTGCTTTGCCGTTTGCGACCCAAGGTAATACAACCACTTGAAGGACATCGGGTCGAGTTGGTGCGCTCTCCGATAGCAAACCGAGGCCTCGTCGGGTCGATGGTAAAGGTCAAAGAGCATCCCCAGCCTGCCAGAGGACTCGGCATCTCTGGGATGCTCGCTTGCGGACTCGTAAGCCCGCTGCACTTGAGTCCGAACTTCGGGAGGGAAATCGGTCAACGTGAGCTTCGGAAGCTCAACGACGCGCGCGGTCTCGCTGGCCTGGGTGCAAAGACTCAGGCCGAGAATAAGCACTGCTGCGCGACTCCACTTTCGCATATTGACATTCTACGGCGGTGGAAAGAAATTTCAACTCGGAGATTTGCGGGCTGCGATAGAATTTCGTGCGATGTTGACGGAGCCAGGTGGGCGAGAAAACCGCATAGACTTGGAGCTGCTCCACGGCGCAACGAAAGGCACTCCCGCTTGTTCCCTTATCTGACGGCAGAAGTTAAACCGCATTCAGCTCGAAGCGTTTAACCAGCGATCGCACGAGTTTGAGCAGAATCAGCTTACGCGCATGCCGAGACTTCAGAGTCCGGAAGGGCCGAGGTTGGCCTCGAAACCAAAAAAAAGGTTCGCTTGGCCAGCCGTTGTCTGGTCAACGCGTAAAGCCAGCGCGTTACCTACCGCGCCTCTCTTTCGATGTATCGCACTCTGACGCCTCAGCCCGTTTGCAAATCACAGGCCTTCTCTTAAGGGTTCGAGGCCAATTTCGCAGCACCTGCATTCGATCATCTTGCGAACTAGCCGAAGTATAAGCAGTCGCTCACTTCCAAAAACAAATCCGGTGTCATAAACAGAAATTCGGGAGTGTCAGTTGAAGGAACCGAGCTCCGCACCGTTATCCCTTCTGAGCTCGGAGTGTTGCGGGCACGCCGTGGGTGGTCGCGAGGTCTGTGAGAATTTAGGCCCAGGCGACCATCATCGAGGTGGTGCTCAAACGCGGTTACATCATGCGACGGAGCAGGGACCTCGAAGCCTTCGCCGGAAAAATCCGATTGATCGAAGCCCCGCATCACAAAGAGCCCCGCCATGACGGACCTATGAGGTACAACTTAATCGCATCTGCGGGCTCTGGCCCAGCTCAGTGCCTCTCAGGATCATCGTCCCGAGGCACGACACGCCGGCCGGAATGAGATGCTATAATGTTCCGCATGACTATCAGCACGAAGTTCACTCACGCCGACCTGCTGGCGATCCCGAACGACGGGAAGCGTCGCGAAATTGTTGATGGGGAGCTTATTGTGACACCTGCGCCAAGACTAGGCCACCAAGATATCCTGCTCAAGCTCGCCCTAGCTTTTGGGAAATATCTGGAACAGAATCCCATCGGTAAGCTCATCATTTCGCCGATGGACGTCATTCTGAGTGACTTTGACGTGCTCGAGCCCGACCTTTTATTGGTTTTGAACGAAAACCGCGGCATCCTTCAGGATTGGGTCCGGGGCGCACCGGACCTGGTGATCGAGATACTTTCTCCCACCACCGCAGCGCACGACCGCGGGCCAAAACTGAAGGTTTCTGCGAAGTATGGCGTGAAGGAATATTGGATCGTCGTTCCCGAGAGCTTTTCAATCGAGGTTTATCGCTTGGGGCAGGGGGGCTTCGAGCTGGCTCGCACCTATCAAGAGCCAGAGACCCTAAGCTCGCGCATCCTGCCGGACTTCTCCCTCGCGGTCGCTTCTATTTTCACGCCTTAATTCCTGCCCCTCCAACAAATGCCTTAGTCGAGACCATGAGCCCGGCCGCAGTCTCCCCGTCACTGCTCAGGGCGGGGCTCCTGCGGAGTTGGAACGAGCGGCAGGAGTTGGAGCGACCCGCAAAGCCCCCGCAAGAGCTTCATTTCGTCGTCTGGGATGGTGACGAACTTCAGCCCCGCGCGCCCGTCCTTGTTCTTCCAGGCCACCTCGGCGGGAAGGCGAATTTCGCGGCCGTGCCAGTCAAGCTGCAACTCGCATTTTTGGCCCACGGGCGGCAGCGTTCCGCCCTTGGTCAAGCAGCCGCGCGTGCCGATGACCTCAACCGTAACAACGTGCTGGAGGCCGCTCGCAAGCTCGGCCACCTTACTCTCGCTCCCGTAGATGTATCGGGGGAATTGTCGGCGTTCTCGCATGGAAGTAAAGTGTAGTCCCAGGCGAGGTCAAACGCAAGGCAGCCTCCGGCTTTCGATGGTCTCCGCCTCTCGGCCGAGCGCCAGGCTTCTTGTTGCCCCCCCGGGCGAATTGGGCTACGATGAAAGGCGCTTCCGAGCCCGGAGAATCTTTGGAGGCCGAGGAGCGCGTCCAGCTTTGCAACGGTGAGTCTTTCGTGTTGCCCTTGGCGACGCTCTTCTTCACCGATGCTTCAAGACACTTACAACCGCCCCCTCAGAGACCTCCGCATATCGGTCACCGACCGCTGCAATTACCGCTGCACTTACTGCATGCCCTTCGACGAATACGCGTGGATACCGCGGGCCGAGGTCCTGACCTACGAAGAGACGGCGCGCCTGGCCCAAATCTTTCTCGGCCTGGGTGCCGAAAAAATCCGGTTGACGGGCGGCGAGCCGCTGGCGCGAAAAAACTTGGAAGTGCTCATCCGCAAGATTGCGCCGCTCGCCGGACTGAAGGAACTCTGCCTGACGACCAACGGCGCGTATCTGGCCGAAAAAGCCGCGGCGCTCAAGTCAGCGGGGCTTGTGCGGCTGAACGTCAGCCTCGACACGCTGGAGCCGGAAAAATTCCGTCGCCTGACGAAGCGTGGCGAACTCGGCCCCGTGCTCGAAGGGCTCGAGGAAGCCAAGCGCCTCGGCTTCCGCCCCATCAAGCTCAACGCCGTCATCGAGCGCGGCGTGAACGAGGAAGAAATTCTCCCTCTTGCCGAATTCGCCCGCGCCCGGGGATTCGCCATCCGCTACATCGAGTACATGGACGTTGGCAACGCGAACGATTGGAACCTTGCCAAGGTCGTTTCGAAGAAGCAGATCCTCGCCGCGCTTGGCGCGCGCTTCCAGTTGCGCGAAAAGGGCCGCCAGGAACCGGGCGCCCCCGCTGTGGATTACGAATACGAAGACGGCGGCGGAGAAGTGGGCATCATCGCGTCCGTCACGGAGCCCTTCTGCGGCGCCTGCGCGCGCGCGCGGCTCACCGCCGACGGAAAGTTGGTGACCTGCCTGTTCGCTGACCACGGCCACGACTTGAAGTCGCTGGTACGGATCGGCGCAAGCGACGAGGAAATCCGCAAAGACATCGAAGCCGTCTGGCAGGCGCGCCGCGACCGCTACTCGGAAGAACGCTTCGTCGCCCTCAACGCCTCGCGCTACCAGCCCCGCGAACACTCCAAGATGGAAATGATCGTCCTCGGCGGGTAGCGCCGTCGCCCTCGACGACTGAGGCGCTTTTCATCCCTCAGGCGGGTTTCCCACCTCTATGAAAAGCCTCTTCGTATACAGATAGCCTGGGCGCTCTGGCGGTGAATTCGGTCGCGTGCGCGATTTGATTCTCGCCCATAAATATGGGACTATATCCGCATGAAGACGACGTTGGAGATTCCCGACACAATCTTCCGGCGCGCGAAGGCGAAGGCCGCCGAGCGGCGAATTCCGCTGCGTCGGTTTGTGAGTGAGGCTGTGGCCGAAAAACTTGCCGCCAAATCCTCCGCCGAAGTTGAGGCGCGGATGAAGCTGGCCGGAAAGCTGCGGCACCTGAGGAAGGAGACGGCTCGAATCGGTGCTCTGATCGAGCGCGAATTCGAGAAAATCGAGCCAGGGGAGTGGGCTTGATCCTTGACACGAATGCCCTCTCGGCAATCGCGGAAGGCCAGCCCGATGCCACGAGGACATTTGCCGCCGCCGTCCCGCTCGGATCCCAGTCATCGTTCTGGGCGAATATCGCTTCGGAATTTCTCTCTCCCGGCACAAGCGCCGGTACGAGGGCTGGCTTGACGAAGTCGTTTCGGTCTCGAAGGTGCTCGAGGTCGATGAGGAGACTGCAGTTTGGTATGCTGAACTGCGCGTCCAACTAGAGAGCGGGTACCCCGATTCCTTCCAACGATGCTTGGATTGGCGCCCTGGCGCGCCAACACGCCCTCCCTATCCTGAGCCAGGACCAACATTTCGACTTGATCAAGGGAATCAAGCGGGTCGCCTGGTGAGCAGTTCGGGGCCGCCGAGGACATTTTTGAGCCGCAGGTCGAGCGCCCAAACGCCCCCGCCACCCGATATAAGTCTAGATTGAATTGATCTCCCTAAGAGCGCACCCAGCGGAGGCGAATGGCATTGCCGTGGATTCGGGCGTAGAATAATGGGGAGCAGGCTATGGCGACCGCGACACTCACTCCCCTGACCCTCGACTCCTACGTGGAGCTTTCGGAGCCCGAGCTCGAGGCGCGTATCGCACGCGCCAAGGCTCACCTTGGGCGCCGGTTGGTGATCCTTGGGCACCACTACCAACGCGACGAGGTCGTCAAATTCGCCGACTACCGCGGCGATTCGTTGAGGCTTTCGCAGTTGGCCGCCAGCCGCGCCGAGGCCGAATTCATCGTTTTTTGCGGCGTCCATTTTATGGCCGAAAGCGCCGACATCCTCAGTTCCGAGCACCAGAAGGTCATCCTGCCCGACCTGAATGCCGGCTGCTCGATGGCCGACATGGCCGCGATTGAGGAGGTTGAGGTCGCCTGGCAGGAGCTGACCCGAACTACAACCGCGCCCATCGTCCCCGTCACATACATCAATTCCACCGCCGCCATCAAAGCTTTTGTGGGCCGAAACGCTGGCGCCGTTTGTACGTCTTCAAACGCCCGGAAGATCATGGAGTGGGCGCTCGGCCGAGGCGAAAAGGGGCTGTTCCTTCCCGACGAGCATCTGGGGCGGAACACCGCTTATGCCTTGGGGGTGCCGCTCGAAAGGATGGCCGTTTGGGACCCGCACGAAGAACGGGGCGGGCTCTCGGAGGAGCAGATCCACGACGCGAAAGTCATCTTGTGGAAAGGCCACTGTTCCGTCCACCAGCGTTTTCTTCCAGAACACGCCGAGGCGGCGCGAAAGAAATTCCCGGGCATCCGCGTCATCGCGCACCCGGAGTGCCGATTTGACGTCTGCCAGGCCGCCGACGAATTGGGCTCGACCGAGTTCATCATCAAGCGCGTCACGGAATCGCCGCCGGGGTCGAAGTGGGCGGTGGGGACGGAAATCCATTTGGTCAATCGGCTGGCGAAAGAGTGCGCGGATAAGATGGTGGTTTCCCTTGAAGATTGCGGTTGCCTTTGCAGTACCATGTTCCGGATTTCGCCCCAACACTTGTGCTGGACGCTCGAAAACCTGGTCGCCGGAAACATCGTCAATCGCGTGAGCGTGGACGCGGAGACCAAACGCTGGGCGCGCACGGCGCTCGAGCGGATGCTCCAGATTTGAGCAGAACAGTCCAGGGGCCGGGCGGCTTAAGACAAGAGCAGATTTCAAGTTAGCGCGAATTCAGCAGGAGAAGGTTGTGGCCGAAAAATATTTTACTCGCGAAGAGGCGCAGGAACTCCTGGATTATGTCGCTCCACACCTTAAAACGGCCCGCGATCAAAGGCGGCGCGTGGAAGTCCTGGAGAGGGACTTGGCCGCGGGCGCGTCGCGAGTCATGTTGTTGGGCGGCTCGATACCGCCCATCGTCGAACTCGGGCAGAAGCGCGCGGAACGCGACCGGCTTGCCGGCGAGCTTCAGGAAGCTGTTGAAAAGGTTCTCGAGACCGGCTGCTTGGTGAAAGACCTTGAGATGGGACTGGTGGATTTTCCCAGCTTGCGTGGCGGCCAGGAGATTTACCTCTGCTGGAAGCTCGGCGAAGAAAGAATTCAGTATTGGCACGGCCTCACGGAAGGCTACGCGGGCCGTAAGCCCCTGGACGATTCCCTTCCCAAAGAACCTCCCGATGGTCCCGTGCAAATTCAATAGCTGAAATATAAGTGGGTCGAGAGCTCGTCAATTCACGGTCAGCGAGACCGTGATGCTGTGCGCGAGCGCTCCGCTGGTTCCCGTGAGCGTCAACGTGTAGGTCCCTGGCGGCGTCCCGGGCGAATGGGGGACACTCGAGCCGCCGCCGCCGCAAGCCACCCACGTAAGAAGAATCGCTATCACAAAAAGTAGTGCAAGGCGACGTTTGCGGCCGAAGAGGGCGAACGCAGTCGCCCCCAGCGCCGCAAGCCAGGGCAGCCCCAGAGGCGCTTCCCTCGGTCGAGACGGCGTGGGCGGGATTTCGAATGGGCCCCGCGGTGTCGTCAGAGTTCGAGCGGTCGTAACAACGGTGACCGTAGCCGTTGTCGCGCTCGTGCCGTTCGGCGTCACAGAGGTGGGCGAGACCGCGCAGGTGGAAAGCGCGGGCTGGCCCGCGCAAGTGAGCGCGATGGTTTGGTTGAATCCGTTGACGGGAGCGACCGAGAGCTTCAATACCGCCGTGGTGCCAGCCGTGAGGGTGGCGGACGCCGGAGTCGAGCTGAGGGAAAAGTCAGGGATCACGCCGGCGCCAGTCAGGATGGCGGTTTGCGGACTGCCCGGGCCGTTATCCGCAACGGAAAGCGTCGCACTGCGCGTCCCGGCGGCGGAAGGCGTGAATACGACATTGATCGAACAACTCGCCCCTGCTGCCACCGAAGCGCCGCAGTTGTTGTGCTGAACAAAATCGCTGCTGTTGATCCCTAAGGTGGAAATGCTCGTGATGTTGAGTAAGGAGGTGCCGTTGTTGGTTAGTGTAATCGTCTGGCTGGCCGAAGTATTGAGCGGCACGCTGCCGAAGTTTAGCTGAGCGGGTGAAAGCTCGACCACGGGAAGGTTGCCGGGCACGGAGAAGTCCCATGCGCTTCGGCCGTGCGACGCGGCGCGCAGCGTGCGCGAGGAACGGATGAGCTTTAGGCTCAAGATCGCGGTTCGCGGCAGGCCCGTCCCGAGTACGGACCAAGTTGCTCCTCCGTCCGCGGTTGTGAAAACGCCGATGTCGGTGGCCACGTAAAGCGTGTTCGCGATGTCCGGGTCCACGACGATGTCGTTCACCGGAATATTCGGCAGGTTCCCACTGATGTCGCTCCACGATGTTCCGCCGTTCGAAGTCTTGAAGACATGCCCCAGTGTGTCCCCGAATCCGCTGAAACCCGATAATGCAACGTAGGCTGAGTTGGGGTTGGCGAAATCCACGGCGAGGGCTGTAATCGCGCGGTTCGGGATACCAGTATTGATCGCGCTCCAGGTGGAGCCGGTCCCCGCCCCGGCGTTGCTCGTTCCGATCAACGCGCCTTGATCGGACCCTGCGTACACAGCATTCGGATTCGCCGGCGCGACGGCGATCGCCGAGACCTTTCCGGCGAGAGTCGGAGGCATGGCCGTCCATGCCTCTGCGCCGTTCGTCGTCTGATACACGTGGTTGGTGCCGAAATAGAGGGTTTGCGGATTCGAAGGATCAATGGCGAGCGGCGGAATGAACATCCCTGGGTCACTCCCGTTGATTCCGCTCTGGGCGGGAGAAGCGAAACCTCCACCGCTCGGAGAAGTCAAAGCGATCTTGAGTAGGAACGTGTTGCGAGTATTCGGCGGGATGTAGGCGCATCCAACGTAAACCGTGCCGATTTGCGTGGAGGTCACGGTGGGATCGATAGCCGTCTGGCCGCCGTCGCCGCAGGTGACCGCATTCTGCCAAGCCAGCGCACCTTGGTAAACCTGCGTCCCGTTGTCCTGAGTGCCGCCATAAGCCAGCGACAGGTTGTTCGGGAAAGTGGACAGGTTCGGATAAAACTGCGTGATGGCGAGCGAGTTGTTCAGGTTCGTCCAGGTGACGGACGCTTGGCCGACGTTGGTGGTGCTCCAGACCCCGCCGTCGTTGCCGACGTAGAACTTGCTCCCGTCGCTCGCGAAGGCGATAGCGTGCATGTCGGGGTGAACGAAAGCCCCGTCGGGCCCTTTCGTAATGTCGGCCCAAGTCGTTCCTCCGTCTAGCGACTGGAAAACGGTACTGGAGCCGCTGAAACTCGCCCCCGAGCCGCCCACAAGAATCATGTTGGAGTTCTTTGAATTCACGGCGACAACGTTGTCGTACCAGCATTGGTTGTGGCCGGTGGTGGGGTCACAATAGGGCGGAACGCTGGAGAGCTTAGTCCAGCCGGCGCCGCCGTCTGTGGACTTGAAGACGCCGAGCAGGCCCGGGCTGCTCGTGTTGATGCCGCCAGCCACGCCAGCGTAGAGCGTGGGAGGATTGCCGGGGAATTCCGCGAGGGCGATGCGCCCCATTGAGGTCGCGGCCGGCAGCGTATTGGGCGATGTGCCGTCGTCCGTCGTCCAGCTCGTCCCGCCGTTCGTTGAGATGTAAACCCCATTATTAGTATTACCGCCGAATGGATTACCGAGAGCCGCGTAGGCGTTGCCGGTGGTGGGGTCGAAGAAGACCGCCGTCCCGGGCGACCCCCCAAGAACCTTGGTCCAGGATGCGCCGCCGTTGGTCGTGAGGTAGACACCGCTTCGGGGCGCGCAGAAGAAGGCCGCCCCGGCCAGAATTACTTGGCTGTTTCTGGGGCTGACGGCGAGCGCGCCGATAAACGCGCCGCCGCAGAATTGGTCGGACCCGCTTGCCCCGACGAAAGGCCCCGGAATTTGAGTCCAGGTCGTTCCGCCGTCGGTGGATTTGAGAATCCCGGCGCCGTAGTAGTTGTCGCCTCCAAAATCGTCCTCGCCCGTGCCGACATAAACGGTGTCGGGATTCGACGGATCCAGCGCGATCGAGCCCACCGAGAGCGACGCTTGCGTATCCG